>ONLH01000029.1 GCA_900318645.1 uncultured Prevotellaceae bacterium
GCCACAAACACCGTCAAGGTCCCCCTGCTTGAAGTGCACTTTTGAGCACAGCCGTCCGGATGGTTTCTTACACACCAGGGCGCCTTTTTCATTCAAGCGAAGTTGATCTATGACAATGAACTGTTTCATTTCGACACCCTGTTTGATTGTTTATACACACGGACTTATCTTGTTTGCAAAGTTACAGTCAATTACTGAATCCAGCAAATAATTGGAGCTCATTTCTCCTTTTGCAAACCATTGAATTTCAACCGTTTGAAAATAAAAAACTTCATTCTGGTTCATGCCTCTTGTTTTTACCGCCAAAAACAAGTATTTTTACCGCCAAAAACAAGTATTTTTGCGGTTGAAGACAACAAAACAATCAAGATGAGAACAAGAATCGATATAAAGAGATTGGTATTATACACGGTAAGGATATACTTTATATTCATATTCGTGTACGCTCTCGTTCTTTGCGTCCCAGCATTCATTCCTATTGGTCACTCTGATGATGACCCGGGATTTGCGTTGGCTATCGGTTTTATGATAGGTTTTTATATCAGCCTATTCAACACATTGTTTGTTGTGTTTTTGTACTTGACAAAAATCAACGTCAATGTTTTAACGAAAGTCAAATCAGGCATTGTAGAGTGCATATTGTTTATCATACTACATGGTATTACAGACCTCATCATTGATGCAATACCTACGGATTTCAAATACCACTACGAGAATATTACCGATGATGCAGGAAACATCATTTCAACTAATGCTTACGGTCTTAGATGGTGGGCTGACGTTGTGTATTTCAAGTATTATGTCTTTATTGTACTCACCATTATCTACATAATCGTTCGTTTCTCCAAAAGGAGAGCATCCAAAGTCTCATAGTGTGCTATTGGGTGGTACACTAAAAGACACGGTTTTACGTTATATTTCAAACAATAGACAGGACTTCACAAAATGGGAAACGATAAGGATACACTCAAGAAAGTTGGTTTGACTAGTGGGCAACTATTGCCTATGATTCTTGCAAGTATTATCATCATTACTCTTCTGAGGGTTGATGATGGACTTTTTGGGGTAGCATTAGTTTTGGGTTTGTTTTGGTGGCTCATTCTACCTGTCACAATATGGGCATTGGTTGTTTTTGTCAGGTCAGTAAAGATGAGAACCAAATTGGAGAAAATCGTCTTTGCATGGGGTTGTGTTCTCCTTGTGTTGACGGGGATTTTAATCTTTTCTCCGTTCAATAAAGAGAAGCCCTGCAATCCTGACATCATGGCAGAATACTGCAATGAGCATGAGCAGGAAATGAGAGAACTGATCGCCTATGCTAACCAAAGCCTGGAACCTGGTAAAAGGATGGAACTAGAATTTGAAAAAGGCAAGGTTTCCAGATTTCACATATTCGCTAATGATAAAGACTCTATTTGGTCTACCCATTGGGATCCAGCCAATACAGATTCTCTCATGCAGATCGTTGGACTTGATGAAGGCGAATTTGACAACATCCGTCAGCGACTCAAAGATATGGAATGTATTTCTATCGAAGCCCACACCACACATGAGGACTATGCGACCATTGGTTTTCGTCGAGTGGGTTTTGGCATGTACTCTTTTGTCATTTATAATCGCCCCATGACGCCTAAAGAAATCAAGAAATACACCGAAGATCTCATGTTTATCCCCTATAATGACCACGTAGTTTTCCAATTCGGTGGAGGCGTGTTCGGAATTCAGACATTCGTGCCTGACATGAAAGAGGATTTCATGAAACGGCATCCAGTCGAATGAATCATCTAAACAATATGTATTGCAAGTGTATAAGTATTGAGCGGATTGATAAAGCATTCATAGTTGGGAATCTCTATCAATACACTGTGAATGACATGGATTGGGTTACAGTCTATGATCCTTACACGAATATGTCGACTGGACTGATTGAACCCCATACAATCCCTGTCAATGACTTTGTGTTGTCTTTTCAAGCATTAGACTGAAAACAGACATAGCTTTGGTCAAAAAAATAGCTCACCGAGGTCATCGGCGAGCCGTTAATCTTGGATATTTCTTTATTCTGTTTCCTTTGTTTGGAAAAGCAACTTAAAGAGGCGATAGCACAGGTAACAATTTAACAACGCTATGACTATCAAGATGCCATCGATAATTATTTCGTCCAGTTGCACATCCATCGAATATTCTTCAGACAACAGAAATGGGATGTCTAAGAAATAAAAAAGCGCTAATGTCATCAAGATAGAAGAAATCATAAGCGAAACACCAGCCCACTTCTTGTTACATACCAACCTTGGTATGCACATAAGAATAATGCATATCGGTATGACGATGCCTGTTTGAAATGCTAAGCCATAAAGGGCACTTATCACCCCCAATACTAGGAAATAGATTCCAATGCGACGTATGCTTTTTTCTGTCTTTTCCATTGCTTTCATTTCAAATAATGATACTGCATCAGATCGTAACCGTTATATTGATAATAATATGTACTATCAGTACACTTCTGATAAATGACAGATTCAAAGAATCCTTGCTCACCAACATTAGAATCAAACCGTCTATTCTTATATACAGAGCCAGCTATACAATCACCTTTTAAATGATTGAAATATAGCCGTTTTAACTCGTTAATCGCGGATTGATAACTTTCAAAACCAAAAGTTTTGAATTTAACAAATGGATAAAGACAAAGTGAGTCCGCTACTTGTTTACGAATTCCCACAAGCGCGTTGGCATCAAAATTTCTACCGTCTTCTCTTGATTTGAAACCATCAACTACTATAGTTTTTTTCTCGATAACAAAGAAAACGAAACACTTTACTCCACTAGTATCATATATGATGGTATCAACTGTTACTTTTACATAATCAGAACTAGGAATAGGAGCTGATACATAATAGTCTCTATCCCCATGGTAAAACTCCACATATGGCATATAGAAATTAGCTATATCCGTATATTGAATTGAATCACAATAATTAGTTCGGATATACTCTATGTTCCTCATTATGCAATCCGCTACTTGACGCTTATCGCGCTCATAGATTTCGGGTGTAATCAATGGGCACTTTGGCAGCTTAATTTGCTTCGGATTGCAGGAAAAAAGAGTCAGCAAAAGCAGAACTATAATTGATACAGACTGTATTCTCATTATCCGTTGCGATTAGAGTTTCTACGACAAAGGTAGCGATTTTTTCGCTAAACACTTCATTTTCTTTTAGATTTCGGTGATTTATTGTTCATGAGGCGCTGGTACTCGTCCTGCGCCTGCTTGACGAGCCTTTCTTAAGGGCGGCTTGCTGCCCGTTGATGGTGAGTATCATAAAGAATAGCGGTTGATTTGCCACAAAGGTAAATCAACCGCGTATGAATGGAAAAGACGGCAGATGTTAATCTTCTAATTGGTATATACGCTCAGAACTTATAAAATCTTTGTATGCAGCATCTGTTAGTAGGCTATCGGTAGAGAAAGTGATTTCAAGCCCGTAGCTATGCTCATAGTCTATACCTGAGTACTCATCATAGAAGCCGTAAACGAGAACAATGTGGCCAATACTGTCATTTGTTACATCAGAATGAATATCACCCAATAGTTTTTTCACATCCTGATAGTGCATACCTGGTTTCAAATGGTTGTCAAGCACGTCTTTAACCATTTCTTTCCTGAAAGGGCTGGATTCTAAATCCCCAACCTCATCCCACAACTGCCTGTTAAATGGTCTTTGCCAACTGCAAGAAACCATCATCACAGCTATCACTAATAACAACCTAAATACCCTCATAATCAAAATAGTATTGTGCAAAATTTCTTTATCTCATATAATGATACTGCATTAAATCGAAATAATTATATTGATAGAAGAAAGTACTATCGTTATAGTGTTGAAAAATTACCGAGTCAAAAAAGCCCTGCTCTCCAACATTCTTTTCAAAACTCCTGCCTGCATCCATATACACACTGGCCGAAAGGTAATCACCTTTTAAGCGGTTGAAGTAAAAATGCTTCAGAGTTTTCACCGCTGATTTATAGCTGGCCATACCAAATACATTATACTTAACAAAAGGATAAATAGTGATTGAATCATTAAGCTGTTCACGTACACCAACAAATGATTTGGCATCAAAATTTTCTCCTTTTTTGACTGTACTATATTCTTGGCCTTCAATAGTTTTCTCTTCAAGAACGACAAAAATGAAACACTTAAGCCCATCGTCGCTATAGATTATGGTATCAGTTGTCACTTTTAAATAATCATAAGCTGAGATAGGAAGCGGCAAATACCTTTCTTTCGTTTCATTATAAAAGACTGTATATGGCTCATAAAAGTTAGCCACATCAGACGTTACAATTGAATTAACGTGATGATTTGCCCGAATGTATTCTATATTCCTCATGATACAATCCGCAACTTGACGCTTATCGCGCTCATAGATTTCTGGTGTAATCAGTGGGCACTCTGGTTGCTTATTTTGCTTCGGATTGCAGGAAAGAAGAGTCAGCAAAAGCAGAACTATTATTGATATAGACTGTATTCTCATTATCAGTTGCGATTAGAGTTTCTACGGCAAAGTAACAAATAATTCGCTAAACACTCAAGTGCTGCTAAACTACCAATGAAGTGGATTGCCATGATAAACAAAAACAATCGTTTCATAGCATCAATTGGGATTAAAGAGATTCTGTTCTAACTGCAGGATGCGTGTTGCGTCAAAGTGGATTTCCAGGCCTGTATATCGTGTTAAAGAATGAGGAGGCAATTTGAACATGTCATGGCCGTCCTTTGTCAATGACTGGTTCGTTGGGTGGGGCAAATCCAAACCTTGACTCATAAAGGTATACTCATCATCCACACATGTCACCTTGTAAGGATACTCCTGCGACCCGTTGCCGCTATAATAAATGGCTTCCAGCAGCAGATTAAACCTCGCAATAGCAAGCTTCAGATTTTCGTCCTGCTGCATAGGTTGGTAATCAGCAATTTGTGGATTTTGGGTCAGGGCGCAAACGACATAGTAATAATTGTTGGACAGCGACAACGGATTGCGCTTTATAGCCTGTTCTATCAAGACCATTGCACTGTCGACCTTATTTTCGTTCAAAGCGGATCTAGCGTCGCGACTCTCGCTAAAAGGTGAAGCTCCGAAGTAAGATTTACCCATATAAGCCACCAGTAGCTCTTTTGTCCTCAAGGTGGTATCGCCCAGTGCAGCACGATCTATCAAGGATTTAATGCTGTCAGGATTGTTTTCCACTAGGGCGCTGATTTCACTCCAAGTGATACGATAAGTCTCGTATTCTGCCTCATCAGTCGCATGCATCGCAAATGCGCCAAAGATGAGGGTTGCAAATAGAAGAATCTGTTTCATAGTGCAGTTTTGTTTACTTCTTTAATAATTGTAATGCTATCTCATTTTGCAGACAATCTTCATCTGTGTCAATTCATTGATCCAGTCATCTGTTTTATCATCGAGGGATTCCAAGAAGGGGTTGATGTCGTCACCATACGCCCTGCGCGTATAGAGATTGATCTGTATGGCTTTCTTCCCATTGACGATCACAGGTTTGCAGTGATTGATGTCTACCTCTGCAAAATTCACCTTGCCGCCCGCTCTATCAAGCACCAAGAAATCAATGACATACTCTCCGTCTTTCTCATGGACGTAATAATAGGCGCAGTCAGTCTTCTTGCGTTTCTCAAGAATCTGGATCATGTTCTCGACATATTGAACAGTTCCTGCTTCTGAGAAGAACAGCGTTACCGACAACATCTGCCCATAATTATCAAACGTCTCACCCTCAGGCAGCCATTCCTGAAGATAAACAGCCTCATTTTGGTGTTGACACCACTTGAGTTCAAACTTCTTGCCTTGAAACTTGAGCGTTTTTCCAACTTGGAGATAGTCAACTACTTCTTCCTGTGCGAAAGCCATCACACAAGTCAGTATCATCATCAAGGATAATCCAATTCTTTTCATATCAGTTCCAATTTCAGTTTCTTTATAGTATTTATGTTATCGATAGTTTTAGGTCTATGATTTGCTGCAAAGTTAGAGACAATTACCGAAACCTGCAATAGATTGCAGGCTATTTTGAGTGTTGAAGATTACTATAATGAAGCGTTGTCGACAGGAGAGATGGTATTACAATTCGCGAATGGTGATGCCGAAGCCGCTGGAGCACACCATACGCGGCTTCATGACGGTTTTGGCTGCCACTTTCTTGCAAGCGATGGCGAATAAAGATACGCTACTGTTTAAGTGTTATCCTATTGATTGTTGTCAAACTGTCGTTGAATTTAAATTTTTGCTTTCATTTTCTAATAAATCTTTGCAGAATATTTGTATATCTCAAGCAGGTTTCCGTACTTTGTAACTCAATAGCGAATCGTTAGGATGATGGATTTTAACTGAAGCTCTACTAAACCTCTAAAAATCAGTCAGAAGTGTGGCTTTTGTTATTTTCTTTATTATCTGATTCAAGTATTATTACCTAATTTTTAAGTATTATTCATTCTAAACTTTTAAGCAAAATGGAAACTGTTTTTTTACATTTTAGATGGGCGCGTAAGTTTGTCCTATTCGTTTTAATGCTGAGTGTGGCTGGAGTATTTAATGTGTATGCTCAAGATGAGCCTGATCCCGATCCTTATCTGCTTTATCTGTTATTCAACGATTATCAGGCCTGTGAGGAAAAGGTGCCGCTGAGAGAGTGGAACGGAATTGATGATATCAGATGTCAGCAATTGCCCAAAAATGAGGCTTCAATGCAAGCGTCATGGTATTATCACAATTATGAGGATAGGACTGCTGGCTTTTTAGCCTTGGCCCAAAACGAGAAAGAGGGCTTCCATGTGTTCTACCGTGAACAGGAAAAAGAGCGCAATCTCAGGATTGAAATCAGTCCGTTCACCAATTCCGAGAACGAGGTACTGCCGCATTCGATTTATTGGGAAGACTTCTTCTTTGCTCCAGGCGTTGGCATTCCCGATTCATTGGCCGAAGCCCTGGTTCCCTATGGCGGTGAAATCCAGAAGAGCATTGTTGGCCACAACAAGGTGTTTTATGTTGAATTGAATTCAACGATGAATCAGACTCCAGGAGTGTATTATTCAACCGTTTCGGCATTTGATGGAGATGAACTGATCGCATCACGAGCTGTTACCGTTAGGGTCTGGAACTTTGCCTTGCCTGAGAATCACTATTCTGAGGTGCTCATGGGTCTCTACAACTGCAATTCGGGCTATCATGCCACCCGGAGCATCTTTGCCTTGAATGGTCTGGAAGTGGCAAGTAATGGTGACGTGGCCGAGGCCGACTTGCCTCGAGCCAAGGAAATCCTGGATGGCTATCAGGAGTGCTTGCTCGAGCATGGCGTTAGTACATACGAAATTCCTCGTTGGAAGATGGGCGATGACCGCAAGGCTGCCGAATTGGCCATGGCCGACCCGCGCCGCACGAATTTCACGGTACCGGTACACCGTGGCCACTTCAACATGAACACTGGGGACTTCACCGACGCTGCCAAAGAGACCATCAGCCAATATAAAAGCATCGTCTATAATAATCCGTTCTTGAAGGACAAGGCCTTCTTCTACCTCATGGATGAGCCGACGGGCTCCGAAAGCGAGGTGGCATTGCTGGAGGCCATGTCTGAAAGACTGAATCAATTATGGCCCGGTTATCATGCCGTTGCTCCATTCTATGGTAATTTTGAACAGACGACAGAATTGTTTAAGGGAAAGATTGATATCATCTGTCCCAATCAAGGTGCGTTTGACCCCCGCAACTCCAACTATGATCTGAAACAAGCCAATTTCCTGAATTTCCAGGACCGTGAGAATCATCCTGAACGATTCCGTACATGGCGTTATCAGGGAGATGGCAAATGTGGTGGCACATACTTCTGGATTTTTAATATCTCACAGCTTGGTGTTATGCGTCGCGTTCCATTCTGGCAGCAGTGGTACATGAACAGTAACGGTTGGCTGCAATGGAACTGCGCCTACTTGCCCGTCGATTGGGTGAAGAAAACACTTCCTGCTGCTGGAGGCATTCAGACAGGTAATGGTGACGGCATCCTGATTTACCCCGGAACACTGTGGGGCCAGAGTGCCGAAAAGCCTATTACCTCCTTGCGCTTGAAACAAGTGAATGACGGTGTTGAAGACTACGATTACCTCCGTCTGTGTATGGAATTTGTTGATGAAGCCAGTATGAAATCTGCTGTTTCACGCTTCTTGTGGAATGATTATGCCAACACTTGTAAATCCATCAACAAGGAGTATGAATACTATGCAGCCTATACTTGCACTTTCCTGCAGCGTGCCCGATATGACTTGGGACAACTGCTGAGTGCCGCCAACACCGAACACAACTGGGGCGAATGGCGTGTCGCCGTATGGCCCGACATGACACATGATGGTCTGGAAATCCGCACCTGCGTGGACTGTGGAGCGCAAAGCAGTCGAGTTATGTTGTATGAAGGCGGCCTGCTGGGTGACGTGAATGCTGATCATATCGTTAATATCAGTGATGTTACCGCATTGATCAACGTCATCTTGGGTACTGGTATCAACCAGGCCGTTTCTCCGTATAGTGATGTGAATGGAGACGGAATGATCACAGTCCTTGATGTCGCAGCACTGATCAACATCATTCTTAGCTCGAATTAATCAGTCTGCTAAGAATCTAAGGATTATTCAACAGTATCCCTCATGCCTTACAAAGCGTGAGGGATATCTTGTTAGAGCCTCTTTTTATGGTCAATGAATCAGTCATCATGGTTTCTCTTGATTATTGCTATAGCTGAGTGTACAGATGGTGACATCGTTTTTCTCAGGAAAAAACATTACCTTTGTGGGCAAACTGATTAAAGCATGATACAGATGAAGCGATTTTGGATACTGTTGATGGTGCTGTGGCTGTGTCTGCCACAGGGTGAGGCCTGTACCAGCATTTTGGTGGGGAAGAAGGCGAGTGTTGACGGGGCGGTGATGTGTACCTACAACATCGACTCTTGGGGCGCATGCCACAAGATGTACCGTTACGAGGCGGGCAAGCATCCTGCAGAAACGATGCGCAAGATCTATGACCGCGACTCGCGCGTCTATCACGGGGAGATTCCCGAGGCACCGGTGACCTATCTGGTCACGGGCAACATCAACGAGTGGCAGGTAGCTATCGGTGAAACGACCTTTGAGGGACGTGAAGAGCTGATTGACAGTGAAGGCATCATCGACTATGGCTCGCTCATGGACCTGGGGCTGCAGCGGGCTCGCACGGCTCGCGAAGCCATCAGTGTAATGACAAGCTTGGCCGAGGAATATGGCTTCTGCAGCTCGGGTGAATCGTTCACGGTGTGTGACCCCAATGAGGCGTGGATCCTTGAGATGTCGGGCTGTGGACCGGGCAGCAAGAGTGTGGTGTGGATTGCCGTACGCGTGCCCGACAATGCTGTGATGGCCCATGCCAACCAGAGCCGCATCCGCCGTGTGGACCTGAAAGACAAAAAGAATGTGATGATTTCGCCCAACTGCATCAAGTTTGCCCGCGAGCGAGGCTATTTCAAGGGCAAAGACAGCGAGTTCAGCTTCTGTGATGCCTACAATCCTCCCACCTTTGGTGGCCGACGGCTGGGCGACTCGCGCGTGTGGGCGATATACCGCCATCTGACCTCGGGGATGGACCGCTATTTGCCTTATGTGGAAGGCAAGTTGCCCATGAGCGAGGTGGAACCGCTGCCCATGTGGATTATCCCCGATAAGCCAGTCAGCGTGGGCGACGTCATCGAGTGCTTGCGTGACCGCTTTGAGGGTACCGAGTTTGCCATGGACGACGACCCTGGCGCTGGAATCTATGATAGCCCCTTCCGTCCGCAGCCGTCCCGTTATGACGACGATGGCACGACCATGTTCCACGAGCGGTCGGTGGCGACTACGCATACCGCCTTCACTTGGGTTTGCCAGTTGCGCAGTTTCATGCCGCGCGAGGTGGGCGGCGTCATTTGGTGGGGCAACGACGACAGCGGCATGGTGGCCTATACGCCTGTCTATTGCTGTGCCGACCGTGTGCCGCACTGCTACAATGACCCCAAGGCCGATGCCTACACTTTCAGCGACGAGAGTGCCTACTGGGTATGCAACTGGGTCAGCAATATGGTTTATCCCCGCTGGAGCCTGCTCTATCCCGAGTTGCAGCAGGTGCGCGACTCGCTGCAGGCCAGCTACTTTGACCGCCAGGCAGCTATTGAGGCACGTGCCCTTGAATTGATGAATAGCGACCGCACCGCCGCCATCGCCTTACTGACCGACTACGGCTGCGAGATGGGCGACCAGATGGTCGCGCGATGGCGCCAGATGGCCTATCACATGATTGTGAAGTATAATGACGGTGTCATCCGTCAAGAGGAGAACGGCCAGTACTTACGCAACTCCAGCGGCTTCCGTCCACGCCTTACTCGTCCCGGCATGAGTGATAAGGTGCGCCGCCGCATTCACCAGTCCACCGGTACCCGCTACGAGGTTCCCCCAACCGACACACTCGACACCTCCTACATGTAGGAACACTCATGACGGCAATGAATCAAAATGAAAACACGTTGAATCAATAAAGAAAGGATTATATATGGATGACGAGAAGAAATTAAAGGAACAATTAGGTCTAGAGCCTGATGAAGAGTACCTGTGCTTTTCTCACATGGGCGGCGCTGGCACCATCAGGTGTAAGGAGTGCGGCCATCATGAGGACATCATCAGTTTCGTTCATGGTATGTCATCTTGTGATATAGGCAGGCAATGCCCTCATTGCCATGCTTTTGTGGTAGAGCATAACGAGGGCCAGGAGTATCATGCCTTCGGTGAAGCGACCGAGGACTTCGTCTGCCCCGAGTGCGGCACAGTCATCAGGAAGAAAGAAGAATCCTTCCTGAAAGGCAACGACGACCCACTGTTCTGCCCCAAGTGCCACAGCCCCCGATTGGTTTACGAACTCAGCTATCTCACCTAAAGCACTTAGCTCGCAATATCCTAACTCTCACGTGGTGGCGACAGTCTCAGTCGTCACTATCTTTTTCTTTGCGTTTGAACTTATTCTTGAGGCGCTTATAGCCCTCTACGCCCAGGATTGTCAGGCCTCCATATTGGCAAGTCTTTGCCAGGCCGAAGAGTATAGTCCATAATACTCCCTTGGCGGTAACGCTGATTGGCAGTAGCATTTGGGCAAAGGATAGGATATAGAACGGGATGCAACACAACAGCACGATGACTCCAGTCCTGAATGAGAGTGACTGTAGCGATGTTCTGAGCTTATGCCACAGGTTCGATATGAATTTTTTCAAAGAATGGAGCTTCATCCTGTAGTTTCTCTTTTCTTTGTATTGATCAGTAGAAATCCCGCTATGGACAAGACAATGCTGGCGATAATAAATTTGGCGTCAGTCAGAATGATCATCGGTGTTTTTGCCATCTGCAAGTCACCAAGACCTAGCCAGCAATAAACCGCAAGCAACGTTACTGTCAGATTGCAGCCAGCATGGAGAGCCACGCTATTCCAGATGTTTCTCGTCATGATGAATATCGACCCATAGAACAGGGCATCAATAGAGGCTCCAAGGAAGTTACGCACGTGGAGCGCCCCAAACAACACTGCCATCACCACACAGACCACCATCTGTGCCCCTCGGCGTCGGAAAGGTGAAATAGCCATTTGCCTGAAGCACAGTTCTTCGAGTATTGGGGCCAATAGCACGGCATGAACACTGGACAGCAGGTCCTCACGCAGCTCTGGAGTAGTGTAGGTGAGAGGCTCCATCTGCACAGGATGAACAAGCCACGTGAGACCGTACACGATATATTCTTTTGCTACAAACCATAGCGGAGCCACTAACAACAACCCCACAATGACAAGGGGTGTTGGCGACTTGATCTGAAATTGTTTGGCAGTCGGGAATAATTTTGGCTCTATCCGTTGAACGAGAAATAATGTCAGCCCGATTCCCACCAATGTGAGCAGCCACGACAGCAACTCGCCGCCAAACGCCTGCGAGTTACTGTCTATTGGCAATGCAGTGACATAGATGAGCGCGGTGCCATATGCCGCCGCGATAATCGGCATCAGTGGTTTGAGAAGGCTGGCAGTTTTGTTCATCCCAATTAATAACAGTTGTCTTGGATTGCAAATATCACTTTAATTGAGCACCGTCAGCAAATGCTTTGCCTACCGTCTTACCCAATTGGATGTAGGTGTGATGAACGGGGTCAAAAGTGATGAGTTTCATTTTCTCCACATCGGGCTTGCCGTCAGCAGCCAGGAACTTCTCATCACAGAGGATGTTGACGATTTCTGCTACAAGGTAATAACCCGTTTCTTCCTCATCGATTTTCTCTTTCACTCTACATTCTAGGGTCATCGGGAAGTCTTTGAACACTGGGGCATTCACGTTGGGAGCCTTTTCGATGGACCAGCCTGTCTTTTCCATCTTGTCGGGCGTGTTTCGGCCACTCACGATACCCACGTAGTCTGCTGCCACCATTGTCTCCACGGTGGCGAAAGCGACGGTGAGTTCATCATTGTCCTTGAGGTTATCGGTCGTGGCATGAGAACCCAGGGAAATCATGATTTCGTTCATGTCCCACTGGCCGCCCCATGCAGCGTTCATCGCGTTGGGTTTACCGTCTTTGTCGTAGGTGCCGATAATCAACACGGGTTGTGGAAGCATCCACGCACTTGATTTGAAACTTTTCATGTCTTTATGATTATTTGATATACTTCACTTTAGACGCATCGCGAGGCTTGGCGTCGGGCTGCTCGTCAGGGTAGCCGATGGCGAGGATGTAGTTCAGCTTATAACCTTCGGGGATGTCGAGACGGTCAAGGAAGAACTTGGCGTCAGCATTCGAGTTGAGGAAGCGGACGGGACCGCCCAGGCAGCAGGTGCCGAGTCCCATGGACTGGGCTGCCAGCATCATGTTTTCGCCCAGCAGACCAGCATCGAGAGCACCGCCCCCTTCGGCAGGCGTGCAGACGCAGATGAGGTTGGGCGCATTGCGGAACATGTTCTTGAAATCCTTGTCGCGATTCACCTGCTCGGGATTATTGCGCTTGTAAACCTCGGTCACATCAGCGATCAGCTTTTGGTCTTCTACCACGCGGATGATCCACGGCTGGCGGTTCATGCCGCTCGGCGCATTGATGCCGGCACGGACGATCACCTCTAGTTTCTCGTGCTCTACTGGTTTGTCAAGATACTTGCGTATAGAGCGACGCGCCATCATATTGCTCAGCACAGGATTCACTTCCAACTGAATATCAATATCGACGTCAGACATCTTGTCCGTGGGCTCGTAGCGCTTCACGACGCGGCCATCGCGAGAAACGAGGAACTTGGTGAAGTTCCACTTGATGTCGCTCTTCTTGTCATAGTTGGCGTCCTGCTTGCGGAGCATCTCGTCCATGAACTTGCCCCTCTGGTCGTTGAGGTCAAAGCCACCGAAGCCCTTCTGGGCCTTCAGATAGGTAAAGAGGGGCGACTCGTTGGCTCCGTTTACATCAATTTTGTCGAATTGCGGGAACTTGATGTTGAAGTTGGCCGTGCAGAACTGGTGAATCTCCTTGATGGTGCCAGGTGCTTGCTCTCCGAACTGGTTGCAGGGGAAGTCCAGTATCTCAAGCCCGTCGGCATGGTACTTTTCGTAAAGCGCTTCCAGCTCATCATATTGGGGCGTGAAGCCGCAACGTGTGGCGGTGTTCACAATCAGCAAGACCTTGCCCTTGTAGTCAGCGAGTGACACGTCTTTACCCAAATCATCCTTAACGGAGAAGTCATATATACCCTGTGCCGATACCCCCAGCACACTAGCAACTGCCAATAGGCAGATAGTCATCATTTTCTTCATAAGACTTATTTCATTTTATGATTAATAAACAGATTATTGCAGTAACTCCTGCCGCCTGTTGACCACAGTGCGATACGTACTTTATGCCGTTCAGCTCTTGGGCTGGTATTTCGTGAACTGATACTTGTCGCGCAAGGCCTGCTGCTGATCAGCTGGGAGGGAAGTGAAATATCCTTTCCAACCTGGGCAGAAGTTGATGTGCCAACGCCAGAAACGTCCCATCAGGGAGTTCGGCTTCTTGTCATAATGCGCGCGAAATTTGCAATTTTCGCATTGATGTGCCATATCCTTTATTTTTTAAATGTGTTAATAAGAGCGTCTAATTCTTGTGCAAGCAGTTGGTAGTCTTCGAGCTTCAGCGGACAAGCTGTGAGCTGCTTACCCATGCCTGGAGGGATGACCTCAAGGGCCTTTTCCTCCAGTTGCTTGCCTTTTTCGGTCAGGCTGACAAGTTGCTGGCGCTTGTCCTGTTTCCCCTTCATGCGGCTGACAATGCCGAGTTTCTCCATGCGTTGGAGTAGGGGAGTGACGGTATTCGTTTCCAGCAACAAACGATGGGCAATGTCGTTCACGGGTTGGCAGTCCTTTTCCCAGAGCACCATCAGCACCAGGTACTGCGGATAGGTAATGCCCAGTTCCGTCAGCATCGGTGTATAGGCCTGAGTGACCAGCCTCGCCGCGGTGTAGAGACGGAAGCAGATCTGATTGTCTATTTGTAATTCTGCGTACATAATTCTCAACTAGGCGAGCATGGCTTCCACGTCCTTCTCAAAGTCTTTGGGCTCGGTAGTGGGGGCGTAACGCTTGATGGTCTGGCCGTCCTTCGAAATCAGGAACTTTGTGAAGTTCCACTTGATGTCGCTGTCCTTCTCCACGCTGTTGCTGATTGTCTTGAAAAGCAGAGCGGCGCCCTTGGCCTTGATGCCGTGGTACTCCTCGGTAGGAGCCTGAGCCTTCAGGTATTCAAAGATGGGCTCTGCTGCGGGACCGTTCACATCGGTCTTTTTCATGATCTGGAACGTCACGCCGTAGTTTATCTGGCAGAATTCTTCAATTTCTCCGTCTGTGCCGGGGTCCTGCTCCTTAAACTGGTTGCAGGGGAAGCCGATGATGACCAATCCTTTGTCCTTGTATTTCTGGTTCAGTTCCTCCAGTCCGGCAAATTGGGGAGTAAAACCGCACTTGCTGGCAGTGTTCACAATCAGCAGAACTTTACCCTTAAATTCCGAAAAATCAATCTCTTTACTCTTGCTCGACAGAGCCTTGAAATCATAAATAGTTTCCATACCTTATTTTTTATATATGCGTTATTAAATGTTGTTTCTATCGTTCACGATGCAAAGGTACAGCATTTATTTTATATCGCAAGCGATATATCTAATCATTTAAGCATATTTAACATTATATCGCACACGATATAATAAAAACCACAACAGTGCCAACAAAAAACAATCGGCACCCGCTAATCCATCGTTTAGCAGCCACCGATCGTTAAACATTTATACTACTCGATTCTTCTCTTGTTTTTTAACCGTCCAAACGGTCGAGAAGCAAAATACATTTAAGGATTAAATAGATTCTTATAATAGCTTCTCGTAGAGTGACTGGATGTCAGCCTTCAGCTGGTCGAATCCATCAGTCTTTTCAAGCGTCTGTTCATTCATGTAAAGGCATTTGTTCACCTCTATCATGAGAGAATGGTATTCTATTGGTACCTCAAAAGTTTTGCATTTTGAGAATGGTGTGTTGATAGCAACTTTGTAGCCACAGGAATTGAAATGCTGCTTGATATTACCAATGACAACTTTGTTCGGGCAAGTAGCATCGTCATTAAACCCGATGCAGATGTCAATATCAGGCGGATTGCTGCACAGCAGGTTGGGCTGGCTTGAGAAACTGTGGCAATCTATCAGTAATGTGCCTTTTCCCAAATGGAGCAATTTCTTAGACATTGACGAATGGTGTTCCACATATAGCCTGAACGCTTCTTCCTTTTTGCTGAAAGATCTGAGGGGGAATACATGCTCCGGAGAATTCCAAAGAAATCTGCTATAACAAAAACCAAGCCCTTTCTCTTCTAAAGGGTCATTTATCAATCTCTCCACATCGCAATACAAGCGGCAATATGGGAACACAACACTATAGATATGTTCAGTCACCTCTTCTGGGGAGAACAGTTCATTGGTGTAGTAATCTACAAGTAGTCCCTCATCACCATCTAGGTCGCAGAACGAGTGGTCGCTGCTCTCGGGGAATTGCGTTGAAGCATGGGGTATGTGAAGGACAATGTTTTTATAGTTCCTTCGGGTGTCAGTCTTTATCCTGAAAGTATTCCAAACGGCGTTCACAAATTGCTTGGAGTCACCAAAGATGCCATGTCTCTCGAAGATGCGTTCAATCGGTTGAATGAATTCTAAACTGGCCATTCCCCCAAGCCCTGGCACAGGTCGGAAATTGCAGACTTTTTTGAAAATGTCGATAAACAATGCGTCTGTAATCTCAAAGCCTAGTTCTTCTTCCAATTGAAATTTCAATGACCTTAAGGCGATGGCAGTCGGCGTGTTGCCAAGCGAAGCAATCTCTTCAAATCTTTTTAAGCCTTCTTTGCGGTCATACCTAAACCAGAATTCATGACCTTCCCATCTTGATTTTCTTTCTTGTTCCATTGTGGTGTTGTTATTAAATCGTTAAACAAATACGGTTTTGTCATCCTTTCGGGTGGATTTAACGACAAGCAACAACACTTGCTGAAGGAGAATGAAAAATCCCTATATGCCTTTGTCTCGACACATAAGGAAATCTAACATCTCTGAGCTATATGAGTTTTTGGCGTTAAGCCCACATCTGCTTTTCAGCTCGCCACCGTGGCTCTTCGAGATGCTCTATCCTCTGGAACTCGGTTGGCACGCATTTCTGCGTTCTTGATGTAAATTTCCATAAATCGCTTACGCTCGACCATTTGCAAGCAAGCTTGCATGGTTCTCGCTCAATGCGATTTTCCGAATGCTCAAATCATTGAGTTCTTCTATTCGTCTGCAAAGTTACGAGTTTTATTTCATTTTGTCTATTATTCTCATGAATAATTCACGTCACATTTTTCTTCTAAATCTGGTGACGATTATTTTTTCCAGTCTGCGAGTTTCAATAGTTACGGTATTAGGCTTGGGCTATCCTTCTCAAAGTCATAATGTAGCATAACCATGTCGAACAAGATAGAATCTAATGCTTCGGTTGTGATACTGCTCACCTCGGGCCGGAATGAGTCAATCTTCTTATTAAAGTACTCATCCCAATGTCGAGCATATTCCACCAAAGCATCATCAACAACCGTAATGTCGCATTCTTTCTCACCTTTTTTAATTAGTATCAGTTCCTCTATCTTGGACTTGATTGCCTCGTCTTCCACGGTCGCATCCATAAGTTCTTTGAACGGTATTGGTGGAAGAGACATTTTTTGCTCAATCCACTTGCAAGCCAAAATACCTCGTAGATAATAAAGGAAACGTTTCATGGGATAACCTTCCTGTTGAAGGTATCGTTCATTGTGCTTATTATAGATATGATTATAATGATACATCAACTTGATGGGATTGAAGTAATTATCAGCCACACTATTAATCCGTTTGGCGAAATACTCATCCTGACGATAGACTATAGGTGAGTTGAGCCATTCAAGCACTGAAGGATTGCTCTTATAAAGCAACGACAACGCTTTCCTCAAATCCCAACCAACCATGTCCAATCGATCATTATACACATATTCAATGGTATCTCGCTGTTCCTCGACCCTGAAGTACCATTCAGGCTTATGGATATAGATGAAACGCACATCCCAGTCACTATTTTTCGACTCGAATCCCCAAGCACGGCTACCAGACTCAACAGCAAACAAAATCTTTATATTGTTTTCTTGTTCAAGTTTCCTTAAATGCTCTGGAATTTCATATCTAGCGGTGTGACCCTCGACAAACAGAGGATTTCGTTCCTCACATATCCATCTATGTTTCGGAGCCCAGAACCTAAGGTCATGAATATATGCCTTGTCAAGAGAAACCCCGTTCTCAAATATCTCAAAGCACCCAGCAAGATACTCTTTTTCAAGTCCAAATTCTGATAGCAGAATGTAGGAAGCGGATTTCTGCACACTGATGTGGGTCACATGGTATGTCTTCCCGATTTCAAGTTCAGGGTATTCTCCTTTCAGCCATGAAATATTAGAACGACAAACAGCGGTAAGCGAATTTACCTCGTTATAATAGTCTTTAAGAAGCTTTTCTCTCATATTATTCATAACCAAGAGTTTAGAAGTTCTTGATTTTTTGTCTTTACTTATAAAAGTGTATTCTAAATAATAACGTTAGTAATATCAATTATATCGTCGTCTAATAATTTGAAAAAACAATCTTTTGTGGCCTTAACATCAGCAAAAGAATCATGTGCATTTTCAAAATTGCGATTGAATAATTTGAAATAAAGCTCTTGAAGTCCTGGATACCTGTATTTATTGCGAAAACTTACAATCTTGCAATAATCTACAGTGTTCTTCATTGTACAATATGAAGGGATATTCTTTAAAATATTAGATCTCCCTAACCTCATGAGTTCTGCAATTATCACATTTTTATCAAAGTCGACATTATGTCCAATGATTAGATCAGCGTGATTAACAGCGTCCTTAAATAAACTAAGTATATATAATAAATCATAACCTTTTTCAGTTGCAGATTCATTAGTGATACCATGAATTTTAGTAGCATCTTCTGGTATCCGAAAACCATTAGGCTTAATAACGTAGTCTCCTTCTGATTTGATGTTACCACTAAAGTCAGTTAAAACCCAACTGAGCTGAACAATTCTTGGCCAATTATCAACATTATTGATAGTCACGAACTGATCAACAGCAAGTCCTGTCGTCTCAGTATCAATGAATAATATATTTTTCGATATTGGCAACTGATAACCCAAGTTGCTTTCAATTAGATTAATGTGACTTTTGATGTTATCTATATCAAGTCTTCTGCATAAGTTAAATATAGTCTTTTTTTCTGCTTTGTATAAACCGACACTATACAAACTAATTAAATTAAATGCACTCGATTGAGTATTTGATTTCTTTAATAGTCTTATGGCTTGTATGGAATTACGTTCAACGCCTTTACCCATTAAATACCTGATGGCAAGCGAATTTAAGGCCTCACCTTCATTTACGGATTCAAGCCAAGGAATGGGATCATTCTCACAATAGATAGAAGGGCGACCATCGCATTCAAGAAAAAGATGAATCTTTTTTGTTTCGGTTAATTCAAAATCACGATGCGGCTCTTTTGTGTTATATGATGAGAATTGCCGGCGACTACAATATTTCGAAAACAACCTATCGAGATTAAGAATATTGAGTTTATATGGTTCAGATTTTGGAATCTTTTGCCCTCTAAAATGTGGTGATTTCTCTGGATCATTTGAGGTGGGCAGAGCAACACAATCAGCAAAATGCAAAATAATCTTCTTTGATTCCAAACCAGCATCACGCAAATCGATATTCTCCTCAGGACCATATATTTCAATACTATCGTATTCAGAATGTTCTTTATGTAAATTATAAAATTTCAGAATTTCCTCACTTCTGAATAGAAGAACAAAATTGCTGCTACAATTGTTATTCAAGATAACCCATTCATAGTCAGATGGAAGGTCAAGCGTCGTAAGCAAATCGCTTATAGCAACTGTGATTCCATCAAATTCTAATGCGATGTAATCTTTATTGCCAAGGGCAACGCCAACGCCAATTCCACTATATTTATTCCAATTATACTCAATAATAGCTTCAATAGAGTCAAGTTGATTGACCGTTTGCATCAAAGAATTAACTGAATTTAGTGGTACTCCGAGCATATTATATACTGATGAATAGAATACCAATTCATTTATGCGAAATCTTGATTGAAAAAACTTTTTTAATCTATCAAGGATTTCAAAAATCTTTTGTTCAGAATCGACCTCATACGAATCAAAAAGCGACTCAAGATCTTTTTTTAAATTATCTTCTGCCAATTCATTTCCAACAAAGTCTAAAACGTTATGCCTCCACGCATAATACATGTCAACATCGTCATCTTGTTTATAATCATTTCCTAGCTCAATGAGCTCATCGATACGTTCAATAATATCCATAAAGTAAAAAGTATTTTGTGCTGTTTTATTATGATGCAAAATTACTGGTTTTAAATCATTAAAGCAAATCTTCTAATCCTTTTAGTATGTAAATGATTCTCTTTGCATCTTCTTCAGTAATGCCAACTCTTGGGTCAGTTTGGACGAAATGAGACTCCTGTTCGGGTAGTATGTCAGGCACGTCGTCAAGGATGGCGTAGTGGGTCACTTCGCTTCCTTTATTGTTGAGCCATTCCTTGATTTCGCTGCCTTTTACAGCTGGAATATCCATATAGTTGAGATCAATGCTCAACAGCATCTCGTCGCTCTCTGTGTTAGGAGTTATGTCAATAACTTTGCCAGGCAGACCCCTTCGGATCCACATCCGTTGCATGGCATCGAGTCCCCAAAGTTTCCATGACGAGGAAATCACGATGTCGGCACCAGTTTCCTCCAAGATTCTCTTTAGGTTGGTGACAGCTTCAGGGTCGAAGGCATAGCCGAACCCGTCAACTGGGGAAATTTCTTCGTTGACGCAGCGGTCGTGCTGCCGTTCAGTATTCAACACACCGTCAATATCCAAGAATAAGATTTTCTTCATTGAGCCAAATGCTTTAAGTTATACTTATTTGAGTAGTTCGGAGTCATGCAGGTCACTTGGGGCTACCACCAGCTGATTTTTGTCGATGCCGCGTTTGGTGAGGACTTTATCCAGCCCACTGATGACATAGTCGCTGACGGGGCGAGGCTTGCAGAGTTCCACGCCGAGTTGCCGCTTGTAGATGTCATAGACAAGTTCCGAGCAATACCACTTGCCGTTATTGAACTTGAACGCAAGGTCGTAGGGTTTGCCCAGGTATTTGGAGTACTTGATTTTGATGGGCTCCTCGGTGTAGCGTTTCACGCTGACACGTTTACCTCGGCCTCTCTCCATCCATTGCTGATAAGGAGTAAGACTTACTGTGGAAATAGCCTCAAGGACGTACAGACCATCGGGTTTCTCGATGATGATGCCACAATGGGACCACTGTGACTTGGTAGCCAGAATGATATATTTCGACTGTGGTGACTTGGACGTCTGGAAGACGATATCACCTTCCTTCAACGCACTGGCAACTGGAGCAGGCTGATGTTTGAACGACTGAACGCCCACTAACACCAATAGCAGTAGAGATGTAAATTCAATGATCCTTTTCATGATGATTGTTTGGGGAAAGGGAATAAGGGTAAAAGATCATACCACAGGCGATTGATTTTCATCTTGCCGGGAACGGCGTTTCTTATGATAACATTCAATGATATACTCAGCTAGCCAGACAAATCCAGATATTAATGTTATAAGCACTGAAACTAATCCAATCATGTAGGCGATCAATATAGATGGGCAGCAGCCATACGAGCTATCATCTATCAGTAGAAGCATCAGGCAAAATAGGCTTATCATCAGAGACACAACAAATGGATTTTTAGCTGTACTCATTTATTAGGTCGTTATATATTTCTTGGATAGCCACAAGCGATTAAGAATCCACTTGCGGGGGATGGTAATTTCAAACCAGATCCACATTACGAGGGCAATAGCTAGGAACAAGTAGCAATAGACCCATAGATTGACTTCTGCATAGGTCATACCGAGCTCGTTAGCCATTATCTTCAGGTCTTGGGCACAAGCAATGAATTTGTCATGAACAGTATCAAGCATGATAATAGTTCCTGAATCATGCCCCGAAATCCGATAGCTGTAGAACTGATAGAAGAGTTTTGCAAAGATGCTGAAGACTATGGTCGCCCCAGTGGAAAGCGCCAGGTTGATGGTATTCCACAAGGTTAGCTTCTTTATCCAGTTATACAGAGCAACCAGTGCAATTACCGTTGGCATCGCAACACAGAGTGCCGGCCATACGTAGATGCAGATATACACGCTGGTTTCCTCGTAGGTAAAGCCGAAAATCAAGCCGAACAGATAGAGCATTACACAAAGGAATCCGAAAATGAGATATGAGAAAGTGGTCATCATTTTTTTAGAGCTTTAATTGTGAGTGATACGATCCAGCGGATGGCTGAGATGAAAAGAACCAAAATAATAGCATAAAAGCTTAGAGTGAATGCGACGAGTTCAATGTCATCGTCAAGGTGAAACGTGGCATGTTCGGCCATCGTTATCATTGATTGTGCGACTTCAAATAATGTTTCCATTGTTGTTGTTTTTTTTAGTTTGTAATTTCTAAGTGCAGCATAGCGACATGGGTGTTAGTTTGGGATTTGGCGAGAGCAGGTTTCGCAGAAGTGGCGCTGTGGCATGAGGTTAGGTTTGCCATTGGCATCCACCATGAAGCAACTGCTGTCGTTGTTGGGACAGTGGGGAAGTCCCAGGAAGCCATGACCGAACTCATGCAGGACAACCTTCCAGAACTGTGATTTGTCCTTCACCCTGAAAGTGGAAATCACACAGTTAGATTTTTTGAGATAGGATAGTCCCAAGATACCCCAATCACTATACCCGTGAATCGATGTTGAGATGTCCTCATTGGTCAGCCCGATGACAACGTCACCAGGCTGCTTGATCATGCCTTGCTGCTGATCGAGGATTTTGCTGGCACGATAGCGAGTCTTAGCGTCGTTCATCAGTTCTACAGTCAGTGTCTTGTTTGGAAGGACTTTGACCTGGGTCACAGCAAGCCCCTTCATGTGCTCGTTTAGAGCACCTTCCAGTTGCTTAGACGCCTCCAATGCCTTGGCTTGTGAAAAGTCATTATAAGGCTGAATAATTATCGTGCAATGCGGGCAAGTGCATTCTGCCACCTCTGTACTGTCCGATATGAGTTTGACATTTTTTATTCGTTTAGCATTGTTGCTGCAACTCCAGGTAGCACAGCCAATCAACAGAGCGAATGATAGTATAATCAGATGTTTGTACATAATTTAAGTTGATGGTTTAGTTTTGTCATTTTATTCTTTATGTCAGTCAAGGGAAAAAGGTAAACAGATGTAACTGCCTTTTTCTTGGGAAAGAGTATAAATCGGTTTTACGCAGTTTGCCGCTCCGATTTCTTGACGTAGATGTACTTGGGGTAGCGTCCAAGGACGAAAAGGGTAACAGGGCAGAGCCAAATTTCACGTTCAAACCCTGGCAGATTGGTTACGGTATAAATTGATCCTCCAGTGAGAGAGTGCTCGCCCTGGACCAAGCAGGCATACTCTGGCATCTCGAGTCGCTTGTTGCTGGGAACCACATTAACGAAGGCATAACAGTCGTCATCGCTGAGGAAGGCACACAGCTTGTCGGCGCCTGCCACCATCATCAGATTATGATGGTCAAATGGCCATCCGGGGAAATCCACATACCAGAAACCATCTTCTTCATGGTTAAACTGGAGATTGTACTCACGACGACGTCCGAAAACGCTGCTTGCCATCACTTGTGCTCCGTGGAGCAAATCATTAACATTGTAATTCATAATCGATGTATTTAAAAGATTGGTGTTATTTCTTTATGTCAAAATGGGGCAAAAGGTAAACATCAATAATGCTATTTGCTTGATAATAAACGGATTGCCTGCCTGGCCAGGATTTGGTGGCTCAGCAGGCAAAACCTTAAAAATCTAGTTATGTGAGACTACTGTTTGAGTTTCTGGAGCAGGGTGGTTGCGCGTTCTACCAAGTCGCTATTTTGGCCATCCGCTATCAACTCATTCAATTCTTTGATGGCATTCTCCTTATCATTGGCTTTGAGGTAAGCCAGTGCTTTATACCAATGGGTGCAATCGTTGAAATTGTCAGTGGTATTCTTGATTTCTTCTTCATTATCATCAGCTCCCTTGGGGCCATGTTTAGCCGTTGGCCATTCAAGGTTATCAATATCACTTAATACAGCCATCATGTCCTTGCTGCGGCCCTTCTTGATCTGTTGCCTGATTGAGACGAATTCATCAGGTTCGCTGCTAAAAGGTTTGT
The DNA here is from genome assembly GCA_900318645.1 of uncultured Prevotellaceae bacterium. Taxonomy (GTDB): domain Bacteria; phylum Bacteroidota; class Bacteroidia; order Bacteroidales; family Muribaculaceae; genus Sodaliphilus. The sequence continues at coordinate 24,000 of ONLH01000029.1, forward strand.
TGTATTCATCGGCAAGGCTAGCCAATGTGGGTTTTGTCGGCATTTTGGTCACCTTCTGTTCTTTCGACGCTTCCTTTGCCAATTCAGTGTGTTTGGAATTTTGTACAGAAACAGAGGGCATGTACAAGTATAGGCTATAAGCAACGATGGCGACAGCAGCGATTCCTGATGCCCATTTCATGAAAGACCACATCGGGGTATTATTCTTTTTGGCTCGTGTCGCTTGGATGAACTCTTCACGATTCATCTGCTTGATAGCGTCGAGTTGAGCCTGGCCTTCTCGCTGCATACCGGCTTGAGCTATCCCTTTAACGACAATGGCTGTGGCTACGAGTCGTTCTCGTAGTTCTTGATTATTATCAACGTCCTGTTCAAATGCAGTACGTTCGCTCACATCCATTTGGTTGCGAAGGTAGCGGTCAATCCGCTCGTCATATTCAATATATCTTTCTTCTCGCGTCATGATCTCATATTTTTGAGGAATTCCTCCATTGCGGTTTTTACTTTGGTCATACAACGGCTTTTTTGCGTTGTAGCTACACGGGCATTGTTGTAGTTCATCACGGCGGCAATCTCCGTCATGTTGTTGCCTTCCCAATAATAAGCCCACAAGATGGTCTTGCATGGTTCAGTCATATTAGTGACGATATCATAAACGGCACTTTGTAACTCACCTTGCTCTTCCATGCTATCTATATTCAGCCAACGGTCAATTGCTTCTTGAGCAGTGCCGATATCTACAGGGTCAATAACATCATCAGCGCTTTGACCTGACTGATTAGGGACGGTGGCAAACTTTGATTTGTCCCTATGTGCTTCTAATCCTTTCTTTTTTAATATACCGATCACGTATGTCTTCAGACTACTAGTTAATCTGGTCAAAGTCCCATCATGGACTTTCTCAAACGTGACCAACATAGCCTCCTGAGTCAAATCCTCGGGAGACAATTTTGATGAGCCAAAACGCTTGCGTGCCTCTTGCAACACAGCCAGACGGACATCTTCAAGGAATCTTCTATCGGTTTTAAATGGAGCTTCTGGCATTGATATCATTTTTTATCAATAGCAAAAGTAGCATTTTTTTCTTAAAATCAGGATTCATACACTCATTTATGACAATATATATCAAAAGGTAAACATTAAATCCCGACAAAATTTATTCACTAGAGCAAAAAATGCACAAAGGGCAATAAAGTACACGGTCTCGCACTGGCGAGACCGTGTCATATCAACCCATATATGATAATGTCGTTATTTTTTCTTGTGGGCGATGAGGTATTGGCCGATTTGGACGGCGTTGAGGGCGGCGCCTTTCTTGATTTGGTCGCCACAGAGCCAGAAGGTCAGGCCGTTGTCGCTGCTGGTGTCCTCGCGGATGCGGCCAACATAGACGGGATCCTTGCCGGAGCAGTCAATGGGCATCGGGTAGCGGTTGTTGCGCGGGTCGTCAACAACGACGATGCCGGGAGCCAGTTGTAGGGCGGCGCGAGCCTCCTCGGGGGTGATGGGATTCTCGCACTCGATCCATACGGCCTCGCTATGGGCACGCATGACGGGCACGCGCACGCATGTGGCACTCACGCGGATGTCGCTGTGCATGATCTTGCAGGTCTCCTTGACCATCTTCATCTCCTCACGGGTGTAGTCGTTGTCCTGGAAGATGTCAATGTGGGGGATGACGTTATAGGCTAGCTCGTGCTGGAAGTGGCGCACGGTCAGTTCCTCCTTGCCCACGGCGATTTCGCTGGTCTGCAGGGCGAGTTCATACATCGCCTCCATACCGGCACCGCTGGCGGCCTGATAGGTAGCCACCTGCACATTCTTGATGTGCGAGAGGTTGTCAAGCGGTTTGAGGGCAACGACCATGATGATGGTTGAGCAGTTGGGGTTGGCGATGATGTTGCGCGGAGTGTTCAGGGCGTCCTCGCCGTTGACCTCGGGCACCACCAGGGGCACGTCCTCGTCCATGCGGAAGGCGCTGCTGTTGTCAATCATGATGCAGCCGTGCTTGGTGATGGTCGGGGCAAACTCACGTGCTGGTCCAGCTCCCATGGCCACAAAGGCGATGTCGATATCCTTGAAGTCATCGTTGTGCTGCAGGAGTTTCACCACATAGTCCTTGCCACGGAACGTGAAAATGCGTCCGGCACTGCGTTCCGACCCGAAGAGGACAAGTTCAGTTACGGGAAAATTCTGTTCATCGAGGACACGCATGAATTCCTGTCCCACTGCGCCGCTGGCGCCAACAATAGCAACTTTCATTGAGTTTAAAGTATAGAGTTTTAGTGTTTAAAGTAGTTCTTACTTGGTGTTGCAAATCCCGTGCCAACACCGTAGGTCAGCTCTGGATGTGTGTTCCCTTGCTGGGATCTCCCAGTTGGGAAGGACAGGTGATATAGACGTCCTTCACGCCGTGCTCGAGCGCGGTGAAGGCGTTGTCCAGCTTGTTGACAAACCAGTCCTTGATGAGTTCCATGTCGCGCATGGCTTTGTATTGAGAGCGGCGCAGGTTAGCAACAACGCTGTCAGGGTCGTAGTGATTGAGCAGCACGCCTTTCTCCTTGAAGCAATAGATGAGTGTGATGTCATAACGCAGTGCAAGGGCGCGTGCTATTTCGGCTGCCAGGGCGTCTGTTTCGTTGAATAGCAGGTTGCCTCGACCGTCATGCGTGATAGGGGCCAGCACGGGAACGATGCCGATGTCCAGCAGGCGTGCAATGCCCTCGGTATTGACGTGGCGCACCTGCCCCGTATCGCCCAACGGGCTGTTGGGGAGCTTAGCGCTGGTGATGAGGTTCATGTCGGCACCGGTGACGCCCAGGGCATTGACTTTGTTGCCCTGCAGTAGCGAGACGAACAGTCGGCTCACCAGTCCTCCATAGACCATGGTGAGCAGTTTGAGCGTGCCGGCATCGACGACGGGACGGTCATCGATGAGCTTGGTCTTGATACCCATCTTGTTGCCGATCTCTTGGGCCATCATATTGCCACTGAAGATGAGCATCTTTTTCCCTTTGATGGCTGCGAAGGCCTTGACAAAGGTGCGCAGCTCGTCGGCTTTTTCGACAATCTTGCCGCTGACTTTAACGATGGTGAATTTCTCGTTCATAATCTTTGAAAGAAGTAAACCTTAAATCTTAAATTTATACTTAACACCTTAGCGTAAGGCCATGAGCGCTGATGCTAAAACCTAAAGCCTAACTCTCGGCAAACTCCATCAGGTAGGCCTTGATGAAGTCGTCTAGGTCGCCATCCATCACGCCACCCACGTCGCTGGTCTGATGGTTGGTGCGGTGGTCTTTCACGCGGCGGTCGTCAAAGACATAGCTGCGTATCTGGCTGCCCCATTCAATCTTTTTCTTGCTATCCTCGACTTTGCGCTGTTCCTCCTGGCGGTGCTGCAACTCCTTGTTGTAGAGGATGGAGCGCAGGTTGCGAAGGGCGTTCTCGCGGTTCTTGGGCTGATCGCGTGTTTCGGTGTTCTCGACGAGAATTTCTTCCTCCTCGCCTGTGTAGGGATCCTTATACTGGTAGCGTACACGCACACCCGATTCCACCTTGTTCACGTTCTGGCCACCGGCACCGCCGCTGCGGAAGGTGTCCCACGAGATCCTAGCCGGGTCAAGGGTGATTTCGATGGTGTCATCGACCAACGGTGTCACAAATACCGAGGCGAACGAAGTCATTCGCTTGCCCTGGGCGTTATAGGGCGACACGCGCACCAGGCGGTGCACGCCGTTCTCGCTCTTGAGGTAGCCGTAGGCAAAGTCACCCTCGATGCTGATAGTCACACTCTTGATGCCCGCTTCGTCACCGTCGATGAGGTGCTCGATAGCGGTCTTATAGCCGTGGCGCTCACACCAGCGCAGGTACATGCGCATCAGCATCGATGCCCAGTCCTGGCTCTCGGTGCCTCCTGCGCCCGAGTTGATCTTTAATATCGCGTCCATCTTGTCCTCGTCGTGGCGCAGCATGTTGCGCAGCTCAAGTTTCTCGAGCATCGCCATCGCCTTGCTGTAGAGGGCGTCAAGTTCATTTTCCTCGACAAGCCCTTCCTTGACGAAGTCAAACCCTGTGGCAACCTCGTCAACAGCCAGTTCCACTTCCTCGCAGCCGTTAATCCAGTTGCGTAGTGACTTGATTTTCTTCATCTGTGCCTCGGCTGCCTTTTGGTCTTGCCAGAAGTCAGGCACGTGGGTTCGCAATTCCTCTTCTTCGACCTCGATTTTCTTGCCGTCGATGTCAAGATAGCGTTTGAGGTCATCTTTACGTTGTTGCAGTTCCTTGAGTTGTTCTTGTGTAATCATTTGTTATGTTAATGTCCAGCTCACGTCAGACAATTTGAAATCTCTTTTATCTCTATTATAAATCTCTATTCATCAGTCGATTTATCGGCTGATTTGTTCTTCTTGCGAAAGTCGGCAGCATACATCGCGTCAATCAGCGGTCGGTAGCGTTTGCTGATGACGGCACGCTTGATCTTCAACGTGTTAGTCAGCTCGCCGCTCTCCATGGTGAATGCCTTGGGCAGCAGCACGAAGCGTTTGATCTGCTCATAGCTGGCAAGATCTTTCTGATAGTCGTTGATGCGGTCTTCCATCATTTTGTGGATCTCGGGACTGTTCACCAGTTCCTCGATGGAATGGTACTCAATATGCTTCTTGTCGGCGTATGCCTTCAGCTCTTCAAAGTCAGGAACGATGAGAGCCGACACATATTTGCGGCCATCGCCGATGATGGTCACCTGCTCGATGAACTTGTCCTGACCCAGCAGGGTCTCGAGCACTTGCGGTGCGATGTACTTGCCGTTGCTGGTCTTGAAAAGGTCCTTGAGACGTTCGGTGAGGATGAGTTCGCCAGTCGGAGCTATCTCTCCGCAGTCACCGGTGTGGAACCACCCATCGGCATCGATGGCTTCGGCGGTCTCTTCGGGCTTATTGTAGTAGCCTTTCATCACCGTGGGACCTTTGACAAGAATTTCGTTCTTGTCGCCGATTTTCACTTCGATACTCGAAATCGGCATACCGATGGTTCCCAGCGTCCATTCACCGGGCTTGAAAAAGCTCACCGACGCGTTCGTCTCACTCAGGCCGTAGCCGATGGTGATGTTGATGCCCACGGCATGCATGAACTCAGTGATGTTATCGCTCAACATCGCACCCGCAGTGGGGAACATCTTGCCGTCGGTCACGCCGATGGCACCGCGCAGCTTTTTAAAGACCTTCTTTTCGAAGTATTGGTACTGGCGCTCGATGATGGCAGGTGCTTTTTTGCCCACACGGGTATATTTCATGTTCCTTGTCTTGCCTATGCGGATAGCCTGCTTTACCATCATGCGTACTACTGGTTTGGCACTGGCAAGGTTGTCGTTGATGGCCGTATAGACTTTTTCCCAGAAGCGCGGTACGCTGCACATGTAGTTGGGCTGCACCTCCTTGACGGCGCGCTGGATTTCCTTGGGATTGTAGTTGATGGCCACACGGATACCGCTGGTCAGGCACACCATGGTCCATCCCAGCTCAAACACATGGCTGAAGGGCAGAAAACTCAACGAGACGTCGGTCCTGTCATCGATAATGGGCTCAAAGCGCTCGATGTGGGCATCCATCGCCGCATTCATGTTGCTGTGCATGAGCATCACGCCCTTGGGGATTCCTGTCGTGCCTGATGTGTAAATCAGGTACATGATGTCGCTTTCTTCGCCTGCCTGCTTGCGGGCTTCCAACTTATTAAGCACTTCCTTTCCCAGTTTGTCGCCCGTCTTGAGGAACTCCTCCCAAGTCAGCGTGGACTTGTCGTCTGATTGGCGTACAACACTGGGATGCAGCGTGACGATGAATTTGAGGGTAGGGCAGTCACCGATGATTTGCCGTGCAATGTCATACTGGCCCTGGTCTCCTGTAAACAGGATGGTGACACCCGAGTCATTGACGATATAGGCGGCCTCGTCTTTGCTGCTCGTGGCGTAGATGGGCACAGGGATGGCACGGTTGTAGAATGCTCCGAAGTGGGTGATTAAGACTTCAGGGCAGTTCTGGGTGAACAGGCACACGCGTCCTTGCTCTTCCACACCGTTGACGAGCAGAGCACCTGCTGCACGGTCAATCTGTTCACTAAAGCCTTTCCATGTAATGGAAGACCATACTTGTGTCTCATAATCACGGAAGCGAAGGGCCTCGCGCTCACCATATTTGGCGCTTTGCTTGGGAATCAGTTCGACGAATTTATTCATAGAGCCAACATGATTAAATCTTCAAGTCCAGGACCTGAATTTGTTACTTTGTCGCAAAGTTACAAAAAATAACGACAACAGTCACCGAAAACCTCAAAAAATTGCCCATAAGAACGAAAAACCTTACCTTTGCCGTTCGAATTATGCATTAGTCTTCATGTTTCAGTTTTATGCGACCATCCGCTTTGGACTGACAACAGAAAACTGACAACAGAAAACTGGAAATGGAACAGGAATTTGCTTCACGGTTGTTGGAGTCGGCGGTCAGCGAGTTTGCTAAGCTGCCGGGCATCGGGCGCAAGACTGCGCTCCGCCTTGTGTTGCACTTGCTGAAACAAGATGAGCAAGAGGCGGTTAACTTCGGCGAGGCCATCATTAAGATGCGCCGCGAGATACGCTATTGCACAGTGTGTCACAACATCAGTGAGACCGAGGTATGTCCCATCTGCGGCAATCCCTCGCGCGATGCCTCCACCATCTGTGTGGTCGAGAATGTCAAGGATGTGATGAGCATCGAGAACACCAACCAGCACCATGGCTTATATCATGTGCTGGGCGGCTTGATCTCTCCTATGGACGGCATCGGTCCCGGCGATATCGAGATCGATAGCCTTGAAGAACGCGTTAAGGCCGGTGGTATCAAGGAAATCATTCTCGCCCTAAGCGCTACAATGGAGGGAGATACGACAAATTTCTACATCTTCCGCCGCCTGGCACCATACCCTGATGTGAAAATCACCATCCTTGCTCGTGGCGTGAGCGTCGGCAACGAGATCGAATACACCGACGAGTTGACCCTGGGCCGCTCCATCATGAACCGCACCCTCTTCAGTGACACCTTCCACAAGGAATAATGCTTTCTTAAAAACTTTTTGATAAGAATATCAGAGAGAACTTTGTTTATTCAAAAGTTTGTACTAATTTTGTACAAAATTTGTAAGTCTTTTGCACAAAATATGGATACGATAGAATTAACAACAACAGAATTCCGCCAGAATCAAAAGAAATTTTTGGATTTGGCAGCTCAGGGTGTATCGATTCTTATTTGCCGTGGCAAGGAATTGTTTTTGCTGAATAGAGTGTCGATAGAGAGCCGTTTGGACGATGAGACCCAAAGGAAAATCAATCAAGCCCGAGAAGAGTTCAAAACAGGCGAGACGGCAACAATCAATAACCCCGCAGAATTGAAAACATTCTTAGAATCTCTATAGTGGGACCATGTATATACTTGAGATTTCCAAAGTGGCCCAAAAGGAGATAGCCCAGTTTAAGAAATCCAATCCAGCTGCCTTCACAAAAGTAGCGAAGATGTTGGGTGAGTTGCAAGTGCACCCAAGGGAAGGCACTGGTCATCCCGAACCACTACAGAGCGGGAATAACATTACATACTCAAGACGCATCACAAAGAAGGATCGCTTGATTTATGATGTGTTTGATGATGTTGTAAAGGTACTTGTTTTAACAGCAAAGGGACATTACCGAGATAAATAAAGTCATCTATGGCTGACAACGATTTCGCATACCGTCAAGAGGACGCCGAGAAGCGCCGACGCCGCCGTGAGGCCGAGCGTCAACGTCGCCTCCGCCACGCCCGTGAAGAATACCTAAAAAAGAAAAAAGAATCCAAGTAGATTCCCTCTCAAGACGAGCATCAACCCCGTTATGTTTTCGAAATGCTGCAAAAATACTGCATTTTGGAAACATAACGGGGTTATCAGAGTCGTCTTATTTTTGGTTGTCTTTGTTGTTTGAGAGGGTAGTGGCTAAGGTGATGACTTGCTGGGTGAAGTCGTCGGGAGGAAGATAGCTGGAGAGCCAGTGGATGGGAGTGCCGCGTTTTTCCATGCCCCGGAACCAGGTCATCTGGCGCTTAGCGAACTGGTGGATGGCGATTTCCAGCTGGCGGAACATTTCTTCTTCGCTCAGTTGGCCGATGACGTATTGGGTGACGAATTTATATTCCAGGCCGTAGTAGATGAGGTCTTCGGGGTCAATGCCTTCCTCGTTGATGAGTCGGCGAACTTCATCAACCATGCCTTCATCGAGGCGGGCCCGCAGGCGGCGGCTAATGCGTTCGCGCCGCGTTTCGCGGTCCACCTCCACGCCGATGACCAACGCGTTCTCCATGGGGTGGGGCTCGGTGAGGGCTTTCAGCTCGGGATGCAGCTCGTAGTAGCGGCAGATTTCGATGGCGCGCGTGGCGCGTGCCACCGTATCGATGTCGCTGTTGTTGCGCAGGGTTTTCATCGTCTTGAGCAATGCGGTCAGTTCCTCCAGCGACTTGCCCGCCAGCTCAGCCCGCAGTTCCTCGTTGCGTGGCACCGGTGGCAGCTTGATGCCCTTGACGACTGTCTCCACATACATCCCCGTGCCGCCACACATGATGATGGGTTTGCCCCGCCCGCGGATGTCGTCATAGACGCGTTCAAAGTCCTCCAGGAACTCGTAGAGGCTATAGCGATATCCAGCAGGGCGGATGTCAATGAGGTGATAGGGCACTCCGTCGTACTCGGCCAGGTCCTTGCCCGTACCGATGTCCATGCCACGGTAAATCTGCCTTGAGTCGGCGCTGATGATTTCACCGCCGATAGCCTTGGCAAGATGCACCGCCCGCGCCGTCTTCCCGGTCGCTGTCGGTCCCGTTATGACAAAGAAAACATCCCTATAATCCATTTCATTTTCTTGTAGCTCTAGATGCTCTAGAATCTCTAAGGAATCTAGAGTTTGTAGATATTATTTTAGGTACTGGTCGTAGAACTCGAGGGCACGCTTGTAAACCACGTAGCGGGCCGAGCAGTCGCGGATGCTGTGGTTCATGTTGGGGAACACCATCATGTCGCAGGTGCGGTTCATGTCCACCAACTTGGAAACATACTGCATCGAGTTGACAATGTGCACGTTGTCATCGGCACTACCGAACATGATGAGTACACGGCCGTTCAGGTTCTCGGCACGATTCAGAGGGAAGTTGCTGTAGCCCTCAGGGTTCTCTTGGGGGGTACGCATGTAGCGTTCGGTGTAGATGCTGTCATAGAAACGCCACGTTGTCACCGGCGCGATGCTCACACCGCAAGCGTAGTTGCTACCTGGTTCACTCATTGCCATCAGCGTCTGGAAACCACCGTAGCTCCAGCCCATGATGCCGATATGGTCGCCATCCACCCAGGGCTGTTCGGCCATATACTTTGCGGCTGCCACAGCATCTTCAGTCTCATATTTTCCCAGGTTCAGGTAGGTCACCGATTCAAATGCCTTGCCACGGAAGCCTGTGCCACGGCTATCGACCTCACACACGATATAACCCTCGCTGGCAAAATACTGCTCCCACCCCATACGCCACTTGTTGAGCACCTCCTGTGAGCCGGGGCCGTTGTAATGTTCCATGATGACAGGGTATTTTTTGCTGGGGTCAAAATCTACGGGCTTGATCATGTAGCCGTTCAGGGTGTAGCCGTCATGCTCCATTGTGAAGAACTCCTTCTTGGGGACATCAACGGCAGTATAGCGGCGTGCATATTCTTCATTCAACTGCAGGTCGCGCACGCGTTTGCCCTTGCGGTCATAGATGCGGTATTGGTCGGGCGTCGAGGCGTCGCTGTAGCGGCCTACGTAGTAGGAGAAATCACCGTTGAAGATGGCCGATGCTGTGCCTTGGCCGTCAACGGTCGAGGGTGCGAGACGGGTCACCTTGCCCTTGGCATCGACGTACTCGACAACGCGGTTCAGCGGACCGCACGAGGCTTGGTAATAGAAACGCTTGGTCGCCTTGTCATAGCCGTAGAATTGCGAGATGATGCGGTCGTTGTTGTTGGTCAGCTGGCGCATCAGGTTACCATCCAGGTCATATTGGTAAAGCTGCATGTAGCCCGAACGTTCGCTGGGGATGACAAAGAATTTGTCCTCATACTGCACTTGTTGTGACGTCTCAGCGTCCACCCAAGTGTCTGATGTCTCATGATAGACCTGCTTGGCATCACCCGTCATGGGGTTGACGGCATAGATACGCAGGTCATTCTGATGACGGTTCAGACGTTGCACCATCAGGCGTTGAGGATCAGGGCTGAAGGTGATGTGGCAGACGTAGTCTTCCTCGTCCAGCGGCACATTGAGCTTCTTGAATGTGCCGTCCACTACGTCATAGCAATGGACGCTCACGATGGAATTCTTCTCGCCTGCAACAGGGTACTTGAAGTCGTAGCGGCCAGGGTAGAGCGCATACTCGTCTTTGGGGTTGCAGGTTCCCTGATAGATGACCATCGACGCCATTTTTACCTGGCTCTCGTCCCAGCGCAGGAAGGCCAGCGAGCGGCTGTCGCTTGACCAGTTGAGCGTGTTGAGCATGCCCAGCTCCTCCTGATATACCCAGTCGGGCACACCGTAGATGATGTTGTTCTTTTTGCCGTCGTGGGTCACCTGCACGGTAGTGCCGTCAGCTAGGTTGCGCACGAACACGTTGTTATCCTTGACGTAGGCGACGCGCTTGCCATCGGGCGACAGGGTGGCGATTTCTTCACCGCCGCCGTCACTCAGGGATTTCATCGTCTTGTTCTTCAGGTCATAGACGTAGTAGTCGGCACTGAAGCTGTAGCGGTAGATCTCTTGAGAATTGTTCCACAGCAGCACGTAGGCACCGTCAGCGGTAACTTCAAAGTCGTCCCAGCCGGTCACCAATTCATTGCTTGTGTCAAGCAGTACACTCTCGTCACCCTTGGCATAGCTGATGCGGTTGATGGCGTTGCCATCATCGCTCAGTCGGTAAAAATAACGGCCGTCGCTCTTGGAAGGCTGCATCGCACCGATACCATAGGGAGAATTGCCGCGCAGCACGCATTCCTCAAGCGTCAATGCATTGGCACCCATAGCAATAGCCATTAAGGCAAAAAACAATAATATCTTTTTCATCTTCTTATAGCTCTATTATGTGGTCTTGTTAGTGTATTGCAAAGTTCCGCTTTGCATCTCATAGTCCGAGTTCAAGAATTTGATTTGCACTGTCTTTGGTGTTCACTTTCTCGATGATGTGTTTGACGATGCCCTGCTCATCGATGATGAAAGTGGTGCGTACGGTGCCCATATAGGTGCGGCCCGCCATTTTCTTCTCGCGCCATACCCCGAAGGCTTGGTTCAGTGTCGTGTCCACGTCGGCGATCAGCGGGAAGGGCAGACTGTATTTGTCGGCAAACTTCTGATGGCTTGCCGCGCTGTCTTTGCTCACGCCCAGCAGGGCATAACCGGCACGCTTCAGCGCTCCATAGCCCTCGGACAAGCTGCAGGCCTCGGCTGTACAGCCGGGGGTATTGTCCTTCGGGTAAAAATAAATGATCAGTTTCTTGCCTGCAAAGTCGCTGGCTTTTACTTCATTGCCATTCTGGTCTAATCCTAAGAATTCAGGAATCTTATCTCCAATCTTCATAATATGATTCAGTTTTTAAAGTTCATTTAACCCACAAATATAGTACTTTTTCCTCTAATGCCTGTCATGATGCCGCATTTTTCCATCATGTCCGTTAAATTTTGCGAAATAATTCAGGGAAATACGTTCAATAGTTGTACATATTAGAAAAAAAGAGTAATTTTGCGGGCTAATTGTGCAGAAACGAGTTTTGTTCATGATAAAAAGATTGACGATCATATTGGCGATGGCCTGTGTGCTGGCATCTTGCGGCGAGTACAACAAGGTGATGAAGAGCAGTGACCTTGAGTACAAATATGCCTATGCCAAAAAGGCGTTTGAGAACAAGCGTTATGCTCAGGCCTATACCATCCTAACCGATTTGGTCCCTGTATTCCGTGGTACACCTCATGCCGAGGAGTCTCTCTATTTGTTGGCATTGAGCTACTATGAGAATAAGGACTACATCAGTTCAGGTTCTTATTTCAAGCAGTATTATCAGCGCTATCCGCGTGGACAGTATGCCGAGTTGGCGCGTTTTTATGCGGGCTATGGTTTCTATCTCGACTCTCCTGACTCCCAATTGGACCAGACCGAGACAATCCGCGCCATGGAGGAATTGCAGGCTTTTCTTGACTATTTCCCCAAGAGTGATAAGGCCTCAATCGCTCAGAGTGCCGTCTTTGAGCTGCAAGACAAGCTGGTGTTGAAGGAGTTGCAGAACGCAACCCTCTATTACAACCTGGGCAACTATATGGGCAACAACTACGAGAGTGCTGTCATCACGGCACAAAACGCTATCAAGTCCTATCCTTACAGTAAATATAAGGAAGACCTCGAGATGCTCGTCCTCAAAGCCCGTTACCGCGAGGCCGTCGAGAGTGTAGAGGAAAAGAAGATAGAGCGTTTCCGCACGGTAATCGATGAATATTACTCCTTTATCAACGATTATCCCGAGAGCAAGTCGCGCAAGGAAGCCGACAACATCTTCAAGATTGCCAATCGCTATGTCAATGGCAATTGATAGTAGATAGAATAAATAACGACACATTAAAATATTTAGTAGTACAATGGATTACAAGAAGACTAACGCACCACTCACCACCACGGTACATGACATCATTGAGATGGCAGAACCCACGGGCAACATCTATGAGACCGTTTGCATCATCAGCAAGCGTGCTAACCAGATTGCCGCCGAGATGAAGTCCGACCTTGAGAAGAAGCTTCAGGAGTTTGCCACGCTCAACGATACCCTTGAGGAAATCAGCGAGAACCGTGAGCAGATTGAAATCTCGAAGTATTACGAGAAACTTCCCAAGCCCACCCTTATTGCCACCCAAGAGTACTTGGAAGATAAGTTGGCTTACCGCAACTTGGCTAAGGAGAAAGAAGAGTTCTAAAAAGGAAGAGTACTAGAATAGATTAACGGCGCCTCATCTTAGGGGCGCCGTTAATTGTTTATAACGGTGGAATCCTCAGTGAGGTAGTAATATGTGTCTATTCAAGACGTGCAGCAGCAAGCGTGAACAGTGAAACGGTCGTGCCTGGAATCGATTTCAGCAGTGCAGCGCACACGGTAAGGGTAGATCCCGTGGTGATGACGTCATCGACGAGCAGGATGTGCTTGCCTGCCAACAGGCTGGCGACTTTTTCATTCAGGGCGTAGTTACCCTGAATGTTCTGCCAGCGCTCCATGGCCCCCTTGTGGGTTTGTGTAGAGTGGGGGCGAACAGCCTTCAATGCTTCTATATAGTTGATATCGAGAGCATCGGCTATGCCACGGGCAAGATATTCACTCTGGTTATATCCACGATGTGCAAGTTTGCTGCGGTGCAGTGGTACTGCGGTCACCACCTCAATGCCGTCAAAGAAGTGGCTGCTGCTCATGTCTTTCACGGCGCGGGCGGTGAGCCAGCGGCCCATGAGTGGCGTGCTGCGGTACTTGATGTCGTGCAGGATGTTGGAGTAGGGTGCACCTTTCTCGTAGAAGAAGTAAGCCGTGGCGCGCTCAATGGGCACCTTGCCGGCAAAGTGCTGTTCCATGGTGTTGAAATCCACTTCCTCATAGCGGGTACGGGGTAGGGCGGCGAGGCAGCTGCGGCATAGCCACTGCTCATCTCCGTCAAGTGCCTGTCCGCACACGGGGCACACGCGCGGCAATGCGACATCGGCAGCAGCGCCCAACCACTGTTTAATCGTCTTCCACATCGAGTCGGGTCACTTGCTTGACACATTCGCCGGCCATAGAACTCTCAAAGCCGCGGGATGCGGCAAACCGCATCATAGCTGACCAAGCGGCACGTGGCTCTCGCCCCTGGACAGTGCGCCACTTGGCGCGCAACAGCTCAATGAGCCGCTGGCGGTAGGCTTCATCGTCAATGGATGTTATCGCTTTTTCTATGACTTCGCTTGGGATACCTTTCTGTCTCAGCTGGTGTGCTATCTTGATGCGTCCCCAGCCGTTGAAGGTAAATTTATCTTTGACAAAAGCCTTGGCAAATCGTTCTTCGTTGATAAAACCCAGCTCAGTGAGCTGCCGCAGCACTTGGGTGGCATTGGTAGAGGAAAGCCCCCATTTGAACAGTTTATCCCGTACGTCACCAGGTGCCTGCTCGCAACGGGCACATAGGGCGGCAGCACGGTTCATGGCCTGCTCAGGGGTGAGGGGCTGCTTGGCGTTATTCATTGGAAGTGGGAGCAGAGGCTTTCTTGTCCTCACCGGCAAGGAAACGTTTCAACTCGTCAAGTCGTTGCAGGGCTTCTTCGCGTCCTTGTTGATAGACGCGGTTCATCTCGGCTGCATCATGAGTCGTCCGACTCACATTCAACGGTTTCAACGGTCGGAAAACAAAGGCGTTGCCTGCGCGTTCTTCTTCACGCACCTTTTGCAACTGCATGTTGTAGTGTGCAGGGCGTTTCTGTAGAGCCTCGATGACCTTGGGCCACTTGCGCAACAACGGTTTCATCAGCCACATGCCGCGTTCTGCTGTTTTGCGGTAGCCTTCCTCACGGGTAAGGATGACGATGTTGCGGTTGTAGCCTTTGTTCATCATGAACTCCAGTGGAATGGAGTCAGCCAGGCCGCCGTCAAGCAACTGGCGCCCGCCCACCGCTACGGGCTGTGCCACCACGGGCATAGATGCCGAGGCACGTATCCATTCAAAGAAATCGTCGTCCACACGGGTGAGTCGCTGATAGACTCCTGCGCCACTTTTCACATCAAAGCACACGGCGTAACATTCCATCGGTGAGTCTTCAAACACGTTGGAGTCAAACACGTCATAATGTGTCGGCACCAGTTTGTAGGCGAAGTCAGCGTTATAGTAGTTGCCGGTCTTCAACAGCGAGATGATGCCGCTGTAGCGCTTGTCTTTGGCAAAGCGCACGTTATAACGCAGTGCTCGACCTGCCTGGCGTGACTTGTAATTGCAACCGAAGGCAATGCCTGCCGACACCCCCACCATGCCGTCAACATAGATGTGATTCTCCATGAGCACGTCAAGGATGCCGCAGGTGTACATCCCGCGCATACCGCCGCCTTCCAGAACGATGCCCGTTTTCACAGTTTCCATATTAGGTATTTAGTTTGTTTTCTCTTGCAAATATACATCTTTTTCTTGAATATGTTCTACTTTTAGCTACATCAAGATGCCTTGTGTGCTGTTTTAACAAGTTTTTTGACAAATTATTGAACGATTTAGCGGTAAACCGCAAGAAATTTGCTAATTTCGCCCGTCTATTTAACCTTTTAATGAAAAAAATGAAGAAATTAGATACACTTCTTGCAAGCAAACTGGTGCAAATCAGTGCTATAAAGTTACAACCCGATAGCCCCTTCACCTGGGCAACAGGATGGCTTTCGCCCATCTATACTGACCTCAGGATGTCATTGTCTTATCCCGAAGTGCGTAACCTCATCAAGGTGGAGATGGCGAGGCTCATCATGGAGAACTTTGGCGAGGCCGATGTCATTGCCGGTATTGCCACGGGTGCTATCGCCCACGGTGCACTGGTTGCCGATTCGCTCGCTATGCCCTTCGTCTATGTGCGTTCTACACCTAAGGACCATGGCCTTGAGAACCTTATCGAGGGTGACATCAAGCCGGGGCAGAAGGTCGTCCTCATTGAGGATCAGCTTTCCACGGGCAACAACTGCATGAAGTGTCTCAACACGGTGCGCGATGCCGGTGGCATAGTTCTGGGTGTCGTCGTGATCTTCAACTATCAGTTCTCGATGGCGGCCAAGGCCTTGCGACGTGCAAAACTCCCCATCGTTACCTTGACCAATTTTGAAACGATGCTCGACGTGGCTACCGATAACGAGGTGATTTCAGATGCCGACGCCGAGGCCCTGCGTCAATGGCATAGTGATCCCGAGAATTGGACCCCAACAGGCATCAATGCCGTCGATTAAGTACAACCGTCACGTGGTGTTAAGTATTGCAAGGTAACACCTTGCACAACACAATCAACAAGAAACTAACAAACAGTAACAAATGGAATCTTTCAAGAGCGCTCCCCACGCCATCGCTTGCAGCGCAGCGACCATCTATAGCAAATTGACCAACCCCTCCCTTATCAAGAACCTTATCGATGAGCATGCCGATAAGATTGAGGGTGAGGCCCGTCAGCACCTTGATACCGTAAAGTTCAGCGAGGATGCGATTTCTATCCAATCCCCGATGGGCGAGGTGTCGCTTTCTCTCGACCGTGAGCAGAGCATAGACGGCCAGCGCGTTGTCTATACCGCTTCACAATCTCCCGTCCCCATCAACATGGTCATTATTCTGGAGCCGCAGCCCGATGACACTACTATGAGCACTGCCGAGCTTCAACTCCAGCTTCCCTTCTTCTTACGCAAGATGGTAGAGGGGCAGTTGCAGGAAGGTGCCAACCGTTTCGGCGACCTCCTTGCCCGCATCCCCTTCGACCGCCTCTAATTGACTGGGACTTCCCCTCTCTAGCAAGGTTTCCTGTGCCGCGACTCCCGTCGCAGCCCCCGCTGTCTGTCAGTGTTAAGCGATGTCCCCCATCAGGGCCGTTCATGTGTTAAATAAAGGCGCAATCGCTTGTCATTGCGCTTTTTTGTGTTAACTTTGCAGCAGATAAACGATTTTTAAGAATTAACTACAAATCTTTAGGATATGAAACGATTTTTCTTTACCCTGATGGCCGCGTTATTGTTATCAGGCATGATGGTACAGGCATGGGCCTACGGTCAGCCCAAACGTGAATTCCGTTCGGCTTGGATTGCCACCGTCTGGTGCCTTGACTGGCCTTCCCAAGGTGCCGGTGCCACTAGGCAGAAGGCTGAGATGGACCGTCTGCTTGACTCGCTACAGGTCAACCGCTTCAATGCGGTCAACTTTCAGGTACGCTCGATGTGCGATGCGATGTATCAGTCCAGCATCGAGCCCTGGTCCAGCTACTTGACGGGCACACGTGGTGCTGATCCGGGCTTTGACCCCTTGCAGTACGTCGTTGAGGGCTGCCACAAGCGCGGCATGGAGTGCCACGCTTGGGTGAATCCTTACCGTTGGAGCACGGGTTCCAACTGGAATACGCCCTACGACCAGGAACTTAAGGAGGACGGCTGGTTGCTCACTTATGGCGCCACCGTTATCCTTGACCCGGGGCAGCAACGCACCATCGACCGCATCGTTGCCGTCTGCAAGGAAATTATCACCAACTATGACGTGGACGGTATCCTCTATGATGACTATTTCTATCCCAGCGGTATCCCCGCCGATGCCACTGCCCAGGATTACGATGAGTGGCAGGCATCGGGCACGCCGCTCTCTTTTGCCGACTGGCGTCGCGACAACGTCAACCGCATGGTAAAGGCAGTCTATGACATGATTCAGGAAACGCGTCCCGATGTGCGCTACGGTATTTCGCCGGCAGGTGTTGCCGCTTCGAGTTCGGCGGTAGCCGGCAAGTATGGCGTGGAGCCTTGTCCCGCTGGCAGTGACTGGCAATACAGTAGCATCTTCAGCGACCCGTTGGCATGGTACGCAGCACAGAGCATTGATTACATGTCGCCGCAGGTTTATTGGCCCTTCGGCCACAGCACCAATGACTACGGTCTGATCACGGAGTGGTGGGGCAAGATGGCTGCTCACTTTGGACGTCAGGTCTTTATCTCTTCGTCTATTTCAGGCTTGACTAGCTCGTCTGGTCCGGTGCAATACAAGGAGTATGCCGATGAGGTGGAGTTCAACCGTACGACTTCTCTAGACGATGCTCCTGGTGCCATCTTTTACTCTTGCAAGTACCTGTATGCCCTCAACAGCAATCCATTAGGGCACTACTTGAAGAATACCGTTTTCACCCGTCCGGCTCTGCCGCCTGCCATGCCCTGGAAAGAAGGTTACAACCCTGGCGAGGTGGAGAATTTGGAACGCCTGAGCGACCAGCTACAGTGGGACGGATATGACAATGTGCGCTACACTGTCTATGCCTTCCCCATCACGATGAACAAGAACACGTTCACCGGCCAGATTGAATACCTGCTGGGCATGACCTATGAGCCCTCGTTTGACATTCCCGAGCAGTACCGCCAGGGCTACCAGTTCGCCGTGAGTGTCCTTGATCGTGTGGGCAACGAGTGGTCACCCGCTTTCCTGACCGTGGAGCTTGACCAGCTCGATAACCCCGTGCTTATCAGCCCCGAGGAAGCTGACAGATGTGATGCACCGTTCAAGTTCATGTGGCACAAGGTAGACGGCGCTCAACGTTACGTCGTTGAACTGGGCAACTCACGTGAGTTCTCCCATGTGTTGGAGCGCGTCACCGTGACCGATACCGTTGCCAGCGCGTTGCTGTTCAGCAAGCTCACTCATGGCGAGCCACAGTATTGGCGTGTTCAGTCGTGTGCCGACAGTTGCTACAGCGGCGTGAGCGAGGTGCGTGCTTTCTGCCCCATGCTGCTCACCATAACTGCTCCAGCCAGTGGCAGCCAGGACTTGGATGTCCCTGTGACCGCCACATGGTACACCTGTGGCAGCAGCGAGGAGGCAACGCTTGAGGTCGCAACCGATGATGTGTTCGCTTCTGTGATTTATACAGGCAAGTCGGCAACGGGCTCATTGGAGATTCCTGAAGACTTGCTGGAGCCGGGCAATACCTATTTCCTGCGCGTTATCCTCACTGTTGATGGTGAGACGATGACCAGTAACACTGTGTTCTTCTCGGTGGCTCATGCTGCAGCCCGATTTGTCGTGCCCGTTGACGGCGGTGTGCTCTACAAGGGCCAGCATGTGACGCTCAGGCCTCAGGAGTGGGCCACGTCCTATGTCGTTGAGATTTCCAACAGCGCAACGACCTGGGGACGTGCCCGTTTCATCGAGACGCTGAAGAACGGCCAGTATGAAACCACACTGCCCGCCGAGGAAATCAAGGTCAACAGCAAACTCCTGCAAGACGGCACCACCTATTATGCTCGCAGCAAGACCAGTTACCTTGATTTTGACGGTAATAGCCGCACCACGGCCTATGGCCCCATCATCTCATTCGTCTATCGCGAAACCGCCACAGCATTAGGCGACGTCAATGCCGACGGCGAGGTGAACATTGCTGACGTGAACGCCGTCATTGATATGATTCTGACGGGTATCGCCTTGCCTGCAGGAGATGTCAATGCCGATGGCGAGGTGAACATCGCCGACGTCAACGCCCTGCTTTACCTCATCCTCATCGGCTGACGTCAAACCCAATAAGATAAAAAATTAGCAAAATGATTGATGCTTCATTTTGCTAATTATTTTTATCTGAAAACTTGCCTGATTTCTCGACCGTCAGGCAGGTCATACGTTGGGCCCTGTTAGGTTACTTTGCCAGGATCAAGTCGATTAGGGCATTGACGTCGGCAATGTTGACTTCGCCGTCGCCGTTGATGTCGCTCGCGCTGACGGTGATATCAAGGGTCTGATGGGTGATGACGTCGATGATGGCATTAACATCAGCAATATTCACTTCGTAGTCACGGTTCACGTCACCTGGCCTCCAATCGAGGTTAACAAACATGCGGTTGCTCCATTGCGAGACGCTGCCATCGGTATAAACGGCTTGGACACGCAGTCCGTAGAACCCCGGATTTATGTCGGCAAGTTGGTAGGACAGATTGGTGATGCCTTCTTTGTAAGACATCCTGCTCAAGTCGATAGGCGTATAGTCGTCGCCCGCAAGCACCTCAAGCCCGCTCACGAGTACGCGCTTGCCCGAGAGGCTGTTCTCGAGGCGCACTGTGGCTGCGGCACTTGCCGGGCAAGGCATCAACACGACTTGTTCAGTATTCTCGTTGTACACGATGATGGTGGTGTCGCTGTCACCGCAGTGAATTTTGAGGGGCACGGCAATCTCGCTGCTCGTGCTCATAGCCGAAACCTTGACGGTCACCAGATTGTTGTTGCCGCGCATGTCCAAAGTCGGCGTTTCAATCCACCCCCTTTTAGTCGCACTGCCCAGGATGAGGTAACCGTTGCTGCGATATACCTTGTAGCCATTCCATCCTGCCACGTCGGTGATTTCGTCAAGGCGTGAAGACCAGTCGGTGTTGCTGTTCCCGCTGTATTCCTTATTAAAGTCTTGCTTGATGCGCGTCTCGTGGAAGGGGACAAGTCCCACCTCTATGCGATAGTTCGTCACATTGAGTGACGGGGTATTGTCTTCCCATTGAAGGTTGATGGACGAGTTGCCGGCATTTTCGGCTACGGTCATGACGGGGTCATAGGTCTCCAGCACGCCATTGCCGTCGAGGTAGATGGTCACGTCCTCGGCTCCATTGCTGCTAAGGGTGATGGTTGCGTCTTGGAAGTCGGCCACATGGTCGGGCTGGAACGTCACGGCGACTTGTTTGCCCTGAATGAGTTCGCTCTTGCTGATCTGGCTCACGTTCAGCCTGTAGGCTCCTGTCGGGTCGTTAAGGGTGAGCGTGACATCGTCATTGAGCAGTTTACCCTTCAAGGTGAAGTAGGCGGTCATGGCCTTGTCCACAAAGGTGGTCATACTCAATCGGCGGCGATTAGATCTGATGGTGGGTTTTGTGGCAGGTGGTTCTAGCCCGATGATCATCTGCTGATCGTTTTTGTAGGTCGCGTTGCCACCCCTGAAGGCGTTGAGCGAGAAATAGCCGTTGCCTGATCCGCCCCATCCCCAGTTGATATGATATTGGTTATTGACTGCATCATAGCCGTCAACATTGAAGGCATGCCCCGACATGCCACCGTAGGCGCAGAACTCGATGGGCCTTGACGACTGCAGTTCTGTCTGCAGCAACTCTGCCCACTGCTGGTCGGTGTAGCTGCTCTTGTATACATATTTGGCATCGCTGTCGTATCCGAACAGTTGTACCGCTTGCATGATGTTCCAGCCATAGGTGCCGCTGCTGCCAGTGCCGTAGTCCATGCTTTCGGCTTGACCCACATAGCGCATCAGCCAAGCCATGGCATTGATCTGCTGCGAGTTGGGGTTGCCGCGATAGCTGTCCAGCATGTTGTCCCAGTCAAAGGTGATGGGCTGCAACTCGCCGAGATGCATATGCAGGGTTCTGGTCGTATAGGCCGGAATGGTGGGCGTGGGCTCGGTGGGATATTTCCAATAGTAAAATATCATCGACAGCGATGTGGCGGCACAACCGGTCAGGCAGCGTGCTCCCATGCTGACGGGGCATTGGTTGTAGTAAGGGTATTCTTGGTTCCACTTGGCAGTGAGCAACGGCTCGACGTTGGCCGAGGGACGGGGCGCTGCCTTGTGCAGCGGGCGTTCCACCTCTAGCTCGGGATGCGCCTGCAGGTATTCCATATCCTGCTTGTAACAGTCGAGCCAATAGCGCATGTTGCTGGGCAGGTCGGTCATGTCAATCGGGCCGTCACCGTAAGCAAGCACTTCCTCGGCACGGTCGTCACCGGCAATGATGACGTAGGTGTCGCGGGTGTTAAAGATATAGTAAACGGCTTGATTGGCGTTGGCTGAATTGGCTTCGGCGTGAACCAGATGGATGCCGCTAGGCGAGGCAGGAGCTGAACGTCGTCCCATGCTGGCCACGCTGTTGAGGAACCGCATGGCTGCCGATTGGGCGGTGGACGCATTGACATCGCTTGCTGTCGCCTGCATAGCGGTAAACAGCATTACAGTGAAAAACAGAATCTTTTTCATGAATGTGTCGATGTATTTGGGTGATACTTGAATAATGCCAGTATTGAATTATTGATAGGCTAATTAATTGATTTCTAGATGGCTGTAATTAAATGATTACACAGATTACTGAAAATCGGTTGCAAATATACTCAATCATTTCGGTTATACATCAATTTCTTAACTTAAAAACTCTAAATTGTGTGCTTTTTAAACCCGTGCTAACAAGGGCCCGATAAAGCCTTTGTAGAGACACAAAATCTTGCGTCTCAAGGGGAGCATCTTGGCAATGCCTAACGGAGACGCAAGATTTTGCGTCTCTACAAGGCGGATGAATAGGATATCTTCATTATAAAAACAAGTGGCCAATGGAACAGAAGTGATCTGCTCCATTGGCCAGCGGTTTTCACTTGGCTTATCGTTGCTGGTTGAAGGGTGAGAAGATGCCAAACAGGTTGGCATCAATCTTGTCGCACACGAGCTGGAACGCCTCGGGGTTGTCGCCGAACTTCACCTCGTCGCCGTTGATGATCACCAGGTTGCCCTTGTAGTCGGCAATCCAGTCTTCATAGCGCTTGTTCAGGCCCTCCAGGTAGTCCAGGCGCATGGTCTGCTCATAATCGCGACCGCGTTTCTGGATCTGCTGCACCAGGTTGGGGATGGTCGAGCGGATGTAGATCATCAGGTCGGGCATCTTCACCAGCGACATCATCAGTTCAAACAGGTCCTTGTAGTTGTTGAAGTCGCGGTCGCTCATGAGGCCCTGGCCGTGCAGGTTGGGCGCAAAGATGCACGCGTCCTCATAGATGGTGCGGTCCTGGATGATGTCGATGTCGCTCTTGGAAATCTCCACCACTTCCTTGAAGCGTTTGTTCAGGAAGTAAATCTGCAGGTTGAATGACCAGCGAGCCATGTCGGCATAGAAATCCTCCAGATACGGGTTGTTGTCCACGGGCTCAAACCGCGGGCTCCAACCGTAGTGTTTGGCGAGCAGCTTGGTCAAGGTCGTCTTGCCGCTGCCGATGTTTCCTGCTACTGCTATATGCATATCTTTAGTTTTAAGTTGTTAGTTCTCAGTTGTCAGTTGTCAGTTTTCAGTTGCCAGTTTTCAGTTTTCAGTTGCCAGCTGATTGCGGATGCCAACTATTATCTATTAACTGTTATCTATTAACTATTAACTATTAACTATTATCTATTAACTGTTATCTATTATCTAAGTCTAGTCCAGCGGTCCGAAGATGCCGAACATCGTCGCGTCAATCTTATCGACGATGGCGGCAAAGTCCTCAGGGCGGTTCTTGTAGTCTATGTTATCGACGTCAATGACGAGTTTGCGGCCCTTGTAGGTCTTCATCACAAACTCCTCATAGCGGTCGTTGAGGTTGGATAAGTATTGCAACGGCATGGTCTGCTCGTAGTCGCGGCCGCGCTTGTGGATGTTATCCACCAGATGGGGCACGCTGGAGCGCAGATAGATCATCAGGTCAGGCAGGCGCACGATGGTCATCATCTGCTCAAACAGTTCCATGTAAGTCTCAAAGTCGCGGTCATCCATGTTGCCCATGTCATGGTTGTTGGCGGTGAAGATATATACGCCCTCAAAGATGCTGCGGTCCTGGATGATGGTCTTGTCGCTGGCATTGATGCCCAGGATGTCCTTGAAGCGCTGCTTCAGGAAGAATACCTCAAGGGCAAACGACCAGCGCTTGATGTCCTTGTAATAGTCGCTCAGGTAGGGGTTGTCCACAACAGGCTCCATAAAGGGTTCCCAGCCGTAATGCTTGGCTAGCATCTCGGCCAGAGTGGATTTTCCGCTACCAATATTTCCTGCTATGACGATGTGCACGGTTCGGTCAATGATGGGTTGTTTTACAAACCACAAAATTAAGCAATTTCCAGCCCTTGTCCACCATACTCGACAAGAAAGTTATTAACAGTCAAGAAACTGCTGAAATTTTTCCCTAAAAACTCCTGTGTTAAGGAAAAAATACCTACTTTTGCACCTTGAATTGAGACTGTAGCATGAAACAGAACTGGAGACCTGGAACCATGATATACCCGCTGCCCGCACTGCTGGTCAGTTGTGGGGCGTCGCCCGAGGAATATAACGTCTTCACGGTGGCATGGACGGGAACCATCTGCAGCGATCCTGCCCTGTGTTATGTGTCAATCCGGCCCGAGCGTCACAGCCACGGCATCGTGGAGCGCAACATGGCCTTCACACTCAACCTCACCAACCGGGCGATGGCACGAGCCACCGACTGGTGTGGTGTGCGTTCTGGCCGTGACTACGACAAGTGGCGCGAGATGCACCTCACGCCCGTCAAGGGCGAGACCGTCGCCGCCCCCTACATCGAGGAGGCTCCCGTCAGCATCGAGTGCCGCGTGCGCGACATCGTGCGCCTGGGCACCCACGACATGTTCATCGGCGAGGTGATGAACGTCATTGCCGACGACCGCTACATCGACCCCGAGACCGGAGCCCTTGACCTCAAGGCTGCCGACCTGATTACCTACTGCCACGGCCACTACTACGCCCTGGGCGAGGAACTGGGACACTTCGGCTGGTCAGTCCGCAAGAAACCGAAAACAAAAGACTGAAATATCTTTAAACATTAAACTTTAACCATTAACCATTTAACAAAAAAATCAATGGAAAGAGACAAAGTGATTTTTGACATCATCGAGCGTGAACATCAGCGTCAGCAACACGGCATTGAGCTCATCGCAAGTGAGAACTTCGTGAGCGACCAGGTCATGCAGGCCATGGGCAGCTGCCTCACCAACAAGTATGCCGAGGGTTATCCCGGCCACCGCTACTACGGCGGTTGCCAGTGCGTTGACGAGAGCGAGAACGTCGCTATCGAGCGTCTGAAACAGATCTTCGATGCCGAGTACGTTAACGTACAGCCCCACTCGGGTGCTCAGGCCAACATGGCAGTCTTCATGGCTTGCCTCAAGCCCGGCGACAAGTTCATGGGTCTGAACCTGGCTCATGGCGGTCACCTCTCACACGGTAGCCCCGTTAACTTCTCTGGCTTGATGTTCCAGGCTTGTGAATATAACGTAACCCCCGACACCAACCTGGTAGACTATGACCAGATGGAAGAGGTGGCACAGCGCGAGCGTCCCAAGCTCATCGTCGGTGGCGCCAGCGCCTACAGCCGCGAGTGGGACTACGAGCGCATGCGCAAGATTGCCGACAGCGTGGGCGCACTGCTCATGATCGACATGGCACACCCC
>ONLH01000061.1 GCA_900318645.1 uncultured Prevotellaceae bacterium
TTATATCCACGGAGGAAAGAAGGTCGTTGTGAAGTAAATAGCGAGCCCCTCCCGTCCTCCCCGAGAGGGAGGTGAGCTCCGTTGCAGGGGTGCAACGAGTTAGAAAATCATCCGTCATCAAAATTTTCCCACGCAGGTGATGGCGGTTGAGGGAAAATGATTTATCTTTGCGGCAGAAACAGTCTGATAAGAAATAAAATAGTCTGATAAAATAAAAATTTGAAAAGATATGATTGGTAAAAATATCCCTCCCAGTAAGTTTGGGCTGAAACTGACAGAAAGAGCGCTGCGGCGCACTACGATATAACTATGGCACGTTCCGAATCCCTGTGTGGGGTCGGGGCGTGATTTGTGAATGCTTTGGATATTGTCTCGTCGGGGGCTTCTCGCCCCCTTAGCGACGCCGCTCCCCTCGGTGTTTTTCATGTAATTTTAGTTACAAAAAACTAATTTCAGCCTGCAAAATGAGCTATACGCCAATTATTTTTTGTACCTTTGCACGCGAAAGCGTGCGAGTCTGCTCACGCTCGGCCATCAATGCAAGCATCATGGCCCTCGCTTAACCGCAGACTTGTCAGCCGAAAGGCTGCGAATTTTCACTTAAATACGTATTTATTATGGCCAGACCGATTAAAGAAACACCCATCCTCTATGGTGAGGACGCACGACGCTTCGAGGCACGCATGAAGGAGCGTCGCCGCATATCGCCCGAAGAACGGGCTGAAATGAAGGCCACTTATGAGGCATTGAAAAGCGTTTGCGACTTCATGTGATATGGAAGACAAGGAGTTTACAGAACGATATACCATTCACAGAATGGCAACAACAGAAAATTCACAAAAACAAGTTTCATTATGGAAGCAATAGTAGAGAGAACACCGAGGACGGTCACCGTTCGCATGAGTACCCGTCGCTGGAACAGAATGCTTCAGCTGGAAGAGACCTATAAGCTGGCTCGCATCATCAAGCGCAGTATGAAACAGGTGGAATCCGAGCCAAGCATGACTCAGGAAGAAGCCATAGCAGCACTCCGGGCCTTATGAAGGTAAGAATGTCTGAGGATTTCCGCGCCGCCTACAAGCGGCTGAAGAAACGCCACAAGTCGCTGGAGCAGGATTTTGAGCAGCTGCTCGCTTCGTTGCTTCAGAATCCCATGCAAGGCGTTGAGTTAGATGGTGGCGCCCGCAAGGTGCGCCTTGCCATCACATCGAAAGGCCGTGGTAAGAGCGGCGGTGCTCGGGTCATCATCCGCGTCCGCATTGTCAGAGACGAACTGCAACTCCTCTATATCTACGACAAGTCTGATTTTGAGAACATCAGCGATGCTTACCTGCGAGATGTCTTGAAACGCATGGAGGAATAATTCCCCCATTAACCCCCACTTTATCTCTCATAACAACCCCACACTCATGCCCCGCTACCTCCACATACCCCACACTCCCGACACCGCTCGGACCCTGACTCTGAGCGGCCGTAACTGTCTGGTAGTGAGCGACATAGTCACCCCACCTAAAATCGGCTACAGGCGCAGAAAAGGGCGCCGACTTCCTGAAGACATGCACAGCCCTATCACACGGTGCCAGGCACGGTGTGATACGCTTTTTATATAAATTCTTAGTACCTTTGCCGTCGTGATTTTGACACGGGTCTCTTGAGATTCAAAATGTTTCAACAACATGATAAATGTGATTATATGAATGTGCATTTAATAACAATATTTACTAATTAAACAATTAACAATTATGAGAAGAAAATTACTTTCAATTCTCGCGCTGATCATGACAGCAGTATCGGGCGCGTGGGCCGGCACCCAAGCCACAGGCTATTTCGAAAGCTGCACTGCGTACCATGGCTCTATCCGTGTAAAAGGCTGGGCATACGACCCCGACCAACCAGCAACCTCTATCCAAGTCCATGCTTATATATGGTATGGCCCGTCAGTAGGTACAACCAAAGAAGAGCGTTTGCCAGCAGTGGGCATCAATGCCAACATTGAAAGGTCGGATGTGAATGAAGCCAAGGGCATTACTGGTGCACATGGATTTGACCAGTATATCGCCGTGCCCGCTGGCACATATACCGTTCAAGTCTTTGCCATTGACAAAACTGGAGATGGAAACCCCAAAATTCCCGGGACTAGTGGTAACCCAGCAACGTATACCGTCACCGTCACTGACCCTTACAACATCACTTACGATGCTAACGGCGGCAGCGACGCACCCGATGCGCAGCAGAAGGGCGAATTCGTCCAGATAAACCTGAGTGCCGATAAGCCTACCCGCGAGGGCTACACTTTTAAGGAATGGAACACCGCACAGGACGGCAGCGGCATCAGCTACGCTCCTGGTGCAGCCTACACTGCCGATGGCGATGCTACTCTCTATGCACAGTGGGAACCCATTGTTGTTGTTGACAGCGGCACCAGTGGAGACGTTTCATGGACACTGACCAGCGACGGCGTGATGACCATCAGCGGCACGGGAGCGATGGCGGATTATAATGGTTATGATTATCCTTGGAACTCCGAGAGTGACTACATCACGAGCGTCGTCATTGAGGAAGGTGTGACGACCATCGGTAAGTGTGCCTTCTTTGATTGCTATAATCTGGCATCGGTCAGCATTCCCGCCAGCGTGACGAGCATCGGTGCAAGTGCCTTCTCGAATTGTGGAAAAACCGCCACCACCTTGACGGTAACGATTGCTGACGGATCGGCACTTACAACCATCGGTAGTAGTGCCTTCGAGAAGACCAAACTAACATCTATCACCCTCCCCGCCAGCGTGACCAGCATCGAAGATTATGCTTTTTATGATTGCTCTAATCTGGCTACGATCACCCTTAACAGCAACCCGTACATTATCGATAATGATGTATTCCCAGCCGGCGCGACGGTGACGATGAACCTGACGGCAAACTCGGCAGACGGTGCCTACTGGACGACGTTCTACCAAGAGAACTACAGATTCAAGGCTGATACGAACACGCAGGTATTCAAGGTAACGCTCTATGTAGATCAATTGACGATGCATGAGGTTGCTAACGGAATTGTGGACAAGAACACAGCCGTTGTCCTGAAATCGACAGGCAATCCTGTGATGACACTGACGACATCGGCCAGCAGCAATACGGATGACAACAATCTGGTTGGCGTGAATGATCCCGCAGGAAAGACGAGTGATGGAACGATGTATGTGCTGAACAACGGTTCGAAGGGAGTGGGCTTCTACAAGCTGACTTCGGGCAAGACGCTCGGCGTTGGCAAGGCTTACCTGACGTATAGCGGCGTGACAGCTCCCAGCTTCTTCGGCTTCGGCGAAACTACGAGCATCGAGAGCATAGCCAAGAGCCAACAGCCAACAGCTAATGGCCCATATTATGACCTTCAGGGTCGCCGCGTAGCTCAGCCCACCAAGGGCCTGTACATCGTGAATGGTAAGAAAGTGGTAATCAAATAACATGGAGGACATGACTATGACTAAGAAAGAATATATGAAGCCCGAGATGCAGACAGTAGAACTGAAGCATAAGTGCCAGATTCTGGCTGGCAGCGTAGATGCCAACGGCATGAACAACGGCCTGATAGAGGATGAGGTGACTGAAGGCTGGGCACCAGAATTCAATGATGTTTTTGAATAACGAGATTTTTGGTATCAAATAAAGTACACACCAAGCCCCTAGTAATCACAGTGTTTACTTGATTAATACTTAACTTAGCCCCACTGCCCTGGTTCAAAAGGACGGTGGGGCTTTATTATGCAAAATAATGTCACGGATTTTAAACATTACTATGAACACCGGGGACAGGTCCCTTCCTCAATATAACGCTTCTCTTGACAAATTGAACAGTATTCTGCACAGAAATAGTGTTAATATCCTCAAAAATGCAGTTTTTTGAATTATTTTTTGTAACTTTGCACCCGAAATTTCACATAAATACGTATTTATCATGGCAACAATGACATTACCACAGGCATCCCAAATAATAGTGACGCTGGAAGACAATGCGCTCGTGGCCGACATCAAGCGGGCACTGAAAATGATACGCGGCATAGCATCGGTGCGCACGGTCACCATCAGCGACGACCG
>ONLH01000042.1 GCA_900318645.1 uncultured Prevotellaceae bacterium
CATGCCGTAGATCTTGCTGGCATAGTGCACGTTGTAGCGGAAGAAGTCGATGGTCTCGCAAGCCGAGTCGATTTCGGCCTGGTAGAAGTTCTTGCTCTGGCCCAGCATCGTGGCAGCATTCATGATGGGACGATACTTGGTGGCGAGCAGCTCGGCCATCTTCATGACGATAGCGGCGCGGGTGGTCCAGGGAGTGCGGCTCCACTCTTTCCAAGCCTTCATAGCGGCGTCAATCGCCATCTTGATTTCCTTCTTGGTCACCTTGTGGTAGGTGGCGAGAACGTGCTTGTGGTCGTGGGGGCAGGTTACCTGACCCGTGTCACCGGTGCGGATTTCTTTGCCGCCGATGATGATGGGGATGTCTACGACGATTTTGCTCTGGCGCTCGAGTTCAGCCTCGAGAGCAACGCGCTCGGGCGAGCCGGGCATATAGGCCTTCACCGGCTCATTGGCGGGAAGGGGAAAATTGATAACAGCGTTATTCATTGTTTATTTAGTTAATAGTTTTTTAGTTAATAGTGAATAGTTTGTTTAATGGCTAGGCTCATTAACCTTTAAGCATTAAACATCAAGTGCCGCAAGCCACATGGGCTTGCGACACTTGAATATGGAATTATCCGAACATCTGTTCGAAGGTCTTCTTGATGATTGCGATGGCTTCCATGAGCTCTTCCTTGGTGATGCACAAGGGGGGAGCGAAGCGGATGATGTGGTCGTGGGTGGGCTTGGCGAGCAGACCATTGTCACGCAGCTTGAGGCAGATGTCCCAAGCGGTCTTGCCCTCGACGGGCTTGGTGACGATGGCGTTCAACAGACCGCGGCCACGCACTTGCACGATGAACGGAGAGTGAATCTTCTCGATCTCCTCGCGGAAGATCTTACCCATCTTCTCGGCGTTCTGGACGAGTTTCTCGTCCTTAACCACCTTAAGAGCCTCAACAGCCACGCGTGCAGCGAGGGGGAAGCCGCCGAAGGTCGAGCCGTGCTCGCCGGGCTTTACGTTGAGCATGATGTCGTCGTCGGCCAAGCAAGCCGAAACGGGCAGCACACCACCACCGAGGGCCTTACCCAGGATCACGATGTCGGGACGGATGCCGTCGTGCTGTGAGCACAGCATCTTACCCGTACGAGCGATACCGGTCTGTACCTCATCGGCGATGAAGAGCACGTTGTGCTGGTGGCACAGGTCGAAGCATTTCTTCAGGTAGCCGTCATCGGGAACGAAGACACCAGCCTCACCCTGGATGGGCTCGGCGATGAAGGCTGCAACTTCCTTGCCATGCTCCTTGAGGGCCTTCTCGAGTGCATCAGCATCATTGTAGGGGATGCGGATGAAACCAGGGGTCAGGGGACCATAGTTGGCATAGCTGTCGGGGTCGTTGCTCATGGTAATCACGGTCACAGTGCGTCCGTGGAAGTTACCCTCGCAGCAGATGATCTTTACCTTGTCGTTGTCGATACCTTTCTTGACAACACCCCAGCGGCGGGCGAGCTTCAGTGCGGTCTCAACACCCTCGGCACCAGTGTTCATGGGGAGCACCTTGTCATAGCCGAAGTAGGAGTGCATGAACTTCTCATACTCGCAGAATGCCTCGTTGTAGAAAGCGCGTGAGGTCAGACACAGCTTGTTGGTCTGGTCCTTCAAAGCCTTGACGATGCGGGGATGGCAGTGGCCCTGGTTTACTGCAGAGTAGGCTGACAGGAAGTCGAAGTACTTCTTGCCCTCCACGTCCCAGACGTAGATGCCTTTACCCTTCTTCAGTACGACGGGCAGCGGGTGGTAGTTGTGAGCGCCGTAACGCTCTTCCATTGCGATGTAACTCTTGGTTTTTGTGCCCAGAGGATTGGGCTTACTCATGTCCTTCTTAGCTGTTTTAGCTGTTGGTTTCTTCATTGGTTAAGTTGATTGTAATTAAGTTGTTAATGTAAAAGTAGAATTTTGGTTGCAAATATAATTTATAAATATGAAAAACGGTTTTGTTTCACATAATTTAACGCAAATATGTTATTAACAAAAGACCGCCCGGCAGGTATTGTGCTGGGCGGTCATGATGTCGTTGTCATGCGATGACACTAGGTGGTCATTGCTGGCTGTCGTCTTCGGTTTCTGCAGCATGTTTTTTGGAGCGTCGTTCTTTCTTGCTCGTCTCGCTGCTGCTGGTGTCTTTTTCTTCTTTAAGGTCAATTTCGTTACGGTCTTTGTCGATGACCTTGTACTCGAGGTAGTTGAGTGACTGGTCGGGCAGGATGCGGAATTTGCGCTTGAATTCCCTGCGCCATTTCCAGTATTCGCTCACGAGTCCTTTCTTGAGATAGGCATCGACAAACGGATGGACATACATAATGAAGCTGTTCACGTTCAACGTGTTGACAAGGTAATCAATCTTGTCTTTCAGCATGTCGGTAAAAAGCAGTGAAGGTTGCACTTCGCCTTTTCCTCCGCACGATGGGCAGGTCTCGGCCGTGGCAATGTCAAGGGCTGGTCGCACTCGTTGTCTTGTGATCTGCATCAGTCCGAATTTGCTCAACGGCAGGATGTTGTGCCGTGCACGGTCTTTCTGCATGACTTCTCGCATGTGCTTGTATAGCTCAGTTCTGTGCTCAGCCTTGGCCATATCGATGAAGTCAATGACAATGATGCCGCCCATATCTCTGAGTCGCAATTGCCTGGCGATCTCGTCGGCGGCGAGCAGATTCACGTTTAGTGCATTGCTCTCTTGGTCGGTGCTGGTTCTTGACCTGTTGCCGGAGTTGACATCGATGACATGAAGTGCCTCGGTGCTTTCTACGATTATGTATGCTCCCGATTTGAAGGATACCGTCTTGCCGAACGACGACTTGATCTGCCTGGTGATGCCGAACTTATCGAAAATCGGCATGTCGTCGCTGTAAAGTTTGACGATATCGCTGCGCTCGGGGGCTATCTGGGTCACGTAGTCACTGATCTGCTCATACACCTCGGCATTATTGACTTGAATACTCTCGAACTCGGGATTGAAGATGTCCCGGATCTCGCCGACGGCACGGCTTTCTTCCTCATAGACGAGTGAGGGCGGCGTTGCCTGTTGTAGTTTGGCAATGGTGTCATCCCATGCTTTGAGCAGCACTCGCAGTTCGTTGTTGAGTTCTGCTGCCTTTTTGTTTTCGGCCGATGTGCGCACGATGACCCCGAAGTTCTTGGGTTTCATGCTCTCGATGAGTCGGCGCAATCGTGTTTTCTCGGCGTGATCCTTGATTTTTTGTGAGACCGAGATGCGGTCGTTGAATGGGCTGAGCACGAGGAAACGTCCTGTGAAGGTGATTTCGGTGGTCAACCTGGGACCCTTTGTCGAGATGGGCTCTTTAGCGATTTGCACCAGCAGTTCCTGACCTTGAGTGAGCACGTCGGTGACGCTGCCATGTTTGTTGGTGTCGGCCTGATTCTTGATTTTGCTGATGCTTGTTGGCCGTTTGTTGGGATTCTCCCGTACCGTCTTGATGTATTGAGCGAAAGTGTTGAACTGTGACCCCAAATCAAGGTAATGAAGGAATGCGTCCTTGGAGTGTCCGACGTTGACAAACGCGGCATTCAGTCCCGGCATTAGCTTCTTCACCTTAGCGAGGTAGATGTTGCCCACAGCATAGGAGGCGTCTCTCGTCTCCCGCTGCAAAGACACGAGTCGTCCGTCTTCGAGCAAAGCCGTCGTCATGTCCCTGGGCGTAACGTCAACTACTAATTCACTTCTCATCGCAGAATGGTGAGTGAAAAACTATAAAAAGGATATGGTTTATATATTTTTTTAATAATGAGATATATAAAACTGCAGTTGGCCGGCGGATCTATTGGAGTGTGTCCCGCTGGACACGGTGCCGCACGGCGTTGCGAGGATTGGGGGAGCATCGAGGGGCGGCCTCTGTCGGCACACCCTCTTGAAAAAACAGGAACAAACCAACTGACGTGATGACTCTGGCAGTTGCGGCATAGAGCTGCTATTGACCGGATTCATCTAGCGCGCCAATTCGTTTGTTCCTGCTATTTCACAGTCGTCACTGGTTGACTACGCGATTACTTCTTGTTTTTGTGACGGTTCTTGCGCAGTCTTTTTTTACGCTTGTGCGTTGCCATCTTGTGGCCTTT
The DNA here is from genome assembly GCA_900318645.1 of uncultured Prevotellaceae bacterium. Classification (GTDB taxonomy): domain Bacteria; phylum Bacteroidota; class Bacteroidia; order Bacteroidales; family Muribaculaceae; genus Sodaliphilus. The sequence continues at coordinate 4,118 of ONLH01000042.1, forward strand.
GCGTTTCTTTCCGTTAGGCATATCAGTAAATGTTAATTGTGAATTATGTTATGCTGTCAACAACAATACAGGGATTACTTCACCTGATCCATGAACACCTTGGCGGGCTTGAAAGCCGGGATGTTGTGCTCGGGGATGATGATGACAGTGTTCTTGCTGATATTGCGGGCGGTCTTCTGTGAACGGGTCTTCACGATGAAGCTGCCAAAACCGCGCAGGTAAACGTTCTCGCCATTAGCCAGCGAATCCTTCACGGTGTCCATGAATTTCTCAACAGTTTCCAGAACCGATGCCTTGTCAAGACCGGTGGAATTAGCAATCTCTCTAACGATTTCTGCTTTAGTCATTGTAGTATCTTTTAATTTAATGTTTTGGTAAAAAATTAAATAATAAAATTCTTTAAATGCTTGAAAGATAGGCACTTGCTTGGACTGCTTTGACTTGTGCAGACAAATAAAAAGCGCCCAGAAAATGAGCCCCTATCAATTTTGCGCCTGCAAAAATAGTCCTTTTTTTTCAATTAGGCACTAATAATCAGCATTTTTTATAAAATTTTTTGATTTTCACCACTTTTGATATTTTTTGGGCATTGTAACATTATGTCAGCTCAAGTTGCATTTATTTTTGGAGGCGTTGTTGTGTTGCATTAGAGAAAATGGATTAATTTTGCAGCCAGTTATGGAACAAGAACAGAAATTGAAAATCGAGGAAGACATCGTCAAGATGTTAAAGACGGTCTATGACCCTGAGTTACCGGTTGACGTTTACAGCCTGGGTCTGATTTACAAGATAGACCTTAATGATGAAGGTCATGTGGATATCGACATGACCCTTACTGCTCCCAACTGCCCGATTGCCGACTTCATCTTTGAGGACGTGAGGCAGAAGGTGGAAAGCGTTGATGGAGTGACCAGTGCGACAGTCAACCTGGTGTTCGAGCCTGAATGGGATCCGCGCATGATGACCGACGAGGCGAAACTCGAACTGGGAATGATGTAGTTTTGTAAGTTAGGAGTTAGAAGTTAGGAGTTAGAAGTTGACATCCGCTTTTTTCTGACGTCTTATTTATTCAATGGGAGGCAAGAATTCATATTTCATATCAGATCTGCACCTGGGGGCGAAGTATATGACCGACACGCTGGAGCGTGAGCGTCGTGTTTGCCGTTTCCTGGAGAGCATCAAGGACGATGCCGCCGAGCTGTATCTGCTGGGTGATATCTTGGACTACTGGTATGAGTATAAATATGTTGTGCCTAGGGGGTACATCCGTTTCTTGGGCAAACTTGCTGAGCTGGCGGATAGTGGCGTGAAGATCACTTGGGTGGTGGGCAATCATGACGTGTGGTTGTTTGACTACCTGCGCGACCAGATCGGGCTGACGGTCCTCAAGGGATGCACCGAGGTGATAAGCCAGGGGAAACGCATCGTGATCTCTCATGGCGACGACGTGGGGGTGCAGCCCGTGATGTATCGTTTCACGCGTTGGTGCTTCCATAACAGGGTGTGCCAGTGGCTGTATGCCTCGATTCATCCGCGATGGACTTATCCCATCGCCACAGGGTGGTCCAACGAGAATCGTACGAGCCGTTCCCCTGAGACATTGAAGGCTATCTCGGAGCGTGCCGCAAGCCGTCTGTTAGATTTCTCGCGGGAGTACCATGTGTCACATCCCGAGGTCGAGGCCTTTGTCTATGGTCACCTCCACATTGCACGAGTCAATGAGCTGGACCAGCTTCCCCCCGTGATATTTCTTGGAGACTGGATCTCGTTATGCACCTATGCCGTATTGAATGCTGAGGGCCATTTTGAGCTCAAGCATTATGAGAAATCATGAACCTAGAGGGCCGTTAGAATTGTTTAACGGTTATTCTTAATAAATTTTAAATGGCACGTTTATCTTGTTGAATGATAGGTGTTTCAATGCCCTTTAAAATTGCGGGAAAACTGTTGAAATCGTAACAAGTTCGTAAAACTATGCTGTAAAACATAAAAGAATTGTTTTTGTGGTTCAAAAATTGGCTTTACTTTTGCGCCATAAACCTGAAACAATCTTTTTTACCTTAGAAATTTTACCTATTTGAAACCTAAAAAGGAATTTTAAGCCAAGGCTTAAGGTTCCTTTTTAAATTTCTAAAAACGTAAAATAGGGACGGTTCTTTTGATGTAATTTTTGAGTCATTTCTATGAGGTTTATCATAATAATAGGCTATCCGTTAGGTTCTGTTGATAAAAGTAGTTAACTTTGCAATTGAATTGTTAATCGTCTATGCCCTATGCCACGAAAGAGCCGACAACATAGTGATACTGGTGTTTACCATGTGATGATGCGTGGAATTGACCGTTGCGATATCTTTGTAGATGATCAGGATCGCGGTAAATTTCTCAAGATTCTGCGTGCTGTTGTTTCACCCAAGGACAGTGAAGGCAAACCTCTGCAGCCATTTTGTAACATTCATGCGTATTGCTTGATGGACAATCACGTACACCTGCTCATCGCCGAAGGGACAGAAGACATCGGTACGGTGATGAAACGGATTGGTGTTTCCTATGTCAGTTATTATAATAAGCGTCATGAGCGCCTCGGCCCATTGTTCCACGACCGCTTCCGTAGCGAGCCCGTTGGAGATGTGGCTTACTTCATTACACTCCTGTGCTATATCCATCAGAATCCTGTTGAGGCTGAGATTGTTGCCGCTCCAGATCAATATAGATGGAGCAGCTGGCGTGAATATACTTCCTCGCCGCCCGTTCAAGCGATCTGTGCCAGGACTTTGCCATTTGCCTCATTGCCGTGGCACAAACTGTGCGAAATGGTGCTCAACGTCAGTGCAGGGCATGTCGAGCCGCATTCCAAGATAGAACGAGGCCGCTTGGTCGATAGCGCAGCTCGCAAAATTGTGAATCAACTATGTGCTGGAGATTTAGCTTCCCTCAAGAGTTGGCCGAAAGAAGATCGCAAACTCATTATCCGCAAAGCTGTCGGCAACGGTATCAACATGAGGCAACTCGCACGAATTACGGGCATTGAATACAGGTCCATCTACTTGGTTATTAACCCAACTCCCAAATCCAAATAATGACAAATACAGAAGATAAATTACATCAAAAGAACCGTCCCTATTTTCTCGAGAGTGAATCTGGGGTATTCTTTCTTGATGAACATGGAATTGTTGAACGCTTTGAACCATCAATAGACAATCCATTCAAGAACGAAAGAACTGAAAAAGGTGATATAGTGACACAGAGGTCAATACGCTCACTAATCGTTCCAGAAGGGGTGAAAGGCTTCGTTTCAGAATTCATGCGTGGGGTTAGAGTTTTGGAACGGTTTGAACTACCTAATGGGTTGCTGAGCATAGGAAACAATTCGTTTTCTATTGAGGATGAGCAGCAATGTGTGTTTGCCAACTGCATTCTGCCGTCCGTTGTCATACCTGAAACAGTTCAACAGATCGGAAACTTCGCCTTCGGCAGCTCTCACATTGAGTGCCTACAGTTGCCTGCGACGTTGAGAAGTGAATACGGTCGACAGTTCAAGGATGGCTATATCGGAGTATTGAAGATGCCGGTAGAGTGGAAGAGTGATGTGGAAAAAGACAAATATAGCTGTCTGCGGTTAATGGGAGACTTGCGGTCTGACAGAGGCTTTGGTTTCCTGAAATGGCCAAGTACACACGTGGAAAGACTGGAGTTTTACTAAAGAACTGTCATTTTTTTACATCAAAAGAACCGTCCCTATTTTACGTTTTACATCAAAAGAACCGTCCCTATTTTACGCCCATTTTACAATATTACGGAAAAAAGTAGTACCTTTGCCGCGTTTTTTTAGAAACATGTACAAACCATCAAATCTAAAGTATCAAATGAAGAAGATTGTACATCCTTGTGTTTTATTATTGTGTCTGTTTACCTTGCTGGCCGCTCCGTTACAGGCGGTGGCCGATGATAACTACATGCGTGGTGACGCCGATGGGGATAATCAGGTGACGATTAAGGACGTAACGGTGTTGATCAATTATCTCTTGACAGGTGAATGGACTAGTGCTCCGGAGCCTGAGGAGAAGCCCGAAGTGAAGTACTACGATATCTATGATATGGTGTCTTTCAAGATGGTCAAGGTCAAAGGTGGCACGTTTACCATGGGCGCTACTAACGAGCAAGACACCTGTGCGCTCGACAACGAGAAACCGGCTCATGAGGTGACGTTATCCGATTATTGGATCGGTGAATTTGAGGTAACCCAGGAAATGTGGGTCGCCCTAATGATGGATAATCCCAGTTGGCATTCTAGCCGCAATGGCTTTGTTGAGAATCTGCAGCGACCTGTCGAGAGGGTCTCTTGGGAAGATTGTCAAGGTTTCATCGCTGGTCTGAATTCCCTCTTGGGCACCAACTTTCGTCTGCCTACCGAGGCTGAATGGGAATTTGCGGCACGCGGCGGTAACAAGAGCAAGGGCTACCTGTATGCTGGCAGCAACAATGTTGACGAGGTGGCTTGGTATAATTTGACAGACCAAAATGGTGAATACTTCTCGACACAAACGGTTCGCACCAAGCAGCCTAACGAACTGGGCATTTATGACATGAGCGGCAATGTGATGGAGTGGTGCCAGGATTGGTATAAGCCTTATACTGGCGAGGCTCAGACCAACCCGACAGGCCCAATTGTAGGTACTGACCACGTATATCGTGGCGGTGGCTGGACGACGGGCGCCGACAAGTGCCGTGTTACTTATCGCTATGGCTCCAATAAAAAGGCCAACGGCATCGGTTTCAGACTAGCCATGTCTGCCGAGTAACCGCTCTGCGACATCAATACGTAATGAAAAAGAAAAAAGGAATTTTAAGCCAACGCTTAAGGTTCCTTTTTAAATTTCTCATTAACTTTGTGGTCTCAAATGAGATGACCGAGATGAAGACGATAGCGATAATAGTGGCTGGCGGGAGTGGAACGCGGTTTGGAGCCGAGGTCCCCAAGCAATTCCTGGTGCTGGGTGGTGAGCCGATCCTGATGCGCACGATAGAGGCTTTTGAAGAGGCCCTTCGTGGTGTGGACCACGAGATCGTTGTGACATTGCCTGTTGACCAGTTTGGACTGTGGAACGAGCTGTGTGAGCGCTATGACTTCAAGCTTCCTCATCGAGTGGTGGCTGGTGGCGAGACGCGCTGGCACAGTGTGAAGAATGCGCTTGAAAGCATTGACGATTCTGCTTGCACTGATGTGATTGCCGTTCACGACGGCGTTCGCCCGTTGGCATCTATCGACCTCATCGAACGTGTCCTTGATGCCGCCCGTCGTGATGGTGCTGCCATCCCTGTTGTCATGCTTAATGACTCGGTACGTCAGGTTGTGGGAGAGACGAGCCATGCCTTGGACCGTTCGTCGTTGCGTGCGGTGCAGACGCCTCAGGCATTTGGCGCCCGAGTATTGCTGGATGCTTATTCGCAGCCTTTTGAGCCAACGTTTACTGACGATGCCTCGGTCGTGGAGCGAAATGGCCACAAGGTGACCCTTGTTGAGGGTGACCCGAAGAATCTGAAGATTACCCGTCCCATGGACTTGACGCTTGCCGAATACCTGCTGAACCAAGATGCCTGACCTGCGCCATACTGACATACAGTACCTGCACGGCGTGGGCCCGAAGCGTGCTGAGCTGCTCAAGAAGGAATTGGGCATCTCAACCTATTATGACCTGTTGTACTATTTCCCCTTCCGTTACATCGACCGCAGTGTCGTCAATCAAGTGCGCGAACTGCGTGGCGACGAGGCTGCTGTGCAGTTGCGGGGTCGTTTCTTAAATTTCACCACTGCAGGTGAGGGACGCAAACGCCGTCTTCAGGCATTGTTTACCGACGGAACGGCTACCATCGAGGTCGTTTGGTTCAACCGTGTGGCCTCAATACAGAGGACTTATAACACTTCTACCCAATATATCTTGTTCGGCAAACCGTCGATGTTCAACAACCACTTGAACATTGTCCATCCCGAGGTGGATGTGGCCACTGCCGAGCATGTGACCCAAGGGTTGACTGGCGTCTATAACTTGACGGAAGTGCTGCGCAACCGGTCGTTTACTTCTCGCGCTATCCACAAACTCGTGGTCGGTCTGCTTAATACTCCCGGTGTTCAGCACATTAATGAAACGTTGCCACCCGAGTTGTTGCAGCGTTACCACTTGATGCCGCTTGCCGAGGCGTTGCACAACATACATTTGCCTGCCGACCAGCAGTCGTTGCAGCGGGCCCAGTTCCGGCTCAAGTTTGAGGAACTGTTCTTCCTGGAACTCAATATCCTACATTATATCAAAGGTAGTAGCCGCCGCTTGGTTGGCCACGTATTCAGCCGTGTGGGCGCTTACTTCCACGACTTCTATAACAACATCCTGCAGTTTCCGCTCACTGGGGCGCAAAAACGAGTCATTCGCGAGATGCGCCACGACATGGGCAGCGGCAAGCAGATGAACCGTCTCTTGCAGGGAGATGTGGGCAGCGGTAAGACGATAGTCGCTTTTATGACGGCATTGATAGCCCTTGACAACGGCTATCAGGCATGCATCATGGCACCCACCGAGATTCTCGCGGGGCAACATCTGGAGACCATCAAACCGATGGCTGATGCCATCGGCGTGAAAGTAGCGCTCTTGACAGGTTCAACGCGCAAGAAGGAGCGCACCGCCATCCATGAGGCATTGATAAGCGGCGATCTGCAGATTCTTATCGGTACCCATGCCTTGATCGAGGACACGGTGCAGTTTCACAACCTGGGACTGGCCGTGATTGACGAGCAACACCGCTTCGGTGTTGCCCAGCGTGCTCGCTTGTGGGGCAAAAATCGGACTGCGCCGCCTCATGTGCTGGTGATGACTGCCACTCCTATCCCGCGTACGCTGGCGATGACGGTCTATGGCGACCTCGACGTGTCGATCATCGACGAGCTGCCGCCAGGCCGCAAACCAGTGACTACGGTACTCAAGCATGAACCAGACCGCTTCAAGATGTATCAGTTTGTCGGCTCGCAGCTGCGTGAGGGCCGTCAAGCCTATATCGTCTATCCGCTCATCGAGGAGAACGAGAAACTTGATCTGCATGCTTTGGAACAGGGTTACGAGCAAGTGTGTGACGTGTTCCCTCATTATAAAGTGGCGATGGTGCACGGTCGCATGAAGCCCGCCGAGAAGGATCACCAGATGATGCTCTTTGCCAGTGGCCAGGCCCACATCCTCGTGGCCACAACAGTTATCGAAGTGGGTGTAAACGTGCCCAATGCCTCTGTCATGGTCATTGAGGACGCTGAACGCTTCGGTTTGTCCCAACTGCATCAGTTGCGCGGTAGGGTAGGCCGTGGGGCCGATCAGAGCTATTGCATCCTCATGGCACGGAGCGACCTAGGACGTGACACCCGTCACCGCCTGCAGGTGATGACCCAGACCAACGACGGATTTGTCGTCGCCGAGGAGGACATGAAGCTTCGCGGCCCTGGCGACATGGAGGGGACGCAGCAGAGCGGCATCGCCTTTAACCTTCACATTGCCAACCTTGCCCAGGACGGGCAGATCATCCAGATGGCTCGCAATGCTGCCGAGGACTACCTACGTGATGACCCGCAAATGGAAACGCCGTGGGGCTTGAAGATGTCGGCTCACATCAGGGAAATTTTTGATAAACAGGCCAATTGGGGACTTATCAGCTGATCGGCTGGTATCGCCCACAAGTATATATTGAAAATCGACAAAAATTGTTTTATTGAAAATCATAGAGAAATGAAAAAGTATTGTTTTTTGAATTCGACTTTAATTGCTTGCGTTCTAGCCATATTGTTGCCTTTTAATGCTGCGGTGGCACAGGGTGTATATCCCGATGTGAATAGTGACGGACAGGCTAGTATCAAAGACGTATCGTCACTGATCGATTACTTGTTGAACAATGACGGTTCCATCCCATTTGACGCATCGTCGCGAGGACAGATCTCGGCGAAGGACTATGGCGCAGTGGGCGACGGTGTGACCGATGATACCGAGGCACTGGAGAGGGCATTTGGTGCAGCTGCCGAGTTGCATGTGTCTCTTTACATCCCTGCCGGAACCTATTTGATCCATCGTCCGATGCCATTGAAGAGCGGCATGGAAGTTTATGGTGACGGAAACTCTACTATCATTAGGAAAAAGGCTGCAGTGTGGCACAAACTGACCGAGGTGCTCAGCGTGGACACCAACATTGCTACCCTTGATGGTATCGATGGCTATGAAGTGGGTGATGCGATGTACGTCAGTGACTCTCCTAGCAATCTCACTAACGGTAGCGGTTCGGCTCGTGATTGTTCCTACGGTGTGATTACTGCAATAGACACGGTAAACAAGAAGGTGACGTTTCAAAGCTCATTGAATCATGTTGCAGGTCATTCAGGAGCTGTCAAGAACCATGCGGTGAATTGCGTGTTGAGTACATCCTATGCTGTCTTCCGTTCCTGGTCCAAGGATGAATGCATCGGTGTTTATATCCACGACATCTGCCTTGACGGAAATCGGCAGACCAGTGAACCGATGAGCTGGTGCAACGGTTGCATCCATTTTGATCCTTATTCAACATCCAACAGGGTGAACGTGGCTTATAAGTCTCATACCTATAACCACATCATTGCAAACTGCAAGATTCTCAATTCCTCGTTCGACGGCATCAGTGATCAGAGCGAGGGCGGCCTGTATGTGAAGAATTGCGTTATTGAGAACAGTGCGATGCACGGCATTCACATGGGCACGTTCTTTGACAATGCCATCCTTGCCGGCAATACATTGACGGGCAACACGGTGCGCGGAGCAGGTATCTTCTTCTGCCAGGGCGTAAACAATGTCATTGTAGATAAGAACACCATCAGCCAATTCAATCACGGTTGCAGTGACGAGGAGTTTGGCACAGCTGGCACCTACAACATTATCAGGAACAATCAGTTCAGCAGTATCACGAGCTATGTGTTTGACTTCTTGAAAGCCACATCATCAGCCCGTGGAGGTGGCCTGTTGATTACCAACAACAAAGTGTCTGGCCTCAAGAACTCCCTGTTCGCAGGCAAGTATCTTGACGATGTGGTGTTTACCAAGAATACAGTTTCGAGTGTCACCTCTATGCCGTCAGAATTGATGAAGGTGACTAATTCCAATGATGTCATCATCGTGGGTAATACGCTGCCATCGGGTGCAAGCGTCACTACACCTGTAAATTCGACCAATACGACCAACCTGATCAGCGTTTCCAACTCATGGGATGAATGATCACTGATGTAAGCATAGCCATTTTCCGGAGGAAGGAATGATGGCACAGTTTCAAGGGAGTGTTGATGCTATAACATCAACTGAGCAGAAGCGTCAACACTTCCTTTTTCAAGGGGTTAGCCGCCCAAATTGTTATTCTTGAGTAAATAAATTTTGGAATAGAAACTGTTTGCATTTGTGAATTTTTTATTTCAATGATTTTCAAGAAGTTGTGCTGCTTTGTTTAGGAATGGAAACCAAACTTTACACTTTTTAGCACAATTATTACCCCACTTTATAAAATAAAAGTGTAATTTTGGGCGTTCTTATAAACAAATAGACTTAGAAAATAACCAGAAATGAATATAAAACGATTATATTTCGCCTTGACGGCGATGTCCCTTTTTGCGCTTAGCATATCGGCTCAGAATATGCAATCGGCTTCTAACTTCAGCAGGATGCACAACAACTTGCTCGCTAAGCAGAACCGAGTAAAGGACCAGATCCGTGTCCAGGAAGCCCAGAAATACGCAGCAGATCTCTACGAGGAGTGCGAGCCCGAACCCGATATCTATACCGAGGGTTGGGAAAGCAACCTTGTCAATTGCTATAAGGACGCCAATGTACCTAATACCAAGGTGCTTGACGTTCGTCGTTATGTCATGCCCATCAAGGGCAACTATGTGACCAGCCACTATGGCTATCGTCCCCAGTTCGGCCGCACCCACAAGGGTATCGACCTGCGTGCCGCTGTTGGTGACACCGTTTATTCGGCTTTCTCGGGTCGCGTGCGTCTGACGCGTTTTGAGCGTGGTGGCTATGGTTTCTATGTCATCGTTCGTCACGAGAACGGTTTGGAGACCGTCTATGGTCACTTGTCGCGTTTCCTGGTGAAGCCCGACCAATATGTTAAGGCCGGTCAGCCTATCGCCCTGAGTGGTAATACTGGTCGCAGCACAGGTCCTCACCTGCACTTCGAGACACGTTTCATGGGCTACGCCATCAACCCCGAGGCTATCTTTGACTTTGCAAACCGTTGCACGCATACTGATAGTTATACCTTCTCCAAGAGCACTTATACCAAGGCTCGCGACTATGCTCCCAGCAAGCGTTATGCCGCTGCTAAGAAGGCATCCGAGGAGAAAGAGCAGACTGCTACCAAGAAGCGCAGCAACAAGAAGGAGGAACAGCCGCAGGTAACGGCTAGCACACGTAAATCGACTAAGGAGAGCCGCAACGAGAGCCGTTCGACCTATCAGGTAAAGAAGGGCGACAACTTGGACAAGATTGCCAAGAAGAATGGCACTACCGTGGAGCAGCTCAAGAAACTTAATGGTTTGACCAGCAGTACGATCCAAGAGGGTAAAGTCCTGAAGGTGAAATAATCGACTGCTCTCATCGATTAAGGAGATACAGAAAGCGAGAAGCGCCACGTGGCGCTTCTCGCTTTCTGTATCTTCTTGTTCACTTACTTGTTGCCCATCAGGTAGCGATAAAGCGCGGTGAACTGCCGCCTAAAGCGATCCTGGAAATTATCCAGTTTGCGGTCAAAGGTCATGTTGCCTGTCTGTGCCGACAGCTTGGTCACGCGATTGCGTGTGATGCGCTGGATGTCATAGTTGCTCATCATGTAATGGCAGGTCACGTAGTACTCGTTGCGGTCGCTGAAGTGGCGCTTGATGATGTCTTCACGACCCGTTCCGCGGTCGGTCTTGAGCACCACATGGTCGCCTCCGCGCAACACTAGCGTTAGGCTATCGCCCTGTGAGACGTGAAGCATGCCTTCCTGGTATGTCACTTCGAGGGAAAAGGCTACCATCCCGTTGTTGACGGTTGCAGATACCGCAAATTGTGCGGCATGGAAATAGTTATCATAGAACACCTCTTGTTGTGAACGCACGTAACGGATGCCGTCGCCATAGTATTGGTCAACGCTCACTTGTGCCTTGAGGGATGCCGTCCCCGTCATCAGCACGATCAAGATAATCCAGAAGGCCTTTTGATGAGCCACGTTACAAGGCTTGTTGGCTGAGCCTCTGTTTGACGAATTGAACGATAAACTGTGCGGTACCTTCGATACCTAACAGGCTGGAATTGATGCACAGGTCATAACTGTCGGCATGGCCCCAAAGCTTGTCGGTGTAGAAGTTATAGTACTCGGAGCGCAACTTGTTGGCCTTGTCGCTACGCTTCTCAGCAGCCTCACGAGTGTCACAGTCACCGCGTTCCATGATGCGCTTGACCCGGTCATCGATCGGGGCATGCAGGAACACACTGATGACAGGGCAGTAATCGCGCAGGACATAGTCGGCAGTGCGACCCACGATGACACAAGACTTGCGGTCAACAAGGTCTTTCATGACCTGACACTGTGCTTTGTAGATGGAGTCATCACTCATGGGTGTCTCTCCGGTAAAGGCTGAGCCGGCCATGGCCAGGTTCAGCGGCCACAAGCTAGGAAAGAACTTGGGTGTGCGTTCATCTACTGCCTCAAACATCTCAGGGTGAATTCCGCTGGCCTTGGACGCTTCGAGCAACAGTTGCTTGTCAAAGTAATTGATGTCGAGCAGTTGGGCCACGCGTTGTCCCACCTCACGCCCACCGCTGCCAAATTGGCGGCCAATGGCGATGGCATAATTCTGGTTGTTTTTAGGGTCTTGGTTCATTGTCTCTTATCTATGTTATATAGTGTCTTTAATGATGATGTGCTGTAGCACTTGAGTCGTCATGGATATCGTGTTGGACACTGGAATCCTCGTTGATGATGACCGTGAGCCATGTCAGGCCCTTGTCTGGCCTCCAGGACGCGATCACATTGGTAGGATAATTGGGGGTCTTGAAGTCCACGAACTCAAACTCCTGCACAAATTTCACTTTGCTCATCTTCTTGAAGGTCTGTTCCAGCAACTGCTTGTTGCCTTTGCTGGTGAGTACCACAAAATGATAGCGTTTGTGGTCAATTACTCCGTAGTAGATGGTGGCATCTTGTCTGCCTTGTGTCACGATGTCGTCGCTGTGCACAGCGATGGCTACCTCTCCGTCGGGCTTGGGCTCCAACAGCATCACAAAGGTGCGATTCTGGTAATCCTCCTGTGCGATGGTGTCCATCACGCTCGAGATGGCATCAGTGAGTGCGAGGTCAGCTTTCTTGTTGAATTCCAGCCGTTTTGTCTCTACGGTTATAGTCTTCTCGGGCAAGTTGTTGCGTTGCCCTGTGGTCAGTTGACGGGTGACGATAATCTCGTCATCCTTGCCCCACAAACTACCTGCTGCCAGTATGATAGCAGCTAATGCTATGAATATACGTTTCATTTTCATCGTTTCAACCTGCTAAGTTACATATATTTTTAGACAAGCAAGCAAGTAAAACGTTTATTTTAAAAAAAGTTTGTGTTCGTTATTTGTTGTTTTAAGAAATTATATAAATTTGCGGATATTAAGAAGGTTGCTTTCCTGATGGATGAGTATTACCAGAGTAAAGCATGAAGAGGATTAATTACTTACTAATTGTTTAGGTTTATGAAAAAGATTTACACATTAATGACTTTGGCCTTGTTGTCATCGTTGGGCTTGATGGCCCAGGGGTGGCCTTCGGAGTATGGAGGCGTCGTACTACAGGGCTTTTTCTGGGATAGTTTCCGTCCTGCTGAAGGCCATTCGAACCAGACGATGGCCACCATGTATGGTGCTGGATGGGGCGAAAATGATGAGTGGTATGTGCCTGTCACTAACTGGGTCGAGTTGCTGAACCAGAAGGACAATATCGCTCCCTATATCGACCTGTTGTGGCTGCCGCAAAGCGGTGCCACAGTGTGCTCGGACAAGACTGTTTTCACCACCGAAGGCGAAGCATGGCGTGCTGGGCATAACGGTACGTGGGTGTGCACCCGATGGGGTGATATCATCAACAACCCGGATTGCATGGGCTTTGTTCCCGTATTCTACCTTGACCATAACCGTGGAGAGACCTATGAAGTCAACGGAACGACATGGGAACCCAAAAGCTACTTCGGCACCGAGAGCGAGTTGATCAACCTTATCAGTGCCTATAAGGCTGCAGGAACAGGTGCCATGGAGGATGTGGTCGCTAACCACAAGGGTGGATTGAGCACATGGAGTGGAAATGAATTTGCTGCCGACTTCGTCGATGAAGTCAATGTCATCGGTCCGACGACAGGCAAGACCTACAGCATCCAATGGGATTGGGACGAGAATGGCAAATGCGTTGACCTGTGTTGCGATGATGAGAGCGGATTGGGTAGTGGTAACTATGATTGCGGCGGCGATGCTGGCAAGGGACCATGGGCCCGTGACATTGACCACCATAATCCAGCCACTCAACAGAAAGTGCTTACCTACCTGCGCTACCTGAAGGATGAGTTGGGTTATATCGGTTTCCGTTACGACTATGCACGCGGCTTTGAACCGAAACACTTCGCTTACTATAATGCCCAGGTTCGTCCTACGTTCTCGGTAGGTGAATTCTGGGGTACCTCCGGTGATATCATGTCGTGGATTAAGGGCGTCTATGACGAGGGCGGTTTCCAGAGTGCCGCATTTGACTTCCCCTTGCAGGAGCAGATCCGTCAGGCTTTCAATGACGAAAGTGGCCACAGCTTCCGCGCGCTCAAGTATGAAGGCCTTATCTGGGACTACCGTTTCAAACGCTATGCGGTGACCTTCATCGATAACCACGATACGTTCAAGGATCTGCCGACCGATGCCAGCAACAGCAACTATATGCATCGTGTCAACCATCAGATTATCGAGGCCAACTGCTTCATCCTGGCGATGCCGGGTACACCATGTCTGTTCTATCCTCATTTCATGCATCCCGATTGGCATGACATCATCGTGCGCTTCATCAAAGCTCGCCGCACCGCTGGCGTCACCAACGAGAGCACCGTGTGGTCGCCGGAGGACATCGGTTCCTACAGTATCGCTTGGCGTGTGACCGGCGAGAAGGGTGAACTGTACCTGCAGTTGGGTGATGAAGCAGTGAACATGGGCGTTCCCAGCGGCTTTACCCAGGTGTGGTGTAATGATCAGGGAACATGCCGACTGAGTATCTCTTCTGCGCTTGCCGATCAGGTTGACAGTAACGTCAAGCAGGATCTTGTTTATGGTTATCCCGTCATCAGCAAGAGCAGTGGCAACTTTAGTGCCCCTGTCGAGGTGAAAGTGAAGCCGTCATCTGAGGGTACCGTGCTGGTTTATACTACCGACGGCAAGGCACCTGATGCCTATAGCGCACAGATTACCGATACGGCAGGCATTGAACTGTCGTTTGACAAGACTACGACCCTCAAGGTGGGTGTGCTTGCCAACGGTCAGGTGCGTCCCAACAGCATTGTGACCCGTGACTATCTGGTGGACAATGCAGCCGATGATGGTAAGATCAGAATCTATGTGAAATATGACGGAGGAAACCGTCCCTATCTGTTTGCCTTTGATGATCAGGGGAACTCTTTCACGGGTCCCTTCCCCGGATGGCAGCTTGACGAGGCTAACAGTGTGATTGTGGGTGGTGTGAGATGGCTGCACGCTACGGTTGATGCCAGCAAGATCAACATCATCTTGAGTTACGGCAGCGGTGCGACCCAGACCGCCGACATCAATGGTATCACGAGCGATGCCTTCTTCAGCTTCTCGGATGGTATAGCCTATGATCTGACGTCGACCTATATGCCTGCACTCTATAACCCGACGGTTTCGGTTGACTTGGCAACGGGAGATTATACAGGCGCTACTGCCGCTCACCTCACCGCCAGCAACAGTGAAGCAGTGATTGTCTATACTCTTGACGGCACTGAGCCCTCGGCAACCAATGGCACTCAAGTCACCTATCAGGGCACAGTGATATTCTCAACAGGGGGCAAGCATGTGTTGCGTGCCGGTATCCTTCGCGATGGTTGTGTGATTAATCAGGTGGCCCGTACTTACTATATCACCGAGAACGATGTGGTTAATATCTATGTTGCATCCGATATTGAACCTTACGTCTATGCATGGGAGGTAATCAATGGTGAAAATGTCGCTGCTGCAGAATGGCCCGGCGTTAGGCTGACCGAGAAGAATGAAGGGGGCTGGTACCACTATTCACAGGAGGCTCCGTCGCTCAACGTTATCTTCAACAACGGCAACGGATCACAGACATCTAATATTGAAGGCTTGACTCCCGGTGACCATTACTTTACCTATGACGGCTATTCGGGCTACACAAAGGTTGGAACCGGTGAGATGACGTTGCCATCGTGTGCCATCAGCTTGGGTGATGATGTGTTCTACTGCTACTTTGAGAACAGTACACACTATGCTAACCCGTGTGCTTGGGTCACTGACAATACGTCTATCTATACCGGCAGCAGTTGGCCTGGCGTAACACTGGCTACGCCTGTCGGAGTGGCTGCTAACGGCAATCAGGTCTATCGTTGGGTTTATGATGGCAATCTCACCACTATGCCTTCGACTGTGATCTTCAGCGACAATGGTAACCAAGCGACCCAGACTGCTGACTTTGCCTTTGTCAATGGCGGCTACTACAATGCAGGCGGCCTGGTTGGCGTTGTCAAGGATAATGTGATGACGCTTGCCGACATCGTCAGCAAGGGCGAGGTCGGTAAAGAGTATGTCGTTGCCAATGACTTGACTGGTGTCTGGCTGAATGGCCAAGGTCAGTGGCTGTGGGTAAAAGACGATAATGGCGATGCTGTCAATCCCAGTTGCAACACACAATCGCTGCCGTTGCCCGAATCAACTGCTGGTGTTGACTATGACCAGAGCAACTGGGCACAACTGATTCTCAAAGAGCCCGTGATGGGAAATGATGCTGTCGAGGGTAGCCTCTTGTTGGGACAGACGTTGATGGGTAAACTGATTGACCGTGCCAATCCCACGATTGAGTTGCGTGCCAATCCCGTTCCTGCAGCGGTTGAATCCTATACGCCCAACACCTTCATGCCTGCTAACTTCGTTGAGCAGCCTGAGTATTTCATGGTTGAGCCCAAGCCGCAGGAGTATGTGAACATCGAGTGGGCAATGTGCCGTGAACAACTCAATGACACCACCTTTGTGATAGTTATGCCCAAGAGTGGTGACGACGTCAATAGCGAGAACCTGCCTGGAGCTTTCTTGGCGACTGTCAAGCAAGGTTACTGGGAGAATATGGCGACCTTTGATCCCACTGCTACAATCAGGGAGAATTATGGCTACACAATGACTGGTATTGTCAAAGCCGTTCCCCAAGTAATGGGTATTGCCCCTGATGACGCTGAGCATTCACCCATCAGCAACAAGTGGGAGGTTTACCTCATCAGCGCGACAGAGACTCATGTGCCTATTATGGTCGGTGATGTGAACAAAGACGGTAAAGTGAACATTGCCGATGTTACCGCGTTGATCAACTATCTGCTTGGTGACACTAGCCTTGCTCCAGCCGAGGCTGACGTCAATGGCGATAGCAAGACCACTATTGCCGATGTGACGGCTTTGATCAATATGCTGTTAAGTTAAACTTAACTTGTAGTCTTGTAGATTTGATATGAAGACAGGTGGCCCTGAATCGGGTCGCCTGTCTTTGTGTTAATCTGGCCGTGGTGATGGTGATGCTTGTCAGCATATACATTATTATAAAATAAATAAAGCGTTTGATTGTGACAAAAAGTGCCATGAAGCGAACGCTTGAATGAGTTTTTTTGTAATTTTGTACTTCAAACCTATTTAAACAAGACAACGATGAAAAAGATATTTATCTTGATAGCCCTCCTTATGGTAGCTTGTGCGCCACGCCAGGCTTCACAACAAGTGGCACAGGCCGCAACAACAGTTCAGATGCGTTTCCACTGCGATGGTGATACGGTTCTTGTTAACGAACTGCTGAAGAAAGGGCATGAGAGCGGCATCAACGATGCGAATGGATTGGTGGAGTTCTATGCACGCCAGCTGCTAGGGACGCCTTATGTAGCCCATACCCTTGAGGCTGATGAGGAAGTGCTTACCATCAACATCCATGAGCTGGACTGTCTTACATTTATCGAGAGCCTCTATGCCTTGACGCGCGCCACGCTCAATCAGCGTTACTCATGGCGTGACTACGCGGACTATATAGAGAATGTGCGTTACCGTGGAGGTGAGATGGGCGATTATTCCAGCCGCATTCATTACATCAGTGAATGGATTATTGACAACAATGTGCGCGGCAATCTTGTTGAGATAACGCCTGAACTGCCCCATGCCGACTATATGATCAAGAATATCGACTACATGTCTCGCCACCCCAGCCAATACCAACAACTGAAGAACGATTCCGCCATGGTGGAGAAAATCAGGCGTTACGAGTTGCGGCAGCACCGTTTCCCTTATCTCAAGCGTTCGTGGCTCAATGACAAGGGCGTGAAGGCAGCCTTGAAGTCAGGTGATTTCATCTCCCTGGTTACGAAGCTTGAGGGACTTGACGTTTCTCACAACGGCATCATCATTGTGGATGAGAAGGGTGATCCTTACCTGCTTGACGCTTCTATGTCTGGGGGCAAGGTCATATTGGAGTCAAAACCCCTGTTTAAGTATCTGGAGCATTCCAAGAATAATATCGGTGTACGCGTGTTCCGAATGATCCCTTAGTGACATCAATTTTCAACGATAAAAGGAGTGATGGCGGCAGGTCTGCTATCACTCCTGTTTTTTAGTTCTGTTTTGAGTCGCTTCAATCATTGGTTTTGGCCCTAAAAATGGCCAAAATTTGCCTCCTGAAAGAAAAACCACAATTTTTTTCAAAAAAAATTATTTTTCTTATTTTATTGTTGTACAGTTGTTTAGATTAAATTTTGGCAAAATTGTTAATAACTTCGATGAAAAAAAGTTGCTAAAAAATTTGCCAGTTTCAAAAATGGCAGTACCTTTGCACCGCTTTTCGCCACTGGTGTGGCGCTAAACGATAGCTCTTTGACATGTTTGCAGCAACGAGTAGTACAAGAGAACAAGGGACAATGTAATAGTTGTTCCCGTCGATTCCGAGTCGTTTAAGACGATGTACAACAGGCAGTAAGATACGAGATTCAACCTGAAATTAGAGGCCAGGAAATGAAACTGGAAACTTCGGTCGAGTGTTGCGTTTTCATTATATCTTTTGTAAAAGAGAGAAACGATAATACAACAACGAAGAGTTTGATCCTGGCTCAGGATGAACGCTAGCGACAGGCTTAACACATGCAAGTCGAGGGGCAGCGCGAGGGTA
>ONLH01000054.1 GCA_900318645.1 uncultured Prevotellaceae bacterium
AGAAATTTGATTGGGTCCTGACCAGTGATGACGAAAACGATGTAGCAGAATAGAATGATCAAAACGATGTGATTTGAGCCGCTCTCTACTTCGTGCTTCGTCCAACTATGGGACGGCCACGCCCCCTATATCTTGAAAGCAAACCACCGCCTCCCTGTGGTTGGTATGCGGCACTAAAAAGCCCACCGAGGTCATCGGTGAGCCAACAAGTCTGTAATAAAAAATTATGGTTTAGAAACGGAAGCCGATAGACTGTTGAGCGCTGGCACTCAAGCAAGCCAGCATCGCCAACAACAGGCTCATCAGTTTCTTTGTTGCTTTCATCGTGATCATTACATGTGTGGTTAGAATTAATGTAAATGTATTGGCATATACATACTGGCCTCGGCCCATGTCACATCGTCACGCCTGTAGAGCTTGTCTGCCAAGTTCATTACCTGTTCCGACGTCTTATGAGAGCAATCAAACCGATAGAGGTAGTCTCCATTCCAAGTGACATGACCTTGTTCTGAATTAGTTGATTCAGTGAGTTTCCCTCGGTAGGCTTTCAGGATTTTATCTTTGGTCTTGGGGTCTGGAACGCTAACTGTGATTCCAGGGCCTATCATAAGAAATTCTGGCTCGTTTTCATAATAACCTACAAAATAACGGTCACTGACATAGTCATTGTCGGTAATGAGGTCACGGTCGCCGGTAACAAGAAAGTAATACCCGATTTGCTGTATTTGATATCCCTCTTGTTGAGACAGTTGTGCCAATTGCTGGGTTCTTGCCTCGGTTTTGGGGAAGATGCAATACTGCCCCGCTGCACGGTAGGCAAATTCAATACGTGTGAGGTCAACACCTTTATCGCCATAATAGTAACCGACATTGGTCTCGATTTTCTCGAGCGCAGGATCGTTCTCGGCGGTATAGACTTGGGGCTCCGGCTCGTCAAAAAACGTGTCATGCCCACATCCGGCAAGTGCTATAGCACACACTACAATTCCAAATAAAATCTTTTTCATACTCACTGTTGTTATGGATCTGTTGATGGTTTAGCGGACCACAATTTTGTTGCCGTGGTGGATGTAGATGCCGGGGGCGGTGGGAACGTCCTTGCCCACGGGCTGGCCCATCAGGTTGTAGTAGTTGTCGTCCATCGGGTGGCGTGCCTTGTCGGTGGCCACCTCGTCGATGCCGTCAAATACTCCTTCACGATAGCGCATTCCTTTGTAGATGATCTGGCCGTCTTTCACCACGTGACTCAACCCGCACCACTCTTGATGGTCCGCATTGGGGTCCGGCTTGCGGGTAAACGGAGTGAGCAGGTCACCCATGTCATAGCTGTCAAAGCCGATGCCTTGAACTATATAGGCCAAGGTATCACCTTGCTCTCCGATATAGGCAAAACGGTGACATTTAACGCCCTCGATAATTAATGGATCTACCTCAATAAGATTCTCTCGGTTCAGGAAATCTTCCTTTTGACGATAGATATACCAGTTAGGAGTATAGCAGGATTCAATGTCGGTGACATAATTGTGGAAATGATACATTTCCAGAAATCCAAAGCCCATAGAACTGCCAAAGTACATCATGTCTCTACCTTCACCTTTCACCTTATTAAACGGAATATTATCCTTAATCATACCATTGCTCGTATCTAGGCCATACTCCCAGCTTTGATATTTCGCCCAAACACTTTTGTCTGGAGAACTGTTCAGTGTCTCGCCAGTATAATGATAGCATAAGGCGAAACCTTGCGAATCGTAGCCACGAAATTCATATTTGTAGTAATACTGGGTAGTGTCGCCATTCTCAACAATGACTCTTTCATTCACCCATTGAACCCCTTGGCGTGGAATCGGCAATTCTCTGTTATAGTCTTCGTCATCGATTCCAGTATCCCAAGGTATTTCTAAACTCTTGGAAGTATATATGGTATCACCTTTCTCTATGACATAACAAAGCATTTGACTCAAGGCAGAAAGAGGATAGCCATGGTTTACGCCATCACAACCGATGCCTTCGATAATACACGAAGCATCATACATATAGCGATTCACTTTCTTTCCGGCTACCACTATCTGGTCAGGAATAACGTCATATACATAGTATCCATTAGGACTACCCTGAATCGGATATTTAATGTTGTCTTTGATGAAATTAATCGGATCATTGAAATCATACAGGATAAATTCCTGACCACTTTGTACGACTTCACGAGCTTCGGGCCACCAGTTCATACCCACAGGGCATTCATCATAGGTTTTTCCATCAGGAACGATACCATACACCACCTTATCTTCTTCTCTCAGATAAACAGGAATTGTATCATTCATTTCATTGATGGCATCACCGCTATACTTATGCATCGCTTTATAGGTCTTTCCGTCAATGACGGTATCTCCAGCGAGTTCCAGAGTATAATAGTTGTGCCACATTTGCATCCACTCCAGATAAGGTGCGTCACACACCCACTTGACGCCCTCACGCACAAAGGGAACGTACTCATATTCCTGCGCCGCTGCCTGGGTCATGCCCAGCAAGGCAAGAATTGCAATTATTGTTTGTTTCATAATCATTATTGTTAAGGAGTTATCGATGGTTTAGCGTACTACTATCTTCTTGCCGTGGTGGATGTAGATGCCGGGGGCGGTGGGAACGTCCTTGCCCACGGGCTGGCCCATCAGGTTGTAGTAATTGTTGTCCATCGGGTAGCGCGTCTTGTCGGTGACCACCTCGTCGATGCCTGAAAGAACGTCTTCGCGGTAACGCATGCCCTTGTAGATGATTTTTCCGTCTTTGACTACATGGCTCAATCCGCATAATTCTTTATAACATTCGCCGCAGTCGGCATCGGGATATTGCGTGAACGGTGTCAGCAGATCGCCCCACTCGCGGCTGTCAAAGCCGATACCCTCGACCAGATAAGCCAAGGTGTCGCCCTGTTCACCTATATAAGCGATACGGCTGCAGAGCACCCCGTCAATCTCAATCGGGTCAGCCTCGACAAAATTATCAGTGTTCAGGAGATTCATGTGTGGGTAGGCTTGGTTATTGATGTAATAGTCTATATCCCACATCCCTTCCAAATTTTCATGCAGCAAACGCACGTCATCGTTGCCCTGGTAGGTATAGAAATTGATGAAATTAGTCATCCAACCCAGCGGTTCGTTCCTGAAACTGAGAATGCAGGCTTCGTCTTCCCGTAATCCCGCAACCAGTTCTTCATCGCCATAACTGATACCATTTGCATCATAATTCTTGGAATAAACTGCTTTGAACACTCGATTATAGGAGTCAAGTTCAGGGTGATTGCCCTTGAACTCATAGGAATAATAATGGCTGGTCGTGCCCTCGTCACTGATTTCTACATATTCGTTGACCCACTTCACGCCCTCGCGAATCACGGGCAGATACCTGTCCTCCACATAATTCTGGGGATAGATGACCTCGCCGTTCTCGACAACTTTCTCAAGACTGTAATATTCTGTACAATGAATGCCTGTGCACACCGGCATGAAGAAAGCCAATGGGTAACTGTTCGTGCCCATAGCGCCAATACCTTCGACAATACGGAAAGGATCGACCAATTCAGCATATTCACTTTCCTCGAAGTAACGTTTGGCTAAATGGTCTCCTACTACAACAGTGTCTACATGGAGGTCGATAGCAGCGTGCCATTCATCACCCGCATTAGCCCAATAGGAAACAGGATCTTGAAAATCATAGAGCAGAAACTCTTGACCATTGAGGATTGCACTGTCGTATAAACCAGAATAAAAATTTCCAACAAGGCCGTCATCATAGAACTTACTATCCGGCACTATGCCATACACTTTTTTGTTTTCCTCTCGCAAGTAAACGGGAACTACATCCTTTGGCTCACTATACTGATCATCAACGCACATGTGCATGGCCTTATAGCTCTTGCCGTTGATGACGGTGTCGCCCATGATTTCAAGTGTGCGGTATACCTTGTTGTCTCCACGGGCAGGATTGGTCTCATAATCTTTCTCATAATGGTAATCCTGGATGCTATAGGTCCACTTGACGCCCTCACGCACAAAGGGGACGTACTCATATTCCTGCGCCGCTGCCTGGGTCATGCCCAGCAGGGCCAAAATCGAAATAAGTAATGTCTTTTTCATATCTATAATTGATTAATCGGTTTTAGTATTGTTCTGATTTGCAAAGATACATAATATTTTCGGAAAACTTTTACCCCCCCCATTTTAACATTTCATTAACACTTCTTGGGCTAGTATCACAAGATGCGGCCTGCAAAGCGGATGGTGATGACGGGATAGACCGTGTTGCGGCCGAAAGACGCTTGGCTCTTATACGCTACTTGGGTAAGGCGTTTGCCGGTTATTCCGTCATAAAGCCTTGGTTTACCCCAAAACTGCACGCCGAGGTCTAGTTGAACGTTCAGACGGCGAGCACCGGGCACTGCACGGCCAAAACCAATACCCACGTAGGGACGGAAACGGTTCGTTAGCATGTAGGCACTAAACGATCCTTCGGCACTGGTGGGGACCAGATAGCCATAATACCCGATCGTCGCAGGGCCCATTTCTGCTGGGACGTCAGCATAGTCGCCGCGACGAGCGTTGAAGTCGGCAATCTTTCTCCAAGCCCAGTTATCTGCATTCTCGAGAGATTCCACTCGCCGATGCCATGCCAGATAAGCACCCACGGTCACATGGAAACCCGATTTTGACGGTTTGAAGGGGTAATAGTCCAGCAACAGGTGCCCCGAGGAATTGGTCAGGTGGGTATCGGTATCCTGCCCGGGTAATGGTTCGAGTTCAGGGTCAAGCAGATAAAGTTTCTTGTTGAGATCCTCATAGTCCTCATAGCCATGGAAATAGATTCCCAACAGGTCCACACCAGCCCTAAGGCCGAAATGGTTGGTCATCATCGTGCCCATGTCAATGGTGAGGCCTGTAGAACCAAGACCTCCCGACAGGCTGAAATGATGAAACACATTGCCCTCCTGCCCCAGGCAGGAGAGACTGCACAACCCTAACACCGCTAGAAATAGTTTTGCTTTCATTGTTGATTACTCATGCATGACAAAGCCATAATAGTATTGACGATCTGGTGAGAATGCGAAGGGATACTCGTTCTTGTCCTGCAGGATGAGCGCCAAGCAATAGATGCGGAACTTCACGGTCATGCCGGGTTTTAGAACCTGCCCAGGGAAGTCGTTGCGTTGAAAGTATAGATAATTTCCATTGACAGGAGCGCCCTTGGCCTTGGCATCCTCAGGGGCTTTGGTGATTTCACACCACACCCACATATCAGGGTCATACCATTCCACGACCGCATCGGCCTTTAAAGGCACCTCAACGATTGTTGCCTCGTAAATGCCCTTGGTGCGGCACTCTTGCAGGGACTCGGGACCAGTTGTCACCTCTTCCTTGCAACCAGTGAGCAAGCCAGCAACAAATAGCATCATCAAATAAAATGATATCTTCTTCATGATTGTTCTCCTTTCTTTTTCTTATCTGTTACTGCAAGACTGCTCGCCAAACCATTCGGGTATAGGTCGTGTTAACGTAATCGCTTTTACCATATCCATTGGGGACGATGCGGTCAATGATCATTCTGCCGGCACCCTCGGTCAAATCAAGCGATACGACATCCAGCTTATCGTAGTAGGAATAATTGTTCACACCCACTTGCACCTCATTCGTGACAAGTATATGCTTGTCTAACACGGTGTACTTTGCGGTACTCTCATCATCAAATACAATGGTTCCATCAGGATGCATGACAGTGGGCAAACCTTTGACTTCATACCTGTTTGATATCGTTTGATTGTCATAGTAGAAACTGTATTCCCGTTCCCATTTGTAAGTATTCAGAGCTTGCTCTAATTCAGCCTCAGAGAAATTGAGGTTGGCATCAACGAGTGTTCCTGTCTCGAGAAACACCTTGCCATTGCCGTCTTGAACACGCGTGATTTCAGGTTCATCATCGCCACACGAGGTAAGCATACCGGTAGCGAGGATCATCAATAAATACAATGATATCTTCTTCATGATGTTATAAAATGATTAAGTTAGTCTTTAGTTATTGCTTGTCATTCTTTACTACAGCGATGGCGGTGATGCCCAGATTAATCAATGTGGTGGTAGCGCCATCGTCATCAAGGCTTTGGGCATAGTATTTCCTCAAATTTTCGGGAACGACAATGTTATTGGGCAGATCCATGCACTGTAAATTTTTGTAAATCAGCGACCAATTAGAGCGCCCACTGACATCATTCACAAGAATATAAGTGTTCATGCCGTCGGCAACAACTTGTTTCGCTGCAAAATCGTCTTCATCATTCAATATGGTTACCATCCCATCGATAATCACTGCAGGGACGTAATGGGCACCACCAGGACTCAACGTCCTCTTTATTGCACCCAAGATGAAGGCATGTCCATTAATAAGGCGTGATGTCGAAGGGAAAAACATTTCAGGCATGTCGTAATTCTTCCCGTTCCACCAGTACATGTATGTCCTATCACTTAGAGCACCCTCGTAAGCAATCAGGACATCATAACCGCTGCGGTCATAGCCAAAGGTGTATCCGAATCCCTCCTCTAGTCCTGAGTCTGGGCCTCCAAACTCGACTGTCCTTCCGTTGATCCAGGTATAAGGCTTGCTGGCATAGACTGTGAAAGAGACAATGTCGTTGCTGACACAGATTGTGTTGAAGTTCACATTCCTGTCTAATTCATATATCCGTTCAAAATCCTTATAGACCCACACGGTGCGGTCAGACCTGTTTTCTTGTACAGTATAAACTATACCGTTTTCAACGGCCATGCACCAGATGGTTTCCTCGGTTGTGTATATAGTCGTGCTGTCTTTGACCACACTGTGAATACCGTCTTCAGTTCTGAGTGATGCATACCAATCACTCCCTTCGCTCAGCAACTCAAAAATGTGATAACCCTCGGCACATTGATAAATCGTATCACCATCTAGGTTATAGATCATTTCAGGATAGCCTGGAAACCCCGGTGTGGCGAAATAGAGGTCCTCGCCCCCGGTGGGATTAGACCTGGGTTCGTCACTTTCGTTGGTGCAAGACACCAGTGCCAGCAATCCGATAAGGAAAAATAAATAATTCTTCATGATAGTTGTGTTATTGATTGTGATGATTAGTTGTCTTGGGTACGGCGCAAGGGTGCGTCGTTGCCGCTGCGCTTCTTGAACGGGTTGCTGATGGAGTTGAAGGTCCAACGCACCATCAGCGAGAGGCCCCGTGTGTAGTGATAGCTATTGGTCTCATTATACACGTTATTGTAGCGTGTCTCGTTCCAGGACGGCGTGCTGCGGTGGAAGATGTCACAAGCGGTCACACCCAGCAGCAGGCGGTTCTTGAACAAAGAGGCCATGGCACTCAGGTTCACGCCAAAGGTTGAGCCGTTTCTCGTGAGACCGCTGGTCCACGGCGTGCTGTAGAGGGCATTGCAACCCAGCAGGAACTTACGCGCCACGGTGAACTGGGCATTGAGCGAGAGAACGGCATAGGGCCTGTCCTCAATCCTCGTTCCATCCAGATAAGGATAGGCGACATGGGGCAATGTCATACTCGACTGCACGCCCAGGTTTACCCATGAATTGCTGTAGTTGTAGCCCAAGTCCAGCGACCAGGCATGTGAATGCTTGATGTTGATGGGATGCTCACTGATGATGCCCGATGGCATATACTCCACAATGCGTTGGATGGCATTGTCCATGAGCCGATAGCTCAGCGAGGAGGTGAAGCCCTTGTAGTTGGCATTCAGGGCCAACCGATGGGTCACCGACGGCTGCAACAAGGGGTTGCCTGTCGTTTCCTGATAGGTGTTGATGTAATAGGACGTGGGGCGCAGTTCGTTGTAGGTGGGGCGCCTCAATATGCGGCCGTAGTACAGCACCAGGTCAACATCATGCGACGGCTTGAATCCCACGCTGGCACTGGGCAGCACGTTGTGATAAGTCTTGTTGAGGACAAAGCCCTTGCTGTCGGTGCGGGTGTGGTCATACTCATAGCGCAGTCCCGCATTCAGGCGCCACTTGCCCCATGTTTTCGCCAGGGTGTAATAGACGCCCAGCCAGTCATTGTCACGTTTGCTGGTCTGCGTGAGGTCGTTCTGGTGAATTACCGCATTGCTCGCAGTATAACCCCATTCAAGGCCCGTGTGGTTTTTCCACCCGTCGGAAACAAAGTCATATTTGGCCGAAGCCGTCACGATATTATAATCATTGGTATCGACGATAAAATATTGTTTAATGATTGTAGAGGACTCGCCGCCGGGATTAAGAGTAGGCTTAATATACTCGTAGAGATTCTGGTCGTCTCGCTGTCGTGATGTCGCATAGTCGGCTATCAGCAGCAGTTGTGAGTGGTCATTGCGTTGCCACAGGTAGCTGGCCGATGTGCTATTGCGCTTGATGATGTCTTCAGTAACTGCGAATCCGTGAAGGTATTGGGCGGTCTTCAGCCTTGAGAATTGGTCGAGATTCAATTTGCGGTAATTGCCATTGAACTGCAAGCCAAAGACGCTCTTGGGTGTGAAGGCGTAATTCAAACCAGCAAAAAACTGGAAATCATCCCCGCTGCTTTGGTAGGATGTCGAGTCGGTTTTTGTATAACTCCACGGTTCTAAACCATTTCCAGCGATTTCGGTCAACCCTTGAGTAAAAGCGACCGTGTTTAAATGGCCATAGGAGAATGAGGCGTTGCCCGACAACTTATCGCGCTTGCCATCGATGGTGACGGTAGTGGTATTGGATTTCTTGTGATTGATGTCGAGCACATTCATCAGGCTGGCCCCCAGGTTGTCTTTATAAGGGCTATGGGTGTACAGCTTGACAACGGCGGCCACATTGGAGGCATATTGCGCGTCAGGCTCTCGGATGATCTCCACGCGCTTGATATTTTGCGAGGTGACGGCTTTCAGTTCAGCGTTGTTGGTGATGCGGCGGTCATTGATATAGACCTCGGTCTTGCCGTCGCGGCCGATGAGGGAGATGTCCTCGTTCATGCCCACGATAACACCGGGCGTCCAACGCAGCAGGTCGAGTGCGTTGCCGGCATTGCCCATGATGGTGCCGCCCAGGTTGCGCAGGGTGTAATTGGCGCCGTCGCGTTCAATCTGCATCTTGGCGGCGGTCACCACGGTTTCCTTGAGTGCTGTAATGTCGGGGTGCATCTTGATGGTACCCACGTTGTCACGGTTGCATAGGCGATAAGCGGTCTTGTAGCCCACGTAGGAGATGCGGGCGATGACCTTGCCGTACTCGATGGGAATGACGAAGCGGCCGCTCTCGTTGGTCACACCGCCGCCCACCATCGTCGAGTCGGCGGGGCTGAGCAGGGTGACATTGGCGTAGGGCATCGGCAAGTTGTGCTCATCGACCACCACGCCCTTGAGGCGGCGCTCGGTCTTGAGGATGGCTTCAACGTAGATTTCGCGGTTTTCCTTCCTGGTCATCTTGATGGGATAGAAACCGATCATCTGGCGGATGGCGTCGGGAACGGACTTGTTCTTGACCGTGGTCGTCACCTTGTAGTCCTCCAGGTCGTCATAGATGAAGACGATCTTGTAGCGGCTGGTGCGTTGCTGCAGGTACTTGAGGGCATCGCTCATCGACACGTCACTGAAGGTGTGCGTGATACTTTGTGCAACGGCCGTGAGCAGCAGGGCAAACGCCATGC
>ONLH01000051.1 GCA_900318645.1 uncultured Prevotellaceae bacterium
CAATTTCGCGCGAGTTAGAAATCCCTATCCCTATCCTGATTTCCTCGACGTGCAGTTACAGTCATTCCGTGATTTCCTGCAACTGGATACACCGACTGAGAAAAGAAAAAACGAGGGACTCTATAAAGTTTTTGCCGAGAATTTCCCCATCGAGGATACCCGCAACAACTTTAAACTTGAATTCCTGGACTATTATATCGACCCGCCCCGCTATTCCATCGATGAGTGTCTTGATATCGGCTTGACCTACAGCGTTCCCTTGAAGGCCAAGCTCAAGCTCTATTGCACCGACCCTGACCATAACTTCCCGACCGAGATCCAGGACGTGTACCTGGGCTCCATTCCCTACATGACCGAAAAGGGCACGTTTGTCATCAATGGTGCTGAGCGTGTTGTCGTTTCACAGCTTCATCGTTCGCCGGGTGTGTTCTTCGGCCAGAGCCTGCATGCCAACGGCACGAAGCTTTATTCGGCACGTATCATCCCCTTCCGCGGGTCATGGATCGAGTTCGCTACTGACATCAACAATGTGATGTATGCCTACATCGACCGAAAGAAGAAATTACCGGTGACCACGTTGCTGCGTGCCATCGGCCTGGAGTCTGACAATGAAATCATCCAGGTCTTCGGACTTGCCGAGGAGATCAAGGTGACCAAGACCAACCTCAAGAAGGCTGTGGGCCGCAAGCTCGCTGCCCGTGTCCTGCATTCATGGACTGAGGATTTCGTTGACGAGGATACCGGCGAGGTAGTAAGTATCGAGCGTAATGATATCATCGTTGACCGCGACACTGAATTGCAAGAGGAGAACATCACCGAGATCCTTGAGTCGGGTGCCACAACCATCCTGCTGCATCGTGAAGATGTCAACACGGGTGACTTCCAGATCATCTTCAACACGCTGAACAAGGATACCTGTAATAGTGGCAAGGAGGCAGTGAACTTCATCTACCGCCAGCTGCGTAACGCCGAGCCGCCTGATGACAACAGTGCCCGCGAGGTGATTACCAACCTGTTCTTCAGTGAGAAGCGCTATGACCTGGGTGAGGTGGGACGTTTCCGCATCAACACCAAGTTGGGTCTTGATACCGACATTGAGAAGCGTGTGCTGACCAAGGAGGATATCATCGAGATCATTAAGTACCTCATCGGACTGATCAACAGCCGTCAGGATGTCGATGACATCGACCACCTGAGCAACCGCCGTGTACGCACGGTGGGTGAGCAGCTCTACAACCAGTTCGGTGTAGGTCTGGCACGCATGGCTCGCACCATCCGTGAGCGCATGAATGTCCGCGATACCGAGCAGTTTGCTCCCATCGACCTGATCAACGCCAAGACCATCTCGAGCGTGATCAATACCTTCTTCGGTACCAACGCATTGTCCCAGTTCATGGATCAGACCAATCCTCTGGCCGAGATCACTCACAAGCGCCGTATGAGCGCCCTGGGTCCTGGTGGTCTGTCCCGCGAGCGTGCCGGTTTTGAGGTGCGTGACGTTCACTATACTCACTACGGCCGTCTGTGTCCCATTGAGACCCCTGAGGGTCCCAACATCGGTCTGATTTCGTCGTTGTGCGTATATGCCAAGATCAATAACCTGGGCTTTATCGAGACGCCTTACCGCAAGGTTGAGAATTGCCAGGTGAACCTGAAAAATGAAGAGATTGTTTACCTCACCGCCGAGGACGAGGAAGACCGCATCATCGCTCAGGGCAATGCCCCGCTCGATGAGAATGGCCGATTTGTGCGTGACCGTGTCAAGGCCCGCAAGAATGCCGACTTCCCCGTTGTATCTCCCGAGGAGGTAGAGCTCATGGACGTATCGCCTCAACAGATTGCGTCGATTGCAGCTGCCCTCATCCCGTTCCTGGAGCATGACGATGCTAACCGTGCGTTGATGGGTGCTAACATGATGCGCCAGGCTGTGCCCTTGTTGCGCAGCGAGGCTCCCATCGTGGGTACCGGCATCGAGCAGCGCATGGCTTACGACAGCCGCACTCAGCTGCAGGCCGAGGGCGACGGTGTCGTTGAGTTTGTTGACGCCAGCGTCATCCGCATCCGCTATGACCGCACCGAAGACGAGGAGTTCGTTTCATTTGACAGTGCTGTCAAGGAGTACAAGTTGCCGAAGTTCCGCAAGACCAACCAGAGCACGACCATCGACTTGAGGCCTATCTGTGAGGCTGGTGACCATGTCATCAAGGGCCAGATCCTTACCGAGGGTTATTCTACCCAGAACGGTGAGCTCGCATTGGGTCGCAACCTCAAGGTGGCTTACATGCCTTGGAAGGGTTATAACTATGAGGACGCTATCGTGATCAACGAGCGTCTCGTGCGCGAGGATATCCTCACCAGCGTTCATGTAGATGAATATACCCTTGAGGTGCGTGAGACCAAGCGCGGTATGGAGGAATTGACCAACGATATCCCCAACGTGAGCGAGGACGCTACCAAGGACCTCGACGAGCGTGGAATCATCCGCGTCGGTGCCCACGTTATCCCCGGTGATATCCTGATCGGTAAGATTACGCCTAAGGGCGAGAGTGATCCCACTCCCGAGGAGAAGCTGCTGCGTGCCATCTTCGGTGACAAGGCTGGTGATGTGAAGGATGCCTCCTTGAAGGCCAATCCGTCACTGAAGGGCGTTGTCATTGGCACCCGTCTCTTCGCCCGTGCCATCAAGAAACGTACCCGTGGCGTTGATCCCGAGATTGAGGCGCTTGACAATGAGTACAAGGTTCGCCTTGAGGAGCTGCATGGCCTCCTCATCGAGAAGCTCAACACGCTGACCGAGGGACGCATCTCGCAGGGTGTGAAGAATTATATGGACGAGGAAGTCGTGCCTAAGGGCGAGAAGTTCACCCGTGAGATCCTCATGGGTATCGAGAACTTTGACAGCATCAACCTGAGCCGTTGGACTGCCGACAGCCACCGCAACGAACTCATCCGTGCTACGGTGATGAACTACCTGCACAAGAGCAAGGCCTACGAGGCTGAGCTCAAGCGCAAGAAGCTCGACATCAGCATCGGTGACGAACTGCCCTCGGGCATCATGCAGCTGGCCAAGGTCTATATCGCCAAGAAGCGCAAAATCAGCGTCGGTGATAAGATGGCAGGTCGCCATGGTAACAAGGGTGCCGACGGAACGCCGGTTGACCTGGTGCTCAACCCCCTGGGTGTGCCTTCACGTATGAACCTGGGTCAGATCTTTGAAGCCGTCCTCGGTTGGGCAGGACGTGAACTTGACGTCAAGTTCGCTACCCCCATCTTCGATGGTTGCAGCCTGGATGACCTCAACGAGTGGACCGACAAGGCCGGTATTCCGCGTGCCGGTACAACTCAGCTCTATGACGGTGCAACGGGTGAACCGTTTGACCAGAAGGCTACCGTCGGTGTGACCTACTTCCTCAAGCTCGGTCACATGGTTGAGGACAAGATGCACGCTCGTTCGATTGGCCCGTACAGCCTCATCACACAGCAGCCCCTGGGTGGTAAAGCCCAGTTCGGTGGCCAGCGTTTTGGTGAGATGGAGGTTTGGGCTCTGGAGGCCTTCGGCGCCAGCCATGTGCTCCAGGAGATCCTCACCGTCAAGAGTGACGATGTCGTGGGCCGCAGCAAGGCCTATGAAGCCATCGTCAAGGGTGATCCCATGCCCACTCCGGGCATTCCCGAGTCGCTCAATGTGCTCCTGCACGAGCTGCGTGGTCTGTGTCTGAATGTGAAACTCGATTAATAACGCTTTCCTACTATGGCTTTCAAGAAAGATACAAAGATAAAGAACAACTTCACCAAGATTTCCATCAGTCTGGCTTCGCCCGACGAAATCCTGGAGAATTCACACGGTGAGGTCCTCAAGCCCGAGACCATCAACTACCGTACATACAAGCCCGAGCGCGACGGTTTGTTCTGTGAGCGCATCTTCGGTCCCGTCAAGGACTACGAGTGCCATTGCGGTAAGTACAAGCGCATCCGTTACAAGGGTATCGTGTGCGACCACTGCGGTGTCGAGGTGACCGAGAAGAAGGTGCGCCGCGAACGCAGCGGACACATCGAGCTGGTAGTGCCCGTGGCTCACATCTGGTACTTCCGCTCGTTGCCCAATAAGATCGGTTATCTGCTGGGTATCCCTACCAAGAAGCTGGATTCGATTATCTACTACGAGCGTTATGTCGTCATCAATCCTGCCGGTGTGAAGTATGACAACGGCACCGAGTCTAAGGAACTTCAGAAGTATGACCTGCTGACCGAGGATGAGTATGTTGCCATCCTTGAGAAGCTGCCGAAGGATAACCAGTCGCTCGAGAACGACAATCCTGACAAGTTCATCGCCAAGATGGGCGCCGAGGCCATTTATGACCTCCTGGCAGAACTGGATCTGGACTCGCTGGCTAACACCCTGCGTGACCGTGCCTACAAGGAGAATTCACAGCAGCGCAAGACCGACGCCCTCAAGCGTCTGCAGGTTGTGGAGTCGTTCCGTGCCAGCAAGGATGTGAACCGTCCCGAGTGGATGATTCTCAAGGTCCTGCCCGTTATTCCGCCCGAACTGAGGCCCCTGATTCCCCTCGATGGTGGACGTTTTGCCACCAGCGATGTGAATGACCTCTATCGTCGCGTGATCATTCGCAACACGCGCCTGAAACGACTCATCGAGATCAAGGCTCCCGAGGTCATCATGCGCAATGAGAAGCGTATGTTGCAGGAGGCCGTGGACTCCCTGCTTGACAACTCGCGCAAGTCGAGCGCCGTCAAGAGTGACTCCAACCGTCCCCTCAAGTCGCTTAGCGACAGCTTGAAGGGTAAACAAGGTCGTTTCCGTCAGAACCTGCTCGGTAAACGTGTGGACTATTCAGCCCGCTCGGTTATCGTTGTCGGTCCTGAGTTGAAGATGGGTGAGTGCGGTATCCCCAAGGATATGGCTGCCGAGCTCTACAAGCCCTTTGTTATCCGCAAGCTTATTGAGCGCGGTATCGTTAAGACGGTCAAGAGCGCCAAGAAGATTGTGGATCGCAAGGAACCCGTCGTTTGGGACATCCTTGAGAACGTGATGAAGGGACATCCCGTGCTGCTGAACCGTGCACCGACACTGCACCGTCTGGGTATCCAGGCGTTCCAGCCCAAGCTCATCGAGGGTAAGGCCATTCAGCTGCACCCGCTGGCATGTACAGCATTCAACGCCGACTTCGACGGTGACCAGATGGCAGTCCATCTGCCTCTGGGCAATGAGGCCGTTGTTGAGGCCCAGATGCTCATGCTCGAGCCCCACAATATCTTAAATCCTGCCAATGGTGACCCCGTTACCGTTCCCTCACAGGATATGGTACTCGGTCTGTACTACATCACCAAGACCATCCCCGTGGACGAGAACAAGAGGTACAACTTCTATGGTCCCGAAGAGGCCCTGGTGGCTTATCAGCAGGGCAAGGTGTCAATGCACGAGGAAATCAACGTCAGGGTAGATGTGCTCAACGAGAACGGCGAGCTCGAGAATACCTTGTTGAAGGGTACCTCCGTCGGACGACTTATTTTCAACAATACCGTACCTAAGGAGATGGGCTATATCAACGAGCTGATCTCCAAGAAGTCTCTGCGTAATATCATTACCCGTGTTATCCGCAGCTGCGGTGTGCCTCGTTCGGCACAGTTCCTTGATGATGTCAAGAACATGGGTTACTACATGGCATTCAAGGGTGGTCTGTCATTCAACCTGGATGACGTGCTTATCCCCGATACCAAGGCTAAGATTATCGCCGAGGGTGATGCCAAGGCAGAGCAAGTCAAGATGGACTATGACATGGGTGCCATCACCGACAACGAGCGTTACAACCAGGTAATCGATATCTGGACCAACGTCAACAAGGAACTCACCAAGCAGCTGATGGAGCAGATCGCTGCCGACAAGCAGGGATTTAACTCAGTATTCATGATGCTTGACTCGGGTGCTCGTGGTTCGCGTGACCAGATTCGTCAGCTTTCCGGTATGCGTGGTCTGATGGCCAAGCCCCAGAAGTCTGGTGTTGAAGGTGGTCATCAGATCATTGAGAACCCCATCCTTGCGAACTTCAAGGAGGGTCTGTCGGTGCTCGAGTACTTCATCTCGACTCACGGTGCCCGTAAGGGTCTTGCCGATACCGCTTTGAAGACCGCCGACGCCGGTTATCTGACTCGCCGATTGGTTGACGTCGCTCACGACGTGATCATCAACGAGGAGGACTGTGGAACACTGCGCGGACTTGTTTGCCGTGAAGTGCGTCAGGGCGACCGTGTCGTTGCTACCCTGGGTGAGCGCATCCTGGGTCGCGTATCGGTTCACGATGTGCCCGATCCCACTACCGGTGAAATCATCGTTAAGAGCGGTGAAGAGATTACCGATGCCATTGCTGCACGCATTGACAACTCGCCCATCGAGTCGGTAGAGATTCGTTCCGTCCTCACCTGTGAGGCTAAGCGTGGCGTTTGCGCCAAGTGCTATGGTCGCAACCTGGCATCACACCGCATGGTACAGCGCGGTGAGGCTGTCGGCGTGATTGCAGCACAGTCTATCGGTGAGCCTGGTACTCAGCTGACCCTGCGTACCTTCCACTCTGGTGGTGTGGCCAGCAACGCCTCGGCAATTTCTAACATTACGTCAAAATACCACGGTCGCATCGAGATTGAAGACCTGCGCACCGTGAAGGATAAAGACGGCATTGACATCGTTGTTGGACGTATGGCCGAGATGCAAATCAAGGACACCAATACCAACATGGTGCTCACTCATGCCCCCATCGAGTACGGTTCCAAGCTGTTCTTCAAGCCTGGTGATATCGTCGAAGAGAAGGATAAGATCTGTGAGTGGGACGCTTTCAATGCTGTTATCGTCAGCGAGGTTGACGGTACCTTGCACTTGAAGAACCTCATCAAGGATGTCACCTATCGTGAGGAGTATGATGAAATCTCGGGCAATGCCGAAATCTTCATCATCGAGACCAAGGACCACAACCGCATTCCTGAGGCTGAAATCATTGATGCCGAGGGTAATATCGTGAAGTCTTACTCGCTGCCCGTGCGTGCTCACCTCATGAAGAAAGACGGTGAGGAAATCACCGCCGGTGAGGTATTCGTTAAGATTCCGCGCTCGTTCTCGGGTGGCGCTGGTGATATCACTGGTGGTCTGCCTCGTGTTACTGAGCTCTTTGAGGCACGCAACCCGTCCAATCCTGCTATCGTCAGCGAGATTGACGGTGAGGTAACCTTCGGCCGCATCAAGCGCGGTAACCGTGAGATCACGGTCAAGAACCGCATCGGTGAGGAGAAGAAGTACCTTGTGCCCCTGTCAAAGCAGATTCTTGTGCAGGAGAACGACTTCGTGCGTGCTGGTACGCCGTTGTCCGACGGTGCCATTACGCCCGCCGACATTCTCCGCATCAAGGGTCCCACGGCAGTTCAGGACTACATCGTTAACGAGGTTCAAGAAGTTTACCGCACCCAGGGTGTGAAGATCAACGACAAGCACTTCGAGGTGATTGTACGCCAGATGATGCGCAAGGTTCGCATTATCGATCCGGGCGACACTCGCTTCCTTGAGGAGCAGACCGTTGACAAGCGTGACTTCATGGAAGAGAACGATCGCATCTGGGGCAAGAAGATTGTCACCAACAAGGGTGACAGCGACGAGGTCCAGAACGGTCAGATTCTCACAGCCCGCAAGCTGCGTGACATCAACTCATCGCTCAAGCGTCGTGACATGAAGCTCGTCGTCGTACGTGACGCCGTGCCTGCAACCAGTGAGCAGATTCTGCTGGGTATTACCCGCGCTGCATTGCAGACGAGCAGCTTCATGTCGGCAGCCTCCTTCCAGGAGACCACCAAGGTCCTCAACGAGGCCGCCATCAATGGTCGCGTGGACACCCTCGAGGGTATGAAGGAGAACGTTATCTGCGGTCACCTCATCCCTGCTGGTACAGGTCTGCGCGAGTATCAGACGCTCGTTGTCGGTGACAAGAACGAGATGGCTCTTGCCGAGCAAGCACGCCGTGAGCGTGAACTTGCCGGAGTTGAAGACGATTGACACCACGTCAGCCACTTCAACTTTGAATGATAATATTTTGAAGTAATCATAAGAATTTTCCATAGTTAATTTGTTTATTGAGGCTCCGGGACGCTGTGAAGCGTTCCGGAGTTTTTATTTGTTTTTACTGTTTCAACCTCAGCATTTTGTACTATCTTTGCAGCGAGATTTGGTGCCTGGGGATTGTAGCCCCTGGGTGAAAAGGGAACCGGGTGGGAATCCCGGACAGACGGTGCTGCTGTGTGCCCCCTGATAATAAGACCCTGCACTTGACCACTGTGCAATAACCTGATAGCAAAGGTTTGCATGGGAAGGGAGAGGTGCAAGAGAGGGTAGGGGCGAGTCAGAAGACCTGCCAAGTCGCAAATATAGAAACCCGTGACAATGCGTAAAATATTTGTAGCTGCATTATTGACCTTCGTGTACTTCCTGTGCGCCCATGCCCAGGAGGGCGTTCTTGCACACCAGGCCGACTCGGTCATGGCCAGTGTGGGGCATGGCAGGCTGGACTCGATGCAGTACATCCAGAATGTCATCATCTATGGTCGCCGCCCCTATGAGGACGTCATTCCCGCTCAGGAACTCACGGGCAAGCAGCTTGAGGGACTCAACAGCCACTCGGTGGCCGATGCCGTGCGCTATTTCGCGGGTGTCCAGCTCAAGGATTACGGCGGTGTGGGTGGTCTCAAGACGGTTGATATCCGCTCAATGGGCACCAACCACATGGGCGTATTCTATGACGGCATCCAGATTGGCAATGCCCAGAACGGTCAAGTGGATTTGGGCAAATTCTCGCTTGATAACATCGAGGCCATTTCTCTCTATAATGGCCAGCGCAGCAACATTTTCCAGAGCGCCAAGGACTACGGCTCGGCAGGCACAATCTACCTGCGTACCCGCCGCCCAAAGTTCAAGGATGGCAAACGTGACAATCTGAACGTGTCTTTCAAGACGGGTTCCTTTGGGCTCGTCAATCCCAGCGTGCGTTGGGAGCACAAACTGAGTCGCTCGGTGAGCCTGTCCTTTAACAGCGAGTTCACCTACGCCACAGGCAAGTACCGTTTCCGCTACATGCGTCACTACAGTGATGGCTCCATCGCTTGGGACACAACTGCCGTGCGTCAGAACGGCGAGGTACGCTCCTATCGTGTTGAGGGGGCTGTCTTCGGCGTGATGCCCAGTGGCAAGTGGCACGCCAAGGCCTACTGGTATGACAGCCGCAAGGGCATTCCCGGTGCCATAGTCAATAACGTGTGGAAGCATGCCCAAAAGCAATGGGACAGCAATTTCTTCCTGCAGGGAGCCTACCAACGCAAGTTTACTGACCGCTACGAGATGATGTTCAACGCCAAGTACTCGCGTGACTATCTCCACTACCTCAACCCTGACACTACGTTGATGTACATCGACAACAAGTTCTGGCAGGACGAGATTTACCTCTCCACCGCCAACAAATATACCATCCTCACCGATTGGGACGTGAACCTCTCGGTGGACTACCAGTGGAACAGCCTTGACGCCACGTTGACAGGCTTCGGTTATCCCATCCGTCACACCGTGCTCACTGCCCTGGCAACCGCTTGGACTTGGCACGGCTTCAAGGCACAAGGCAGCCTGCTCTACACGATGGTCAACGACCGTTCGTCGGCACGCTTCAACGGTCAGGTGGTCGGCAAGATGAGCAAGTATATGAACAAGGTCACTCCTGCTGTCTTCCTCAGTTGGCAGCCATGGCAAGACCGTGAGTTCAACCTCAGGGCCTATTACAAGCGCATCTTCCGCATGCCCACCTTCAATGATTTGTACTATACTGATATGGGCAACATCACTCTTGACCCGGAGTATGCTACCCAATATAATGTGGGCTTCCTCTACCGTTTGCTCACCGACCACGGATTGTTGGCAGGTGTCAAGCTCAGTGCCGATGCCTACTACAACTACATTACCGACAAGATCATTGCTGTCCCCAAGGGCACCGGCCAGTACCGCTGGATGATGATGAACGTGGGCATCGTCAAAATCCGCGGCATCGATGTGAGTGCACGCACCACCCTGAGTCTGCCTGCCGACGTAATTCTTGATATCAATCTCAGTTATACTTATCAGAAGGCTCAGGACTACACCAATCCTGCTGACAACGGCGATGGAGGCACATACAAGGGTCAGCTGGCCTATATTCCATGGCACAGCGGTTCGGTGGTCGGCCATCTAGGCTGGCATGACCTGGATGTGAACTACAGCTTCATCTATGTGGGAGAACGCTACCACACCAGTGCCAACACCCGTGAGAACCACGAGCAACCGTGGTACACCCACGACCTCTCGGCAGGATACCTTTTCCACTTGGGAAAGACGACGTTGAAGGTGTCGGGCGAGGTCAATAACCTTTTCAACCAGTACTACGACGTCATTCTCAACTATCCTATGCCTGGCCGCAACTATAAACTTATCCTCAAATTCGACATCTGATGAAGAAGATATTATACATAGCGTTATTGCTCATTTCCCTGTCGTCGTGTCGCGAGGAGGTGACGATTTTCTTGCCCGAACACGTGTCGGTGGCACAGCCTGAGTTTACCGATATTGAGGGGTTTTACTTGCTGTGTGAGGGCAATATGGGCTGGAACAAGGCGACGCTTGACTACTATGATTATGCGAGTGGTGATTACATTCGCAATATATTCTCCTATGCCAACCCGACGGTGCCTAAAGAGATGGGCGATGTGGGCAATGACCTCGGCATCTATGGCAGCAATTTATTCTGTGTCATCAACTGTTCCAACAAGGTTGATGTGCTTGACAAATATACCTGTCGCAAGAAATATCAGATTGATATTCCCAACTGCCGCTTTATCCGTTTCTATGGCGGCTATGCCTATGTGACCAGCTATGCCGGTCCGGTGCAGATCAATCCCAACTATGAACAACGCGGTTATGTCGCCAAGATTGATACAGTCACCATGCAGGTAGTAGATACGTGCCTGGTGGGTTTCCAACCCGACGAATTGGAAATCGTCGAGGGCAAGATCTATGTTGCCAACTCGGGCGGATATATGGTGCCCAACTATGAGAATACGCTGTCGATTATTGATGTGGCGACCTTCAAGGAAGAACGCCGCGTCCCCATTGCTATCAACTTGTCATGGGTCAAGAGTGACCGTCATGGCATGCTCTGGGTAGCATCGCGTGGTGATTATTATACGCGTCAGAGTAAGATATATGCCTATGATACGCGCAAGCAGCAACTCGTGGACAGCATCGACTGCCGCGTGAGCAACATGTGGCTTGATGGCGACTCGCTCTACGTCGTGAGTACCGAGTGGAGTTATGTGTCGATGAGCAACCATTTTTCCTATGCGGTCATCAACACGATGACCCGCGAGATTGTGACCGACAATTTCATCACCGACGGCAGCGATAAGGACATCGTCATCCCCTATGCTGTCGCTGTCAATCCGATCACTAAGGACATCTATGTGACCGATGCCAAGGATTACGTCTCGCCAGGACGATTGTTCTGCTTTGACCGTTACGGCAACAAGAAGTGGGACGTGCGCACGGGGGACATTCCCGCACATTTTGCTTTTCTAGGTACCAATATTAATGAGCATTAAAAATTATTGTCTGATATGAAGAAGATGAGAAATATTCTTTTAACGGCTGTGGTCGTCATGACTGCACTGACCACATGGGGAAATCATCCGTGGCTCTCCCGTGTCTATGAATATCGGCCGGCACCGGGACAATTTGTCAACACCATGCCCATGTGCAGGGTTGGGGAGCCGACAGACAGTGTGCTGGCGCGATGTCATACTGCCATCTGTGGCTATGTTGACACCGTGACCCAAACCATCCACGGACAGACCATTACACGCATCGATACCGTGTGGGCCGAGAGCATGATTACCCTTGGCGGCTATGGTGGCTATGTGGTTGTGGGATTTGACCACCCCGTGGTTAACATGCACACATGGGATTTTGAAATATGGGGTAATGCGTTCTATAGCGACCTCACCTCGGCTGGTGGCAGTTGCGAACCAGGTATCGTGATGGTGGGCGTGGACACCGACGGTGATGGCGTGCCCAGCGATGGCGATAAGTGGTATGAACTTGCTGGCAGTGACTATAATCATTCCACCACACAACACGACTATTCCATCACCTATTACCGCCCAGATGAGGGCAAGCAGCGCACGCCCAGTCGCGTGAATCCTTTTCTGAACGACACCACCTACATTCGTTGGACAAGCAATGACGTGAACCCCGACAGTACCAGCGGTTTCATGAGCCGCAATACCTACCACAACCAGCCTTATTGGCCGTTGTGGCTCCAGGACGAGGAAAGCATGACATTTGCCGGAACCAAGTTGCGTTGCAACGCAGCTAATTATGGCGACAATGGTGGAAGTGCCTATTATGTGCTCAGTTATTTCGATTGGGGCTACGTCGATAACCTGCCGAATAACCCAGACCACTTGCCTGATGTAGAAGGCTACAACCCAGGTTTTAAGATAGATTGGGCTGTTGATGAGCATGGCAACCACGTCAACCTCACCCACATTGACTTCATCAAGGTGTATAATGCCGTGAATCAGTACTGCGGATGGCTTGGTGAGACTTCTACCGAGGTCGCTGGCGGCATGGATTTCCACCCCGATGCCGTGATGCCCCAAACACGACCTGGCGATGTCAATGGCGACAGTGAGGTGAACATCAGTGATGTCAACGCCTTGCTTGACATGATTCTCTCGGGTGCGTCAAGCCCGGTAGCCGATGTCAATGTTGATGGCGAGGTGAACATCAGCGACGTGAATACCGTTATTGACCTGATTTTGCAGTAACAGGGACGCTATCCCCCATCACTTGGGTAGCAAGCACGAAGCACTAGAGACAAATATCTGCCTCTGGTGCTTCGTTTTAGAGGCTCTAGTCGATAAGTAACGGATGTTCTTTATCTCAAATTTCCTTACCATTTTTGGGCCTTATTTTTGTTCCGTAATATGTTGGTTATTAGTCCAGTTTTATGCCGTGAATTATTTTTTTGGAAAAAGTAGATTGAATTAATTTGCAGATTGTGTTTTTTCTGTATATTTGCAGCAAAGAAAATGTACGCTGATCTCTCCGTTCTCATCGGAGCCTTTCAACTGATATGTATTAAGTTTTTACAATTAACCACTTACATTAACTTTTTTATTTTTTTATGATGAAATGCTTTAAACTCTTTTCTGCAGCGCTGATGGCGCTGGCTTCGTTTGCAACGGTACAGGCCGATGAATTGACCGTGTATGACAACAACGCTTACCTGGATTACAGCGACATTGTGCCTATCTATGGTTACTACTATGACACTCCTAATTTTGCCACCCAGGTCATCTACCATGAGGCAGATCTCCAGGCAATGCAGGGTGCATTGATTACCTCGTTGAAGTTTTACATCGCCAATGAGGAGGGTAACACACTTAGTGGCGGTAAGCTGGGCCTTTCGTTGGGTGTAACCGACCTGGAGCAATTCTCTGGTTATAATCCTGAACTGTTTGAAGGCTTGACCGAGGTCGCTGAGTTCACGATGACTGCTGGTGAAACCGAGGTGGTTGTCAATTTCGACCAGCCCTTTGCTTACACAGGCGGCAACCTCGTTGTTAGAACGACTGTTAAAGAAGGCAATGGTTACTCTGATCTGTACTTCGTGGGTGAGTCGACTGATTTCAATGCTTCCATGTATAAACTTCCCGCAAGTGGAAGTTCTTACGCAGTACAGTTTGGTCCCAAGACCTCATTTGAGTATGCAGTATCTGATGATTATGCAACCATCAGTACTCAGGCTATTGACTTCGGTAAAATCTATGCTGCAGAGGAATTGACCCAGACCTTCACTGTGAAGAATTTGGGTAATAATGCATTCACCCCTGTCCTCAGCGCTCTTGAGGCTCCCTTCAGCGTTGAGCCCGCTCCTGCTGAGATTGCTACCGGTGCTTCGATGGAGTTTACCGTGAAGTTTGCTCCTACCGAGCTCGGTGAGTATGCCCAGACCTTGACGGTTGACTGCGGTGCTGCCGGTCTGTTTGAGGTAGCCCTCAACGGTGTGATGGCCGAAGTGCCTGACGTGATCGATGTTTGCGATGGTGATGCTACTAATGGCTATCTGCCCTTCTATGGATACTACTATGACGATGTGACGAAGGGTCAAATGATCTACACAGCCGACATGCTTTCTTTGCTGGAAGGCAAGAAGATTACTTCGGTTACTTTCTATCCGACAGCTCCCATGACCTTCAAGGGTGGTAAACTTCAACTCTCGTTCAAGCCTGTTGAGCAGGATGGTTTCACCACTTATACTGCTTTGACCGACTTCACTGTTGTGGCTACTGTAACTCCTGTTGAGGGTGATACCCAACTCGTCTTCACACTCGATGAGCCCTATGAGTACATGGGCGGTAACTTGGCTATTGAAGTCTATAATGTGGAGAAGGGTAACAATTACCCGAGGACCAGCTTCTATGGTCAGAACATGCCGGATTACACCCCCAGTTTCTACATTTATGGTGGCCAGAACGACCGTTCATCCTTCTTGCCCAAGGTTGGTTTTGGTTATGAGAAGGGCGAGGTGCCTGAGTATAAGCGTGGCGACGTGAACAACGACGGTGATGTCAAGATTGGTGATGTGACCGCTCTGATCAACTACCTGCTCAATGGTGATGCCTCTAGCATCAATATGCAGGCTGCTGACTGCGACCAGAGTGGTGAAGTGAAGATCGGTGATGTAACCGCTCTGATCAACTACCTCTTGAACGGACAATGGTAATTAGTGATTTGGGGCTGAGGCGGTCTTGAAACCAACTCTAGACCCATAAGATGCTAACAAATAACGTGAGTTCGACGAAATTATTGATTGTCAATCAGCGCGTTTGCAATTCCCAACTCCTCCCCCGCCTGGGGGGAGGTGCCCGAAGGGCGGAGGAGGGGGAGCGATTAGAGGGAGTCAGGGGGCGTTGATGTCCCAAGAGGAAGTGCTTTGAGTGTAAATCATACTCCTCCGCCCTAACGGGCACCTCCCCTATCTTAGGGGAGGAGTTGAGTTTTTCGGTTCCTGCCCGTAATTTGGTGCCAGTGGTATGGCATGGGATTGATTATTTGCTCAGCACGATGTCGATGAGGGAATTGACGTCGGCAATATTCACCTCTCCGTCATGGTTTACGTCGGCGCGGTCGTTCTCGCTGGAACCTGCCAGAACGATATCAAGGAGCGCATTGACGTCGGCGATGTTGACTTCTCCATCGTGATTCACATCACCTTCGAGTACGGTCTCGGGCGTGATGTCTTCGATGGAGATGCTGTTAACTAGCAGCATGCCCATGTCATAGTGGGAACAACAGCACAGAGCGATGAAACTGGGGAACTTCTCATCGTCGTTACCGTAGCCGTCATCCTCCACCTTGAAGGTGAGGCTGTAGTCGCGGAACTCTCCGGGATGCTTGACGACAAAGGGCTCATTGCCCAGGGGAACAGCGCCATTCATGTCATAGCCGCTGAAGGTGTAAAACAGGAACTTCTCCTCGCGATAGCCTGCGATGTCATCGTTGCTCACGTTGGCGGTAATCTTGTACTCGTGGCCCTCTTGGAACTCGATGGGAGGCGAGATGATAAAATCTAAGGCATAGAATACCTCATTCTTTTGATAGATGTA
This sequence comes from uncultured Prevotellaceae bacterium, assembly GCA_900318645.1. GTDB lineage: Bacteria > Bacteroidota > Bacteroidia > Bacteroidales > Muribaculaceae > Sodaliphilus. The sequence continues at coordinate 15,739 of ONLH01000051.1, forward strand.
GAAGCCCTTGTTCTCCCCTTGGCCGAACATGTTCATGAAGTCCTTGTACCACACGAAGGGGTAACCGTCCTCATTGGCGTCAAGCACGGTCCAGTACTGGCCGCTTTCTTCCCATGAATTGAACGGAGCGACGTAGGGGCATTCTTCAGCGGGACCGTTCACCAGGTCATTGCTCTTGGCAGGCTCACCGATGCCGTCAGCATTCTTGGCGACAATCTGGTAGCTGTAGCGGGTCAGTTCATCGATGAGTTTGATGTCGCTAAAGTTAGTAGCAGTGATGTCTTCGGCGATTAATCTGTCATCGTTAAGGCGAACCACGTCATACTTGAGAGTACTCTTGTCAAGGTAGCCTCCATGGGCACCCGTTGTGGGGGCTTCCCATGAGAGATCGTTGACCAGCAGTTGGGAGCGGTTGAGTGTGGCGCGTGCCGAGGTGACGGCAGCGGGAACATCGTGGCCGATCCAGCCCTCGACAGGTTGCTCAAGGCTAGCTCCAGACTCGTTCACTGCAGTTACGGTAAAGGAGTATAGGCCGGCCTCGGAGACATCAAAGGTGTAGCTCACGGTTTCCCCCGGCACACAGTGCTCAAGAGGAATTTTCTCGCTGGTCGTGGTGTTGACAATCTCAATGTTGAACTCGCCTTCAAGCGGTGCACCGCTGTAGTCGTTCACTGGGTTGATCCAACTTAATGTGGCGCGTAATGCTCCCGACTCATCGGCAGTCAGGGTCAAGTCGCTCACGCGCTCGGGTGCGCTGCCACTAGCAGGCTCAAAGGGAATACCCAATGCTACAACATGTGTGCCGTCACCGATAACGCCGACCCTGGTGGCTTTGCCGGTGGTGGTGTCCAGTGTGTAGAGCGTGGTCTTCTCGTCGTTGCCCCATGCGGCAAGGTAGAGGGTGCCGGTCTCGTGGTCAAACTCCATGCTCTGGAAATTCCACCAGGAAGCGAAGTTGATGCCTGTCACTCCGACCTGGCTGCTCTCGCCGTTGCTCTTGTTGATTCTGAGCAGAATGCCACTGTTGGTCAATGCATACATCTGGCCACGGGCGTCAATAGCGATGGCCTTGCAGTAATAGGCCAGGTTGCTGGTGAAAGTGGTCTTACCGTTTTCCAGGTTCACGGTGCCGATGGCCGACACGCCATCAACGTCTTCGCTATTGGCGATGAAGTACATCGTGTTGGTGGTGTAGTCATAGGCCATATCGCCAGGACAGGTCACATCTCCTAATTTCTTGATGGTTTCACCTTCACCGTCAGGGGTGATACTGTAGAACCACATGTTGAAGTCGTCGTCAATGCCCATCATGTAGAGGGTACTGCCCACGATGGCTCCCGATCGGGGCTCGGCCTTGGAATAAGTGCCCAAGCGAGTCACTGTTGACGGGTCATCGGTTGAGAAACTAATCATCGACGGGGTGGTGCACGGCATCATTGTGAAGCCATAGGCTGTCTTCTGTGCCGATGCACTCGTGCTGATGATTACCAGGCTCATCACGAGCACAAGCTGATTGATTTTTTTCATGCTGTTTTTAAGATGATTATAATGTTGATGAATGATTTTTTGGCAAAAGCGCCTGCAAATTTCGCACAATTCGTCCAATGCTGCAAGACTTATATGCATCTTTTTTGTCGTTGTGCCCCCGAGTGATAATTAGTAACTAAATAAGTGGATATTATGAAAAATCCTCACTGATAGTGTGGGAGTTATGATTTGCTATCTTATTGCTCTGCCTTCTTGTTTATACCGAAAATGATGATAATGGGAATTTTTCCAATGAATAATTTTGCAGTAATCTGAAAATGGCTTAACTTTGCACTCAAAATGTAATGGTGTAAAAAAACACTGCTTAACCCGGAAGACGATAAAAAACTATAAACTTTTATTATTAACTTAAACCATTTTTATTTTATGAAGAAGTTTTTCGCATTTGCAGCTGCTGCTATGATGATGTTCTCAGCGTCGGCTAACTCTCTGAGTCTGTACAACTATGAAAGTGAGAGCTATTTCGTGCCCATTAACTCAATGTGGTATGACACTGATGGAAACCAGACTCAAGTTCTCTATCCTGCTGCCGATCTGACTGCCATGGTAGGTCAGGAGATTAAGGCTATCACGTTCTATACCGATGAGGATGGTATTAAGATGAACGGTGGTAAGATGGAAATCTACATGGGTGAGACTGATGAAACTGTAATGACTGAGTTCGTTCAGAATTTGACCCTGGTGGCTACTATTACTATGGTGGCTGATGGCACAACCGAGTTCACAATCACGTTTGATACTCCCTACATGTACCAGGGTGGTAACCTCGTGTTTGGAACCCTCGTAATCGAACATGGCAATATGACCATGACCTATTTCGGTGGTGAGGCTACTAACTACAACAACTGCATCTACGTTGGCAACTTTGGTGGCAATAAAGAATACAAGCAGTTCCTGCCCAAGACCACCTTTACCTATGGTGATGACACTCCCGAGCCCGAGTACGTTCGTGGCGATGTTGACAAGAGCGGTGAGGTGAAGATTGGTGACGTAACCGCCCTGATCAACTACCTGCTCAACGGTGACGCTTCTCTCGTTGACCTGCGTGCTGCCGACTGCGACCTGAGTGGTGATGTGAAGATTGGTGACGTAACTGCTCTGATCAACTACCTGCTCAACGGCGAGTGGTAATTTAGAAACAACAGCGTTTCCTCAAAGTAGGAGACGAAGACTATCAGTCGGGTTCTTCCCTTCTTGTAAGGGCAAGAGCCCGACTGCTTTTTGTGAGTTTTGGATGCTATCATGTGTTGTTTTGAAAAAAAACTGTAAGAATTGATTTAGGTTTTTGGTATTTTGATTAATTTTGCGCTCTAAAACAAACCATTTGTGTTGATATTGCTTGAAAATTGAGAATTTATTATATGACTCTTTTTATTAACCATTAAATTTTTAAAACAATGAAAAAATTTTACATGATTCTTGCTGCTATTGCAGCTATGACGATGACTGCACAGGCTCAGAACTGGGCTACTATCGATGTGGGTGACTGGGATAACGCTACCACCTACAACGGTTCCTACTTTGACATGGCACCGACCACCTTCTATGTGGCTCACACTGGTGTTCAGATGCTCTATACGCCTGACCTGCTGGCCGACATGGATGGTAAGCAGAACGTGCGCATCAAGGGCCTGACTTTCATGTTCCATGATGAGACTTTTGAGGAGATTACTCGCAACGTGAAGATTTATGTTCAGGAGACCGATGCTACTGAGTTTGCTGTAAATGAAGAGGGTGTTAAGCAATTCTTCCCCTTCAGTGAGGAAAATCAGGTTTGGGAGGAAGAGCGTTTCTATGACATGCTGTATTTCTATGGCGAGGACTATACCACCGCATTCCGCTTTGACTGCCCCTTTACTCCTGGCAAGGGCCTGCTGGTGACCATGGTATTTGACGCCATGGATGATGACAACTGCACCATGGGTAGTGACTATGCTCCCTTCTACACCTCTGGCATCCGCAGCAAGGCTATGACCTACACCAACAACTCGACCAGCTTTGTTGACTATGCCGTGGGTCCTGACTTCCCCGATGCAACCGCTATGCTGGGCTGCGGCACCAACGTTGACCTTCCCCTTACCCGTATCCAGTACACCTATGAGGAAGGAACTGAGCCCACCGAGAAGACTGGTGCTCCCACCTTCCACGGTTATACCGAGGACGGCATCCATGGCTACTTTGTAGAGATCATCCCCACCGAGGAGAGCGTGATCTACTACCGCATCATCTATCCTGACGGCACCGTGACCGATTGGGCTGAGTATGAGGACATCTTGAGCTTCGAGGGCGACGGCAAGCACCGCGTTGAGGCTTACGCTGTAGCCGATGGCAAGCTGCCGAGCGAGGAGATCGCTTATGAGTTCGTTGTAGCTCCCATTACTGGTGTTGAAGAGATGATGAGCGGCAAGACCGTTGCTGGCGTACGCTACTTCAACATGGCTGGCCAGGAGATGACCGAGGCTAATGGCCTGACCATCATGGTTACTACCTACACCGATGGTACCACCAGCGCTGTTAAGGTTGTGAAGTAAGCTATTAGCTATTAGCTGTTAGGCTTTAGCCTATAGCTGATCGTGAACGATAATAGTAGAGACGCAAATCTTCTTGCGTCTCTACTTTTTTTCAGCTTTTATTTGGTATCTTATTAACTTTAAAGTAATTTTGCAGCATTAAAGAGAATAACCTTAACGTGATTTGGTTGTGAAGTTTATCATTTGTATTCACTTAATTAATAATTTTTTATCATGAAGAAATTCTTTACTTTAATTGCTGTGGCCGCAATGGCAATCGCCGCTCAGGCCAACGTGTTGACCGTTTGTGACAATGGCGGTTATGACGGCTATTCAAACCATGTTCCCGTTTACGGATTCTGGGCAGACACCGAGGGTACTATCGCCCAGTCGATTTATCCTGCCGACATGCTTACCGATATGGTCGGCGGTAAAATCACCGAGGTGAAGTTCTACACCCTTGCTCAGTACTACGTTGAGAACGATTTGGATCCCTACATGAGCAGCACCAACTTTATCAACTTTGAGAATGCCAAGATTCAGCTGGCTCTTAAGGTCGTTGATGAGGATGGTTTCAGCACTTCCACTATCGTTGGTGCTACCCCCGTTGCCACCACTGTTCCCGAGATGGGCGACATGTACATGACCTTCCAACTGGATGAGCCGTTCACCTATGAAGGCGGCAACCTCCTCGTGGAGTCTTTGGTTGTTGAGGGTGGCTCGTTTGGCACCACCTACTTCTACGGTCGCATCACTGGTGTTCCCGAGTACTGCTCCATCTATGTTTATGAGAGCAACTACTCTGGCACGAATAAGTATTTTGAGACTTTCTTGCCCATGGCAACCTTCACCTATGAGGAAGGCGGCGATGTTCCTCCTGTAGTTGATCCCACCGAGAAGACAGGTGCTCCCACCTTCCACGGCTACACCGAGGACGGTATCCACGGCTACTTCGTAGAGATCATTCCCACCGAGGAGAGCGTGATCTACTACCGCATCATCTATCCTGACGGCACCGAGACCGATTGGGCTGAGTATGATGAGATCCTGAGCTTTGAGGGCGACGGCAAGTATCGCGTTGAGGCTTATGCCGTAGCCGATGGCAAGCTGCCGAGCGAGCAGATCGCTTATGAGTTTGTTGTAGCTCCCGTCACCGGCATCGACGAGATGATGAGCGGCAAGGAAGTTGCTGGCGTACGCTACTTCAATCTGGCTGGCCAGGAGATGACCGAGGCTAACGGCCTGACCATCGTTGTTACCACCTACACTGACGGTACCACCAGCGCTGTTAAGGTTGTGAAGTAAGCTGCTGTTAGGTTTTAGCTATTAGGCTTTAGTTTTGAGCCGATAGCAAGCAAAAAAGTAGAGATGCAATACTGTTGCGTCTCTACTTTTTTGCTTGCTACTTTTTACGGTTTTTATTTGGTATCTTATTGACTTTAAAGTAATTTTGCGGCATTAAAGGGCATAAACTAACGTGATTTACCATTTAATTTATAATATTTATTCACTTATTTTTAATAATTTTTTATCATGAAGAAATTCTTTACTTTAATCTCTGTTGCTGTAATGGCATTTGCCGCTCAGGCCAACGTGTTGACCGTTTGCGATGGTGGAGCACTCAATTACTTGATTCCCATTAATGGTTGGTATGTAGATCAAGAAGGTACCATGGGCCAGATGATCTATCCCGCCGAGATGCTCACCGAGATGCAGAATGGCAAAATCTCTCAGGTGAAGTTTTATCCTGAGGAGGCTATCGAATTTGAGGCTTGTGAATTGCAGTTGTCGTTCAAGACCGTTGACCAGAATGGTTTTGAGACAACCACTGCTGTAACTGGAGCAACTCCCGTTGCCGCTATGGATGCTATCTATGGCCGCAATGAGTTGGTATTTGACTTGTATCAGCCCTATGAGTACACGGGCGGTAACCTCATGGTGGAAGTTATGGTAACTTACGCAGGCGATTACAACTGGGTTAGCACCTACTTCCTCGGCGTGAATACCGAGAACAATGCTTCTTATTCTCACTACGAGTCCTATGGCACTCCGACAGATGCTCTCCATCAATTCCTGCCCAAGTGCAGCTTCACCTATGAGCCTGCCACTACTCCCGTTGATCCCACCGAGAAGACTGGTGCTCCCACCTTCCACGGCTACACCGAGGACGGTATCCACGGCTACTTCGTAGAGATCATCCCCACCGAG
>ONLH01000033.1 GCA_900318645.1 uncultured Prevotellaceae bacterium
GAAGGTCGTGCCCTGGCCACCAACCAGGCTGTTACAGCCAGCGAACATGCGACCTGAATATAACAACGAAGCATTGCTCCATTCATCACCCACATAGATGGTCTGCAAATGTTCACAGTCTGCAAACATGCGTGTCATTTGATTCACCTTGGCCGTGTTGAAAGTGCCCAAGTCAAGGCGTGTCAGGCTATGACAATTTTCGAACATACCGAACATTCTATCCACGTTGGCGGTGTTGAAACCGCTCAAGTCAATGCTTGGCAATGAACTGCAGCCATCGAACATATCACACATATCGGTAACCTCAATCGTGTTCAGGTATTGTATGCCCGTGATAGACTTAAGATATGGCATATCATAAAACCACCCATTGGTGCTCGTCGGGCGGTAATCAGCAAACGAGGGGTCAATGACTGCCTTGGTCACATAAGGATAATCCCAATGCCACATGGGTATACCTGGCTCGTGACCCTCGATGGTGTAGATACCGCCCGGGCGACTGCCAATCTTGTTGTCGTAGTAGAAAGATAATGTCGTATTCTCCGGCGTGTAGCAGACATAGGCCACGGTACCCGAAGCAGTGAAATAGCCTGGGTTGCTGGGGCCGTCGTCGATGTGGGCGTAGGTCTTGTCCGTCGGGTTGGATTCGTTATATACCGTGCCCATGCCGCCCACCAGGCTGGTGGTGTTATGGAACATATCTTTGGAATAAGTCACTGCGGCTGTGTTCCAGCGCTCACCCACAATGATGGTTTGCAGACTGGTGCAGCCATTGAACATGCTACCCATATCGGTTACCTTGGACGTGTTGAGACCGTTCAGGTTAAGACTTGTCAAGCCAGTGCAGCCTTCGAACATGCGACTCATATTGGTTACGTTGGACGTGTTGAGACCGTTCAGGTCAAGACTTGTCAATTCTGTACAATTAGAAAACATCCAAGCCATATCGGTCACATCGCTGGTGTTCAGGTAATTTATGCCCGTGATAGACTGAAGATTCTGCATAAAGTAAAACCATCCATGGGTGGTCGTCGGGCGGTAATTAGCGAACGAGCGGTCAAATTCTGCCTTGGTCGCACGAAGAGACAACAAACTCCACGTGGGTAAATGGCCTGGCTCATCTTGCAGTAAGAAAGAATTGCCCGGGCGGGTGCTGCGCTCGTTGTCGTAGTAAAAAGTGAACGTCTTGTTCTCAGACGTGTAGCAAGCATAGGCCTCTTTGGCACTGGCGCCAAGGGCGCACATCATGGCCGCCATCAGGACAGCCATGCGAAATAGTAACGAATTCTTCATAATACAAGCAATTTAATACGTGAATATTATAATTTGCCGCAAAATTAGTAAATTTTCTGCAAATATCATATTTAGGCGTCAGATTTTAGTTGGCATCTGCATTTTCCCTGCGGGGCTATGGTAAATTTATTATAATCGGTAAAAACCGTGTCGTGCATCACTTGTTAGCGGAACAAATTTGCATTCTATTTGGATCATCTATTGTTTGGAGGGAGAGAACTTTGTACCCTTGCACAGTCCTTTGATGACCAGTTGATATTAACTACTATTATTCATATTGTTTTTATAAATGACAGGCTTATGAAGAAGATTATCTTGATTGCGCTGATGACTGCTCTGGGATTCTCCTTGATGCAGGCCCAGCAGAGTTCCCCGACACAGGCCAACTCTGATGATCCCATCCACGAGGGTATGGCCCGCCGAAGACTGGTAGATTTACATTGCCGAGACTGGTGGCTGGGAGATTGAATTCATTTACAGACCCAATGCACCCGAAGAAGAAAAGCTTACCCTCGAGATAAACAAGTTGTTCTAAGTGAGCAATCCAACGGACTGACTCCTTTATACTTATAAAAAAGTGACGGAGCCTGAAAACGAGAAAGCGACCGGCTGCGCGGGCAGTTGGTCGCTTCGTGTTTTTGATGTGGTACCTCCAGAGTTGTGCAGCAGGCTCCAGTTATATCTAATTCCCTGTACCGCTCAGGATGATGTCGATGACAGCGTTGATGTCGGCGATGTTGATTTCGCCGTCACCGTTCACGTCGGCAGCAATAGAGCTACTATTTCCACCCAAGATGATGTCGATGGCGACATTCACATCAGCAATGTTGACCTCAAGGTCACGATTCACGTCGCCCATAATGATATCTTCCACAATCTGTCCGAAATAGGGATACCAGTTCTCGTCAGCCCGATAGGCATCAGCCGGGTCAGCAATGTAGCAATACACATCCGTCAGCCGCCAGCAATTACAGAACGCCCCATCACCGATAGAAGTTACCGAGTTGGGGATGACGATGCTGGTCAGCCCAGTGCAACTTTCGAACGCCCCGAAACCGATCTCAGTTACCGAGTTGGGGATGACGATGCTGGTCAGACCGTCGCAATCATAGAACGCATAATCATCGATAGTAGTTACCGAGTTGGGGATAATCGTGTTCTTGCAGCCATAAATTAATGTGTTATAGGCGGTCTCTATAATTGCATTGCAGTTGTTGCGCGAATCATATCTTGGATTGCCACTTTCTACCACGATGCTGGTCAGACCAAAGCAACTCTCGAACACCCCGTAACCAATCTCAATTACCGAGTTGGGGATGTCGACGCTGGTCAGACTGTCGCAACAATAGAACGCATAGTGACCAATGGATGTCACCGAGTTGGGGATGACGATACTGGTCAGACTGCCGCAGCGTTCAAACGCAAAGTTACCGATCTTAGTTACCGAGTTGGGGATAATCGTGTTCTTGCAGCCTGCAATCAAAGTATTATCGGTGGTCTCGATAATTGCATTGCAGTTGTTGCGCGAATCAAACCTTGGATTGCCACTTTCGACCACGATGCTGGTCAGACCAGGGCAGTTCGCGAACGCCTCTTGACCGATCTCAGTTACCGAGTTGGGGATATCGATGCTGGTCAGCTCAGTGCAGCGATAGAATGCAAGGGCTTCGATAGAAGTTACCGGGTAGGTGATTCCATTGTAGGTGACGGTGGCTGGGATGACGACAGGGCCTGAATACCCAATAAATAGAAAACCAGGAAGGCCTTTGCGAGTCACGGCGGCCTCGTTGCCGTTGATGTTGTAACAGATGTCATCGACCACGAAGTCGGCGGCCGTAGCGAGTGCGGGCAACAGGAGCGCCAGCAGCATTACAGAAAAGCGAAATAGTTGTTTCATAATCAGAATGTTTAGAAATAAATAACGGTTAATTGAATCTTTGATTAAAGGTTTCGCCCACAAAGTTAATAAAGATTTTTCTCCTTTTTCTCATTTTTCTTCTGTTGCCATTTTGACAACCAGTTAAATCTAATTGCAGGAGCCGCCCAAGATGATGTCGATGACAGCATTGATGTCGGCGATGTTGATTTCGCCGTCATTGTTCACGTCGGCAGCAAGGGTGCTACTATTTCCGCCCAAGATGATGTCGATGGCGGCATTCACATCAGCAATATTGACCTCAAGGTCGCAATTGACGTCGCCCAGCACGAGTTCCACGATAGAACCGAAATAGGGATACCAGTTCTCGTCGGCTTGGTAGTCATCAACCATCCCCTGCAGCACATGAAGCTTGCGCCCGGAATAGTCATAATTATTGTTTACGGCAAACAGCCGATCCTCACTCGTCACTTTTGAGAGATCGGTGATGTAGCTATACACATTAGTCAGTCCATAGCAGAAACCGAACGCATAGAAACCGATGAAGGTGACCGAGTTGGGGATGATCACGCTCGTCAAGCCAGTGCAACCATAGAAAGCACAATAACCGATGGAGGTGACAGAGTTGGGGATGACTAAGCTCGTCAGACCAGTGCAGCGCTCGAACGCCATGTTGTCGATGGCAGTGACCGAATTGGGGATATTGAGGATCGTCAGACCAGTGCAATTAGAGAAAGCACCATAACCGATGGAGGTGACAGAATTGGGAAGCATCACGCTCGTCAGGCCAGTGCACCCCCCAAAAGCACTATCTTCAATGGAGGTTACCGAGTTGCCGATGGTCACGGTCGCCATGCCGCTGCATCCATAAAACGCATAGTCATCAATGACAGTGACCGAATTGGGGATGATGAGGCTCGTCAGACCAGTACAGCCATAGAACGCACCATAACCAATGGAGGTGACAGAGCTGGGGATGACCGTATTCTGGCAGCCCAGAATCAATGTATTGCTTGACGTCTCGATGATGGCGTTACAATTATTGCGTGAATCATAATTTGGATTCCAACTATTCACTACGATGCTCATGAGGCCCGTGCAACCCTCGAACGCAACTTGACCGATAGAAGTGACAGAGTTGGGGATGATGAGGCTCGTCAGACTGCGGCAACCCTGGAACGCACAGTTACCGATGGAGGTGACCGAATTGGGGATGGTCACACTCGTCAGCCCGTAGCAGTTCCTGAACGCATACTCTCCAATGGTGGTAACCGAGCTGGGGATGGCCACATTCACCAGACCGTAGCAGTCCTGGAACGCAGCGCCAGGAATAGAGGTAATCGAGTTGGGGATGGTCATGCTCGTCAGACCAGTGCAGCCACAGAAAGCACTGATACCAATGGATGTGACAGAGTTGGGGATGGACACGCTCGTCAGACCAGTGCAGCCATAGAAAGCACCTTTACCGATGGAGGTGACAGAATTGGGGATGGTCACGCTCGTCAGCGAGCGGCAGTTCTCAAACGCATTCTGGCCGATAGCAGTGACCGAGGTGGGGATAGACACGCTCGTCAAGCTGCTGCAGCCACGGAACACAGCGACATCGATCAAGTCAACTGAGTTAGGGATGGTCACGCTCGTCAGGCTGTAGCAGTTCCAGAAGGCATGCTGGCCGATAGAGGTAACTGTATTGGGGATAGTCACGCTTGTCAACCCGCGGCAACCTTCAAACGCAAAACTGGCGATACGTAACGTACCGTTTTTGATGCTAACGCTTGTTCCATCAGGCGCCGTGCCTTTGTATCTATAAGCTGTCGGTCCAATATATATCAGCCCATCGGGTTGGTTATCAAACCATGCAGTACCCTTGAACGCGTCTCTGCCGAATTCAGTGACTGAACTGGGGATTTCAATGCTTGCCAGAGCGCTACAGTAACCGAACGCTTGCTCGCCGATGGCGGTGACCGAATTGGGAATAATCACGCTTGTCAAGCCAGTGCAGCCCGCAAAAGCGCCGCGGTCTATTCTGGTGAGACCTGTAAAGAATTTTAATTCATTGAAAGATGTGATATCGCGATTGCCATAGAACACTTCGCCCAGTGTGGACACTAAAGCGGCTTCGGCCTCACTCATTTCGCCATCGCCATCAAAATCCCAATATTGAACACAGAGTGCTTTAACATTGGCATCAGCAAAACTGATAATGGGAGAATCGATCGGTTTTTTGAATTTGGGAAAGGCATTAATGAGAGCTTCTTGCCGCAGATTATATCCCGATGAGCCTCCTTCAGGATCCAGTGCAGTCAGCAGGAAATATCCATCGCAAGTACCGTTCCATCCCCAATTAATGTGAAAGTAGCCAGCGCCATCATAGCCATCGCACACAAACGCATGTCCGATACTGCCATTTCCTCCAGAGTAATATACAGGCCTGGATTGCCGCAGCTCATTATATATCAAGTTATTCCATTCGTTGTCAGAGGAGATGTCGTTACGACTCAATAATGATGTCCCATTATTATAATTGAAGTATGATTTCAATGCATCGGGGACTCTTGAGGAATATGCACTTGAGCCATCATGATATCTATCAGCATAATCCATCTGGACTGAGGCACCACAATACTTCATCAGATTGGCTACGGCCTGATTCTGTCTAGCTGTCTCATAACCGTGATAATAATCAACCATACCATCCCAGTCAATAAAAGCTCCTGCAGGAATCGCAGCAACGCTTATTTGTTGGGGGCCGTATCCAAAATCCCATTTCCGGCTACAAGTATATGCAGGAATGGTAGCCGTTGTCCGGTCTACTGAATTACTGCGATGATAATACATCACCTGAGCCATTGCCGTAGCCACACACCCGGCTATGCATTGACCATATCCGAAAAAGTCCGGACAATTCAGATTATAAGGATAATCCTGTCCCCAGTTTGTTGTCAATAACGGAGAAATGGGAGCAAGATTTGAGGTCAATCCAGATGGATGGGACGAAGGGAATTCCTTCTCTTGCATGAATTGAATCTGCCGTGCATATTCCTCCAGCCAGCCCTTCATGTTCTCGGGCAAGCTATCGATGTCCACGTGACCTGAATCGGCATAGCCGAGAATCGCCGGAGCGCAGTCATCGCCCGACGCGATGATATAGCCGTCGTTGACACCAATGTTAAACACATAGTAGCTCGATGTCGATGATGATTGTGACGGGGCATGACGCAAGGCCGAAGTGTCGAAACGCTTGCCTTTACTCTCCATAAAAGACAAAGCGTTCTGTTGTGCTTGCTGCGGCGTTATTGGATTTGCTGCGGCTGCAGCTGGCAATAACAGTGCCAACAGCAGGATCGTGGAAGTGATAAGGTATTTCATCTACGGTTTGGATATTTCGAGTTGTTGATTGCTGTCGCAAAGATAATTGAAGACTTGAAAGAAAACAAGCCTTTCACCAGCAAGAGAGCCATTCGTCAAGAAAAAAAAGAAAAAGTGTCAAAAAATTAGACAGTGAACAGCCCTTATTCGTTCGTTCAACTATACGTGAAAAAGTGAGAAACAAGGTCAACGTCACCATCACGTGCCCATTCGCACGAACGGATGAACGGATGAAAAACCAGCATCACTCAACAAAAAACGGCCGGCTGTGCGGGCAGTCGGTCGCTTCATGTTTTTAATGGAATCACCAAGTCTCAATCTCTGTTGCCATTTTGACAACCAGTTAAATCTAATTGCAGGAGCCGCCCAAGATGATGTCGATGACAGCGTTGATGTCGGCGATGTTGATTTCGCCATCACCATTCACGTCGGCAGCAATAGTGCTACCATTTCCGCCCAAGATGAGGTCGATGGCGACGTTCACATCTGCGATATTGACCTCAAGGTCACGATTCACGTCGCCCATAATGATATCTTCCACAATCTGTCCGAAATAGGGATACCAGTTCTCGTCAGCCCGATAGGCATCAGCCAGCGTACGGCCAGAGTAATCATAACCCTCCAAATAGAATGGTTCATACCCGGTCGATACTCTCGAGAGGTCAGCAATGTAGCAATACACATCCGTCAGCCCAAAGCACTCATAGAACGCAAAGTAATCGATCTCAGTTACCGAGTTGGGGATGACGATGCTGGTCAGGCCATCGCAGAACGCGAACGCCATGTCACCGATAGATGTTACCGAGTTGGGGATGACGATGCTGGTCAGGCCATCGCAGCCCGCGAACGCCAAGTCACCGATAGCAGTTACCGACTTAGGGATAGTCGTGTTCTTGCAGCCAGCAATTAATGTATTAGAGGCGGTCTCGATAATTGCATTGCAGTTGTTGTGCGAATCATATCTTGGATTGCCACTTTCTACCACGATGCTGGTCAGACCACTGCAATTATAGAACGCCCCGTCACCGATAGATGTTACAGAGTTGGGGATGACGATGCTGGTCAGCCTAGTGCAGTCCTCAAACGCATAGCCAGCAATGCCTAATGTGCCTTCTTTGAAAGTCATATTCGTTCCGCTTGGCATCGTGCCTTTATACTTATATGCGACCTTGCCGGCATAGACCATTCCGTCTGGTTGGTTTTTGTACCATGCTGTATTATTGAACGCATCGCCACCGATTGCTGTTACCGAGTTGGGGATGACGATGCTAGTCAGACCAGTGCAACTTTCGAACGCCCCGAAACCGATCTCAGTTACCGAGTCGGGGATGTCGATGCTGGTCAGACCATGGCAACCAGAGAACGCATAGTCACCGATAGTAGTTACTGAGTTGGGGATAATTGTATTCTTGCAGCCATAAATTAATGTGTTATCGGCGGTCTCGATAATTGCATTGCAGTTGTTGCGCGAATCATATCTTGGATTGCCACTTTCTACCACGATGCTGGTCAGACCAGGGCAATCCTCGAACACCCCGTAACCAATCTCAATAACTGAGTTGGGGATGTCGATGCTGGTCAGACTGTCGCAACTATAGAACGCATAGTGACCAATCTCAGTTACCGAGTTGGGGATGACGATACTGGTCAGACTGCCGCAGCATTCAAACGCAAAGTTACCGATCTTAGTTACCGAGTTGGGGATAATCGTGTTCTTGCAACCAGCAATCAACTCATTATCGGCGGTCTCGATAATTGCATTGCAGTTGTTGCGCGAATCAAACCTGGGATTGCCACTGTCTACCACGATGCTGGTCAGCCCAGGGCAGTTTCCGAACGCCTCTTGACCGATCTCAGTTACCGAGTTGGGGATGTCGACGTTGGTCAGCTCAGTGCTGCCCCAGAACGCAATGGCTTCGATAGAAGTTACAGGGTAGGTGGTTCCATCATAGGTAACGGTGGCTGGGATGACGACAGCGCCTGAATACCCGATAAATAAAAAACCAGGAACACGTCGGGAAGCCACGGCGGCCTCGTTGCCTTTGATGTTGTAACAGATGCCATCGACCGCGAAGTCGGCGGCCGTGGCGAGTGCGGGCAACAGGATTGCCAGCAGCATTACAGAAAAGCGGAAGAGTTGTTTCATCATCAGAATGTTTAGAAATAAATAACGGTTAATTGAATCTTTGATTAAAGGTTTCGCCCACAAAGTTAATAAAGATTTTTCTCCTTTTTCTCATTTTTCTACATTTTCCCTCTCCTGTGCTCGCCTAAGGTCCTTCTCTAAAAAAAAATATTGGTGTCCGAGGAAAACAACTGGGATTAATGTGAGTGTCCAAAAGTTGCCCTTAGGGCAACTACTCGGGGACGGTTTCTGTGTAACAAAATGCTTTGCATTTTGGACTCAGGAACCGTCCCCTCGAATCCGACCAGTAGTAACTCTCGCCTATTACAGGCCCTTAAAGTAAGCCCCTTATCTAATCATTCCATCCAATTAGCTTATACCGAGACCTTTATAATAGGATACTGGATTTTCCCCGGACACTAATAAAAAAAATTCCCTCACGCCCCAAGGAGAGCATGAGGGATATCACTCAGGTTTTATTGGAATTTTAATTCCAGGAGCCGCCCAGGATGATGTCGATGACAGCGTTCACGTCGGCGATGTTGATTTCTCCGTCACCGTTCACGTCACCGCTGGGATTCTCGCTACCATTCAGGATGATGTCGATGCCGGCATTGACATCTGCAATATTGACCTCTCGGTCGCCATTCACGTCACCAGTTGGTCTTTCAGGGATTAAGTCATCCACAATCCGGCCGAAATAGGGATACCAGTTCTTGTCAGCCCTGTAGGCATCGGCCGTCCCCTGCAGCACATGCAGCGTGCGACCAGAGTAATCACCATTATATTCCTTATAGAATTGTTCATTCCCGCACGATACGCCCGAGAGGTCAGCAATGTAGCAATACACATCTGCCAGCATCCAGCAGTTCTTGAACGCCTCGTTACCGATTGAAGTCACCGAGTTGGGGATGACAATGCTGGTCAGCCTATCGCAACAATAGAACGCATTGTTACCGATTTCAGTCACCGAGTTAGGAATATTGATGCTGGTCAGACCTTGGCAGTTGTAGAACGCATATCTACCGATAGAAGTCACCGAGTTGCCGATCTCGACGCTGGTCAGTCCTATGCAGCCCTCGAACGCACATTTACCGATAACAGTCACCGAGTTAGGAATAATGATGCTGGTCAGCCCCCAGCAGTAACAGAACGCAAAGTTACCGATTGTAGTTACCGAGTTGGGGATAGTCGTGTTCTTGCAGCCAACAATTAACGTATTATCGGCGGTCTCAATAATTGCATTGCAGTTGTCGCGCGAATCATATCTTGGATTGCCACTTTCTATCACGATGCCGGCCAACTCATCGCAGTTCTCGAACACATTGTTACCGATAACTGTCACCGAGTTAGGAATATTGATGCGGGTCAGACCATCGCAGTTGTAGAACGCTTTGTTACCGATAGCAGTCACCGAGTTGGGGATGACGATGCTGGTCAGACCATGGCAGCCCTCGAACGCCCTCTCACCGATTGAAGTTACCGAGTTGGGGATCATCGTGTTCTTGCAGCCAGCAATTAAAGTATTATCGGCGGTCGATATAATTGCATTGCAGTTGTTGCGCGAATCATACCTTGGATTGCCACTTTCTACCACGATGCTGGTCAGCGCAGGGCAGTTCCCGAACGCAAAGTCACCGATCTTAGTTATCGAGCTGGGGATGTCGACGCTGGTCAGACCTTCGCAACAATAGAAGGCAATTTCATCGATTGAAGTTACCGGGTAGGTGATTCCATAGTGGGTGACCGTGGGCGGGATGACGACAGCGCCTAAATACCCAACAAAAAACATATCATAATAATCACCTTTGGAAGTCACGGTGGCCTCGTTGCCGTTGATGTTATAACAGATGCCATCGACCTGGAAGTCGAATGCCGAGGCGAGTGCGGGCAACAGGAGGGCCAGCAACAAGATGTAAAAACGGGATAGTTGTTTCATAATCAGAATGTTTAGAAATAATAATTAGTTGATAAAATCATTGATTTAAAGTATTGCCCACAAAGGTAATAAAAATTTTTTCAATTTTCATCACAGGCGTGCATATTTCACATAGACACTAAAAAAACAGACGGCTGCGCGGGTAATCGGTCGCTTGATTCTTCTGAGGGCATCCGCCCGCCTTTCTTGAAAACAACTGATTAATCTGATTCTTCTCAAGGCATCCGCCCGCCTGTTTTTGAAAACAACAAATACAACAAATACTATTCCCTGCGGAACGATGCCATAATTAACGTGAGTTCGATGAAACTATTGATTGTCAATCAGAGAGTTAGCAGTTCCCCCTCTAAGATTAGAGGGGGCCAGGGGGCGTTGATGCCCCAAGAAGAAGTGATTCGAGAGCAAATCATACTCCTCTGCCCTCTCCCCCTCCTCCGGCACTTCGTGCCACCTCCCCCCAGGCGGGGGAGGAGTTTCCCTTTTACAAAGGGGAGGAGCCCAAGTATCAGCAACTTATTTTCACCGAACTCACATTAATTAAAAACAACTCAAACAACTTAAACAACAAACGCGGTGCAACCGACCTCAACCCTCGGCTGCACCGCACTTATTATATGCATGCTATTATTTGTTGCCTTTGGAGCGATTGTGGTAACGGCACAGTATTTGGCAGTTGCTTATAGCGCTCTAACAAGCAATGGCAAAGGTAGTAAAATTCCGTGATATGACAACAATTCATTAAATGCGAAACCTCAAAACCGACAATGACACACGCACGCGCAAAGAAAAATGAGAAAAAAGTAAGACAGCGTTTACTTGCGACCACTGCGAGGCAAAATATATTTTTGTTCAATTTCTTGCGAGCACTTGCGAGCAATCACATCAACCCTTAGCGGCTTTGCGACTTAGCGTGAGGCCACTGCGTGGCAAAGAATAATTTTGTTCAATTTCTTGCGAGCACTTGCGAGCAATGACATCAAAACTTAGCGGCTTAGCGACTTAGCGTGAACCCACTGCATGGCAAATAATAATTTTGTTCAATTTCTTGCGAGCACTTGCGAGCAATAATATAAGACTTAGCGGCTTTGCGGCTTAGCGTGAGGCCACGTGTGCGCAGAGAAAAAAAAGAAAAAAGAGAAAAAAAACGGCCGGCTGCGTGGGCAGTCGGTCGTCTTGTTTTTTGAAGTGGTACCTCCGGGGATCGAACCAGGGACACGCGGATTTTCAGTCCACTGCTCTACCACTGAGCTAAGGTACCTTTTCAAAAGTGACTGCAAAGATACGTCGGATTTTTGACCTGACCAAATTTTTTTAGGAAAAAATGATTTTTTTCTTTTTTTCGCTGAAAAGCATTACCTTTGTAAAACGAACAAGAAAAACTTAAGGATATGCTGCCACCCATCATCAGATTATTGCGTCCCAAGCAATGGAGCAAGAACGTGTTTGTGTTCCTGCCCTTGTTCTTTGACAAGAAGTTCACCGACGTCAACTTGCTTGCGCTCACGGCATTGTGCTTCGTCATCTTCTCGCTGGCGGCGAGCGCAGTCTATTGTCTGAACGACATCCTGGACCGCAAGGCCGATGCCCAGCATCCCGTGAAGTGCAAGCGCCCCATCGCCTCGGGGGCAGTGAGCGTGGGTGCCGGATGGGCTGCCATGGCGTTGTGTGCCTTGCTTGCCGTGGGCCTCACACTGTGGCTGATTCCTGACCTGATATGGCTGTTGCTGGGCTACATGGCACTGAACGTCGCCTATAGCCTGTGGCTCAAACACGTGAGCCTGATAGATATGCTGGTGGTGGCTTCCTTCTATGTGATGCGCGTGCTGGCTGGTGCCATTACCGGCGATATCGTGCCATCGCAGTGGATTGTGGTGATGACCTTCCTGCTCGCCCTGTTCCTGGTGCTGGGCAAACGGCGCGACGACGTGATGATTCAAACCGAGACGGGAACCACCGTGCGCCGCGGCATCGCCAACTACAACCTGCAGTTTGTCAACATGACGCTCACGCTCGTTGCCACGGTGACCATCGTCTCCTACATGATGTACACCATGAGTGATGAAGTCGCAGCACGCTTCGGCAGCAACTATGTGTACTGCACTGCCGTGTTTGTCCTGGCGGGCATCCTGCGCTACCTGCAGCTCACCATCGTGGAGAACCGCAGCGGCAGCCCCACCAAGGTGCTGTTCCGCGACCGCTTCATCCAGCTGTGCCTGCTGGGATGGTTCATCACGTTCCTCGTGATCATCTATTTGTAATATAAGATGTTAGACTTTAGACACTAGACGTTAGTCATTAGACACTATATACTACAAGGGGTCCAAAAACTGAAAAAAATGAGACGCGTTGTTGCATTTGACTTTGACGGGACCTATACCCTCAGCGACTCGCTGCCGTTGTTCCTGAAGTGGAGTTTCGGCAAGTGGCGTTACTGGTGGGGGCTGCTGCTGTGCCTGCCGTGGCTGGTGCTGTTCAAGCTACGACTGCTGCGTGGCGGCCAGGCCAAGGAAAGGCTCATCAGCCACTTTGTCAAAGGGATGCCGCAAGAGGAGTTCCAAGCCCTGGGCAGACAATTCGCGGCCCACTATCAGTCCACGCTGACGCGTCCCGAGGCGGAGCAAGCCATGAATGCCGCCCTCGAGAACGGCGATCAGGTGCTGGTCGTGACAGCGAGTATCATCGACTGGGTCAAGCCGTGGTTCAAGGACAGGAATGTGACCATACTCTCCACCGAGATGGAGGTGGATGCCGACGGCAGGCTGACGGGACGTTTTGCCTGCCCCAACTGCAACGGAGCCGAGAAATGGCGCCGCATCGTTGAGGCGGTGCCCGACGTGGAGCAGCGCGAGCTGGTAGCCTACGGCGACAGCGGTGGCGACCGTGTGATGCTCGCCCATGCCGACAAGGCCTACCTGGGCGATTTCAAGACCACGATGGAGCAGTTACCGAACACCCGCCGTCATCCGGGACGTCTGTTCTGGGCTGTCCTGCTCGTGCTGGTGCTGTACCAGATGCTGGGTGTATTCTTCGGCATGGACATCGCCGACGCGGGGTTTTACCTCACCTTCTATGACAACATCTTCACCCACCCCGGGAGTGTAGAGTATAATTTCATGTATTACCTGAACGGCGTGATCGGCGGCGCGTTCCAGTCATTGTTCCCGTCGATGGGTATATGCGGGATGCGACTGCTGGGCGTGGCGTTCAACACGCTGTGTGCCATCATCCTGTATTACGCCCTGCGCCGTCATGTCGATGAACGGGCCATCGCCCTGGGCTGTGCCCTTGTCGTCGCATCGTTCATCGCCCCACCCTACACCTTCTGCTACGACCTGTGCACCATCGTCTTCTACGTGCTTGCCATCACCCTGCTATGGCGAGGACTGGAGCGAAACAGCACCTTGATGGTCGCTCTGGCGGGCGTCCTGGCGGGATTGAACATCCTGGTACGCATCCCCAATGTACTGGGCCTGTCGATGGCCTTGCTGCCCATTATCATGTGGCTGTGCGACAAGCGGGGACGCCATGGTTGGAAACGCATGGTCACCTATTGCCTCGTCTTTTTGGCTTGTGCGGCTCTGGCAGTGATTTTGACCATCTGTCTTATGCCCGAACTGCACCGCACTGCGTTCTATAGCGTCATGCATGACCTGCGCTCGATTGCCAACGATGACACGGGAACGGCATCCCATACCACCTCCCAGATGATTCTCACCCAACTCAAATTCTACGGCACCCAACTCTGGACAGCCGTCAAGTTGGGGGTTCCCGTACTCCTGTACTGGTGGGCACACAAGCAGGTGGGCAACAAGGCTCTCATGTGGGGACTCAAGGGCATCGCCATTGCGGCCTTTGTGTGGTTTGTATATCGGATGCACCCGCTGCAGCCCGTGTGGCTGATGTGCCTGGTGGGTGGCATCATGGTCATGGTGGAGAATTGGCGTGACCGCCGTGGCATCACTTGGATGGCGTTGCTGGGCATCGGTATGATGCTGGTGATGCCGCTGGGCAGCGACGGCGCCTATAACAATGGAACCATCGTCGCATGGGCCATCGCTCCTGTCGCCATGCTGTGGTGGCTGCACCGCAGCCGCATCGCCTTCCCGCTGGTGCTGATTGCAGTGTGCGCCCTGCGCATGGTAACCGGCGGAGCCTACTTCGACGGCGGCCCCTTGTGGGAGAAGCGCTACACCGTGGACAATCCCCGCGCTGCCCACATCTACACGACCCGCGAGCGCGCCTTCGTAATCAATACCATGCTGCACGGCATCGAGCCGCACGTCAAGCCGGGTACTGTGCTCATGGCCTACGGCAGCATCCCGATGATCAACTACCTCACCCACACGCGCCCCTACATCGGCTGCTCATGGGTAGAGCAACTGAGCGCCTCAATGCTTGAGAAGAAACTGGCCAAAGCGCCCAAAATTGGCTTCCCGCTCATCCTGCAGCAGAAGTTCAGTACGCTGGGACCGTACTGGAGTGAACCGATGGAGAACTTCAGGACAAGCTACGGCGACCAGCAGAACACCTACCGCGACAACCGCAAGCTGGAAGTGCTCAACCGATTCCTGGAATACGGGAAGTACCATGTTATCTACGAAGACTCCCACTTCATCCTCTATCAACCCGGTTGGTAAGTTAGAAGTTAGGAGTTAGGAGTGAGGAGTGAGGAGTGAGGAGTTAGAAGTGAGGAGTTAGGAGTGAGGAGTTAGAAGTGAGGAGTTAGAAGTGAGGAGTTAGAAGTGAGGAGTTAATTAACTTAAGCATTAAAGAATGGAAGGGCTCTTGCAATACATCTGGCAACACAAGCTGTGGCTGAGCGAGGACATGGTGACCAACGACGGCCGCAAGGTGCGCGTCATCGACCCAGGCCTGCTCAACACCGACGCGGGTCCCGACTTCTTTAACGCCAAGGTGGAGATTGACGGCCACCTGTGGGTGGGCAACGTCGAAATCCACGTGCGCGCCAGCGACTGGAAACGCCACCATCATGATGAGGACCCGGCCTACGACAGCGTCATCCTGCACGTCGTCGAGAAGGACGATGCTCCCGTCACCCGCATCAATGGCGAACGCATTCCCCAAGTGGTCCTGCAGGTGTCGCCACGCTTCAACGAGTGCTATGACAGGCTGGTGAACGCCCAAGTGGAACTGCCCTGTGCCGCACGTCTGGGAGAAGTGCCGTCGCTCACAGTCACCGAGTGGATCGAGGCTCTTGCGATGGAACGCCTGCACGGCAAGGTGGACCGCGTGCGGGAACTATATGACCGCTACAATGGCAGCTGGGAAGATATCTGCTATGTGTTGCTGGCCAGGACGCTGGGCTTCGGCATCAACGGCGATGCCATGGAACGGCTGGCTCGCATCACGCCGTTGCGCCTGCTGCACAAACACAGCGACTCCATCCTCCAGGTCGAGGCACTGCTCTTCGGCCAGTCAGGGCTGCTGAACGGAGCCCACAGCGACGAGCCCTATTACCAGCAACTGATGCGGGAATACGCCTTCCTCGCCAACAAGTTCTCGCTACGCCCCATCGAGGGAACGGCATGGCGCCTGTTCCGCAGCCGTCCCCAGAATTTCCCCTACCGCCGCATCGCCCTGCTTGCCCAGTTTGTCCAGGGTGGTTTCAACCTGATGAACAATGTCTTGGAGGCCAAGGATACCGATGAGTTGCGCCAGTTGTTTGATATCGAACTGAGCGGCTACTGGACAACACACTACAGTTTCGGCAAGCCTTCACCAAGTGCAGGCCGTGCCCTCTCGGGCAGTAGCATCGACGTAGTGCTCATTAACACCGTTGCCCCGCTACTGTATGCCCGTGGCGAGCTCACCGACGACTACAGCCTCACCGACCGCGCCATCGCCCTGCTTGAGGACCTGCGCCCCGAGCAAAACAGCATCGTAACGATGTTCCGCAACGCCGGCATCAAGTGTGACGATGCCCTCACCAGCCAAGCCCTCATCCAACTGCGCCGCAACTACTGCGAGGCCCGCAAGTGCATCTACTGCCGCCTGGGCCACCGCCTCCTCGCCACCGATGCCCGCATGGTATAGAGCCTTGTGGCACAAGAGCAGAAAAGAGGGCACCACAGCCCGAAAAACTGCGGCACCCTCAGCACTATAACAATTACGGAAAATCAGTTTTTACCCAACAGCATATTGATGAGGGCAGTGACATCAGCAATTGTCACCTTGCCATCGCCATTCACGTCACAGTAGGCGGGAATGTCGCCTCCGTCAAGCAACTGCCCGATGATGCCAGTCACGTCGCTGATGGCAATCTTGCCATCACCGTTCACGTCACCAGGACCTGCACCCAAGAACGGCACGATGCGTCCGAAATGGCGCCACTCTTTGTGGTTGCGGTAAACCTGTAGTGATTCGGCCGGCACAAACAGCGTCTGGCCCGACCCAAAATGATTTCCGTAGTATTTTTCTGCTACATTAGGTGGAGTGACAGCCCTGCAGATAACGCATTTCACCTCGTCAGAACCACCCACAAAATTATACTCCCAGATGTCAGTCAATGTCGAGGGCAAGTCAAGACTTGTCATATTACATCCCCAGAAGGCTTCATTATAAATACCTGTCACCTTATAAGTTTTCCCTTCATATTCAACGCTTTCAGGAATCACTACATCTCCAGAGTAACAAAGAGAATGGGGATGGGGCCAAGGGTTATAGTCATGGCTTTCCAAACCCTCGGTCGTCACCCAAACCTCATCACTGCCACGATACCTGTAATAGATACCATCCACTATAAAATCATAGAGATATACTAATTCTGGAACCGCCATTGCCACAAATGTCATGGTAACGACTTCACTTGGTGCTTTTCCCGGAGCTTCAGCATAGGCCTTAACGGTATACTGGCCTGGATAAAACGTTATAGGTAGTCCGTCGTAAGTGTACCATTCCATATATTCGTCATAACTCCAGTATTCAGCTATCCCATAGTAAATAACAGCGTCGTACTCTTCATTAGCATTCTCGATGGTAATTGAAGTGTAAACATTCAGTTCATCGGGATACAAGTCTATGTCTGGTGAATAACATGTAATCACAGGCGGAGCTGTCTGCTCCAACTCGTCCTGAGCAAACATGGTCATAGTAGTTGCAACCAGCAAAAACATTATAAGCAGTTTCTTTTTCATTGTCGTAAAGTATAATAAGGTCAAACGGTTAAATACATCGTTGAGTCTGCTACAGAGAATCAATTTCCGTTGAGCAGCATCTCAATCAGGGTTGACACGTCGGCGATTGACACCTTGCCGTCACCATTTACGTCGCAGAAGGCAGGCATCTCACCGCTTGCCAACAACTGGTTGATCAGGTTGGTCACGTCGCTGATGGCAATCTTGCCGTCACCGTTCACGTCACCTGGGCCAGCACCAAGGAACGGCACGATGCGATAAAACTGTCCCCACTCCTCATGGGCACGATAAGCCTCAAGCGACTCATTGGGAACGAACAGTGTCGCCGAATGATAGGTTTCAAATGCGTTGGAAATAAGATCAAGCATCGGCGGCGTCGGGGCCAGACAAACAACTTTGGCTACGGATGGGCAGCCAAGGAATACACCTTCATTGACGATAGTGACCGATTGACCGATGGTCACGCTCGTCAAATCTTCGCAACACAGGAACATCGAAGCCGACATTGATGTGAGGGCATTGGGTATCACCACCTCGGACAAGCCCTTACAATCCGCAAATGCAGCGATGCCACATTCGATGAGTCCCTCAGGCAGAACTAGGCTTGAAATCGTGGTTCCGTAGAATGCGCCCTTGCCAATCGTGGTAATCGTGTTAGGCAACACCACGCTCGACAATTCACTTTCCACAAATGCAAACGGATTGACGCTCTTTACAGTATAGGTCGTGCCGCCATACTCAACAGTGGATGGAATGATCACGTCACCATAATAGTACGTAATGGGACGACCATTATACTGATCTGGGAATAAAAGATCAATGCCATGGGTGGTTTCAATCATTTCGGATGACACAGCGACAGTTGAATCAGTCAATTTCATATAATAAATACCATCAACCATGAAATCATAATTCTTCACATATCTTCTGTATAGGTCGTACCTATTGGCGAAGTTAGCTTCCACTGTCGGGCTTGGCAGTTTCCCCGGTTCCACAGCATAAGCTTGGAAAATGAATTGATACTCTTGAGTACGCCAATCGAAGGAAAGCATACAATGTCCTCCTTCAACGCAACTCCATTCGGCGCTCTCGATATCAGGAACCCAGGGATCAGCGGCATATCTGTAATAAAGGACTGCCTCAGATGATGGACTCTCGATCGTTACATCAAAGCGGTACAACTCATACTCATCGGTAGTGAACTTGAAGTTCGGATAGTCAGACGGCTCAGAAGGTGTTACCGTATAGGTCACAGTCTTTGATGCAGCCTCATTTTGACACGTCCGTCCGCCAAAGACTTGAACGTCAATAACACTCTCGCCCTCGCCAACTGTGATATAGTTGTTAATGACCTCTGTCTCCATGCCGTTAACGGTAACATAGAGGAATACGGGCTCGTTGCCACCGATGTAGGCGACGAAAATTCTGCCATCTTCTTCGACATCGCCGATAACAATATCACCCATCAGAGTTGTGGCACTAGGAATGATGCACTCCGCGGTTGATAAACCATCAATTTGACCCTCAACGTGAGCTATTGCGACTACGTCCATAATCAATCCATAGCAGTCGGGGGAACTAACACTGTAGGGATTCTCGACCTCCGTGTCGCCAATATAAAGATGAACTTCACCCTCACCATATGCAAAAATGTTAGCGACACCGAACCACTCATCTACATCACAAACGATGACAGGAGGCTCGGTCTGTACAGGCACATCTTGGGCGCAAACGGTCACTGTGGCTGCGACCAGCAACATAAGAGATAAGAGTAGCTTTTTCATTGTCATCAAGTTTTTTAATGGTTAAACTATTTATGACCACGAATTTACTATCCACAAAACTCTCAAACAAGCGATTTTGCAGGAAAAACCGCCAAATTCCATTTTTTGACAAAAAAGTGTCTAATTATTTTACACTTTGGCCACTAACTAACGAAAAAACTTGCGGGCCAGTAATGATTATCAGCCCGCAAGCAGCGTTATTCGTTGTCAAATATTTTTCTTGCCTAGATAGAATCAGGACTGGCCGACGGTTCCTCAAGTTTCTCGTCGGGATTGAAGTCGTCGGTCAAGGGGATGGCGAGGCTATCCTCGTCGAACAGCAGCGTCGAGTCAAGCTCCTCGACCGGGGCAATCGATGAGCAGCCCGAATACAAGGCGGCATCGATGGGCTCCTTGCAGGGTTGGAAGCGCTGATGATACTTCTGGAACTGCGGATCGCTCAGCACAAGTTGCAGGAAGCGGCCGCAGATGGGCAATGCCGTCTTGCTACCTTGCCCCAGGGCACCCCAGCGGAAGTGGATCTGGCGGTACTCGCCACCGACCCATGAGCCGCACACCAGTCCTGGCGAGACAGCGACAAACCAGGCATCGGCGTGGCGGTTGCTCGTGCCCGTCTTGCCACCCAAGTCCACGTCATAGAGGGGGCGTGTGATATAGCCATTGAGGGCCATGGCGGTGCCACCGGCATCGGTGCGGCAAGCCATGAGCATCTGCTGCATGAGCCAAGCTGAGCGGTAGGACATCGCCTGCTTCTGGTGGTCAGGGGCATGGTAAATCTCCTTGCCGTCACGATCAACGATGCGAGTGACGATGACCGGATTATGCATCATGCCGTCGTTGACTACTGTGCAGTAGGCATTGACCAGCTCCACCAAGTCCACGTCGCTGGCACCTAACGACAGGGCCGGCTTGGGCTCCATCGGCGACTTGATGCCCATGTCGCGGGCCAGCTGGGCGATTTCGCTGAAACCGGCCTCACTGGCAACACGCACGGTGACGCTGTTGATACTTTGGGCAAAGGCTCCTCGCAGTGTCATGTCGGCACCGCTGAAGGTACCGTTAGCGTTGGTGGGGCGCCAGTGCTCCATTTCCTGTTTATCTTCATTATAGACCAGCGTGTCGATATACTCGTCGGGACGGCGGTCACAGGGCATCAATCCCCGCTCCATAGCCATGGCATAGACAAAGAGTTTGAACGTCGAACCAGGCTGATGCTTAGCCCGCACCTTGTCATACTTCCACGTGTCAAAGTCCACATCGCCGACCCATGCCTTGACATGGCCGTTGCTCGGTTCCATGGCTACGAATCCGCAGTGCATGAAGTGCAACATGTAGCGCACCGAGTCCATCGAACTCATCTCCATGTAGAGCGAGTCGTTCTCGTAGTCAAACAGGTGCACCATGTGGGGCTGGTTCATATAATAATTGACGGAGTCCAGATCATTGGGGTAACGCGCCAGCAGCTCATGGTAGATGGGCGTGTTGCGTGCCTTGTCCTCGACAAAGCCTGCAATGGGTTGGTTGTTGTCGTCCAGCCAGCAGTCCTGTGTTCCCCAGTGGCTCTTGAAGTTCTGCTGAACCACCTTCATCTTCTCGCTCACTGCCTGCTCGGCATACTCCTGCATCTTGGAGTCAAGCGTGGTGTAGATCTTTAAGCCGTCGCGCTCCAAGTCAAGTTTCAGGCCCTGTGCGTTGGCGATATCCTCGATTTCACGAGCTACCGCCTCCCTGAAGTAGGGAGCCACGCCGTCATAGTTGGCCTCGAGCGTATATTTCAAGTCGATGGGCAACGAGGAAATCGAGTCATATTGCGCCTGGGTCAAGTCACCATGCTCAACCATATTCTTGAGCACCTGGTTACGGCGGCGCAAGCTGTTCTTGGGATTGATACGCGGATTATAGGTACTGGTTGCCTTGAGCAGGCCAACGAGCACGGCACTCTCCTCAATCTTCAGTTCACGTGGAGTGGTTTTGAAATAGGTGTTGGCTGCCGTCTTGATGCCGAAGGCATTGCTTCCGAAGTCGACCGTGTTGGCATACATCTCAAGGATTTCTTGCTTGCTATAGAACATCTCCAGCTTGGTGGCGATGATCCATTCCTTGCTCTTCATGATGAGCATCTTCACTCCTGGAATGTAGCCCAGCAGGCCTGTCGAATAGTCGCTGCGGGTGCGGAACATGTTCTTCACCAGCTGCTGCGTGATGGTGCTCGCGCCACGGGGACGGCCATGGAGCACCATGTCCTTGGCCGCGGCTCCCAAGCCACTGAAGTCAATGCCGTGGTGACGATAGAAACGTTCGTCCTCGGTATCGATAAGCACCTTGAAGAACTGCGGATTGATCGAGTCATAGGAGACCGGGGTGCGGTTCTCATCATAGTACTTGCCGATAGTCTTTCCGTCGGCACTATACAGATAGCTCGCCTCGGGATTGCGCGGGTGCATGATGCTGTAGGTGCTCGGTGACTTGCCGAAGAGCCACAGCAGATTGACATCAACAGCAAGGAGATAGAGCAGGAACAGGACGATAAACGTCCCGAGCGCTGCAAGCGTCTTGGCCCACCAGGGACGGCCACGGTACAATCCCTTGTACCACGACTTGAACCGTCGCCAGTTGCGGGTGATGATATTGCCTGATTTCTTTTCGGTCATATTTAGTTTCTGGTTTATAGTTTCTTTAATTTAATGTATAGAGCCATCTTTCTTCCTAACTCCTCACTTCTAACTTCTAACTCCTCACTTCTAACTCTATTGCCTGTTTGCACTGCCTCCCAGGCGGCGTTTCAGGAAACGAGGGATGAAGCTCAGATGGGCCAATGTAGCGCGTACTGCGCCATAATGGCGGCACATGATTTGGTAACGCTCCCACAACGAGGCACGATGATGCCGCGTCGTCATGCCATCGGCCAGATAGCTGATAATGGGCACACGGCCGGCATAGGCATTGGCGGGCGACTTCTTCAACACCCTGATGCACCAGTCATAGTCGGCACTCAGACGATAATTCAGGTCATACTCGGGAGCCAAATCACGACGCACGACAAATGCCTGATGACACACCACCATGCCACGCAGGAAACTATCGACTCCCAGACGCTTGGGGGCCGTCAAGTGTCGCTCACCGACCACCTCACGCGACTGGTCCACGAGTTGGGTTTGCCCATAGATGACTCCTGGGTTACCGGCAGCGAGCTGGGCCAGACGCGCCAACACAGTGTCACTGGCAAAGGCGTCGCCGGCATTAAGGAATATGATATAGCGGCCACGTGCAAGCTTGATACCCTTGTTCATGGCATCATACAATCCCCGGTCAGGCTCACTGAACACACGCATCGACGAAATCGAAGCGCCACGCACGAGATTTAGCGTATCGTCGGTGGAAGCGCCATCAATGATAAGCATCTCGTAGTCCGTGCTGGTCTGTCGCTGCACACTCTCTAGAGTGGGAACGATAACACTGGCAGCATTCCAGGTAACGGTAATAATGGAAAAAAGAGGTTCCATGCCTATATAATGGTTATTGTGGACGCAAAATTAATGCAAGTCGCCGACAGAACAAAATAAAACCCACAGTTTTTTATAATTTATACATTATATAGGGGGATTTATCAAAAACTAACAGTTTTATTGGACTCCATACAATCAGACAGCCATTTTTCTCGTTACAATAGTAAAACAATGACCATCCACGATGAAAAAGAACAAGATTTTACACGCCATTGCCGCCCTGTCCCTGCTCGTGACAGCCACCGCATGTGAACACATCGACAACAAGACGTTGCCCAACTACACCGTGCGCATCGACCTGAGCGGATATGCCCTATGGAACACCTATGGGGTGAGCGGCATGGGCGACTACCGCATCTTCAACCGCGAAAAAAGAATCCCATCCAACTTCCCCTATAACGTAAACACCTACACTGGATATGGCGGCGTGCTGATCATGATGGGCATAGATGGCCCCATGGCCTACGACTTGGCATGTCCTGTTGAGATCAGTCCGGACGTCGTCCTGTCAATCAGCGCCGATAACTTTGACGCGGTGTGCCCACGCTGCAATTCACACTTCGATCCGTTGATGAATGCCGGCGGTCCTATCAGCGGTGTTGCCGTCAAGAACAAGGTGGGCATGCGTCAGTATCGCGTCACTGCCAACAACGGCGGATACTTTATCTCCAACTGAAGTTTTCTGGCTCTAGGAGCTAAGGCTCACAAGGACCTTTACGGCCCTCTGCCCCTGTCATGATTACAGGGGTCATGAAAACTGAAATTGTTCCACGGAAAATTGCTTGCAAAAAGCCCTTTTTGACACGCAAAAATCACTTTTTTGATAAAAACGGCCATTAGCGTTACATTTTGCAATGTAGCGTGCCAATTTATTGAGCTTGATGGCTAGTTTTGGTGACAAAAATTCAAAAAATAAATCTTATAGGATGCCATTTAATGTTAAAAAGTGTAAACTTTTTCATTTTTCATTTCCAAAATTTAAACATTCAAGCCCTCTGCGAGCCCCTATTATCAGTGGATTTGCGTGGAACAATTGATAAAATCCGGGAAATTTGCTAAATGTTTACAAGTGTTTAAGATGTTTGGTCGGGTCGGCAGGTTGCCCTACCTTTGCACCAACAAACCAGGGCGCACGGCATTGAAATCGTTCTCGATGCCCCTAACGAAAAGGCCGCCGATGTGCGGATTTTCCAGTCCTCTAAATATTATATTATGAGTTTTATTAAAAGTAAAATAAGTTTATCGGTTTTATTCATCCTTTTAGCAATCACCTTTACAGGTTTTTCTGCCCAGGCTCAGCTTCTTGATACTCGCAAGCAGGGCACTGTACTCGAACAACTCGAACAAATCAGCCGCAACAATATTGTAGACCAAGTCATTAAGTATGCCTACCGTTTCCGCGGTACGCCGTATCGTTATGGTGCATCTTCTCCTCGTGGCTTTGACTGCTCGGGATTTACCAGCTACGTATTCAAGCGCTTCGGCATTGAGTTGGACCGTTCATCACGTGGTCAGATTACCGATGGCGTGCGTGTCAAGAAAAATGACCTGCAGCCTGGCGACCTCGTGTTCTTCCAGGGACGTTCTGGCCGTGGCGGTGTAGGCCATGTGGGCATCGTGACCAAGGTCAACGAGGATAACACCTTCCACTTCATCCACTCGGCCTGCAGCAGCGGTGTCACCGAGAGCAAGAACACCGAGTCCTACTACAGCCGCCGCTACGTCGGCGCCTGCCGAGTCCTTTAAACGACTAACAAACCAAATTCAAATAAGCAAACCACAGCGTGCGCTCCCCCGATTGAGGAAGCGCACGCTTGCTATAACAACAAATCTCTCAACAAATCTTGTAGTATTACTGCTTTTTTCATAGTTTTGCACCTGATTAAATGGTGATATAGATATGATTACAAGACGATTAATCTTCCTGCTTGCACTCACAGTGGTGACACTTGCTGCCACTGCGGGGCACGTGCTAATTGATGGAACGTTGGACAAGTCCAACATCTATCCAGGAACAGTACACACATTCCAAGTGTATATCCCTGATCAATATGACGGCAAGCGGCCAGCAGCGCTCTATGTGGGACTTGACGGAGTGTTATGCAATGCCCCTGAGGTCATGGACTCGCTCATCACAGCGGGGAAGATGCCTTGCACCATCGGTGTGTTCCTTCAGCCTGGCCTCATCAAGGATGCAGAGGGCACGGTATTGCGCTACAACCGCTGCTACGAGTTTGACAGCACAACGGACCTGTTCGCCCGTTTCCTCGAGACCGAAGTATTGCCCGCCGTGGAGCAGATGAAGACCAAGCGAGGCAAAGCCATACGTTTGTCTCGCCAGTCCCAAGACCGCATGATCTTCGGCTTGAGCAGTGGCGGCATCGCTGCCTTTAACGCCGCTTGGCACCGTTCCGACCTGTTCGGCAAGGTATTTACTGGCGTCGGCACCTTTGTTGCCATGCGTGGCGGGAACGACCTGCAAGCCCTAGTGCGAAAGACCGAGCCGCTGCCCCTGCGCATCTTCATCCAGGACGGCAGCAACGACGCTTGGAACCCGTTGTTCGGACATTGGTACGAGGGCAATCAGATGCTGGCAAGTGCCTTGCAGTTTGCCGGCTATGACGTGCAATGCGACTGGAGCGACGGAGGCCACAACGTGAAACGATCTACCGAGATTTTCCCTCAAGTGATGGAGTGGATGTGGCGTGACTGGCCCGATGCTCCCGTCGTGGGAGAGACACAGAATGACTTCCTCAAGGACATACTCTCCAACGAAGACAAGGGGTGGGAAAAAGTCGGCAATGGCACCGATGGCAAACCCGTGACACGTATCATCTACCCCGACCTAACCAACATCGCCATCATACCGACCACTCCAGGCAACACCGTGTGGCAATACCTGCTGATGGACGGTCAGCCCACCCACGGTGAGCCGTTCTACTGGCTCCACAACGACGACACCCGTCCCCTTGACATCCAGACTATCACCTTCGACAGCAACGGCAACCTGTGGGCGGTCACCAACCTGGGCATTCAGGTATGCGACCAGAACGGCCGCGTGCGTGCCATTCTGCGCCTGCCGCAGGACATTGACGCTGCCATCGAGATCAACATCAGCCAAGGCTACGTCTGGATCCATACCGCCACTGCCGACTGGCGTCGCCGCTTCAACGCCAGCGCCCCCATGCTCGGCGTCCGCCCCGAAAGCCAAGGCCAAGGGTGATGTCAGTTAGGAGTTAGGAGTTAGAAGTTAGAAGTTAGAAGTGAGGAGTTAGGAGTGCCATGTCATGATCTGGCAAGGCTTGTTATCTTTCACGCTAAAGCCAAAAATCCGAGATAAAAAACCATCAACTGAAAACTATTTATTACCTTTGTAGTTTAAATAAAAAAACAACGACCCATGATGCAGAACAACAATATAACTCCCGAGATGGAAGACCAGATGATCAATCAGGCCTACCAGAACTTGCTAAATATCTATTTGTCAAGTAATCACCGCAAGAAAGTGGAGATTATCGACAAGGCCTTCAAGTTTGCGCGCGATGCCCACAAGGGTATCCGCCGCCGCTCTGGAGAGCCCTATATCATGCACCCCATTGCCGTGGCTACCATCGTAATCCAGGAGATCGGATTAGGGTCCACGAGCATCAGTGCCGCTCTATTGCACGATGTGGTTGAGGATACCGATTACACCGTCGAGGACATTGAAGCACAGTTTGGCCACAAGATAGCCCGCATCGTTGACGGCCTGACTAAGATTTCAGGCGGCATCTTCGGTGACCAGGCATCGTTGCAGGCCGAGAATTTCCGCAAACTGCTGCTCACGATGGGCGAGGACGTGCGTGTCGTGCTCATCAAGATGGCCGACCGCCTGCACAACATGCGTACCCTGCAGTCCATGCCCGCCAACAAGCGATACAAGATTGCCGGCGAGACACTCTACGTCTATGCACCGCTGGCCCATCGCCTAGGCCTGTATGCCATCAAAACCGAGCTGGAGGACCTGAGCTTCAAGTACAACCATCCGGCCGAATACCAGCGCATCAAGGAACAGATCATTGCCAGCGAGGAAAGCCGCAACGAGCTGTTTGCCCGCTTCTCGGCGCCCATCCGCGAGCGGTTGGACAACATGGGCCTGGTCTATGAATTTAACGTGCGCGTCAAGTCATGCTACTCCATCTGGAACAAGATGCAGACCAAGCATATCCCCTTTGAGGAAGTCTATGACCTGTACGCAGCACGCATCATCTTTGAGTGCGATGACGAGAGTGCCGAGAAGCGCATCTGCTGGAACATTTACAACGAGGTCACCGAGGTCTATACCAAGCACCCCGACCGCGTGCGAGACTGGCTGACGACTCCCAAGGTGAACAAGTACCGCGCACTGCACGTCACCGTCATGGGTCCTGACGGCAACTGGGTGGAAGTACAGATACGTAGCCGCAAGATGGACGACACCGCCGAACGCGGATTTGCCGCCCACTGGAAATACAAGATTGGCGAAGGTGAAGAGGAAGAGGAACTCTCGAGGTGGCTGAGCACCATCACCGACATTCTCAAGGACCCTGAGCCTAACGCCATTGACTTCCTCGACACCGTTAAGCTCAACCTGTTTGCCAGCGAGATTGTCGTCTTTACGCCCAGGGGAGAGACCATCACCCTGCCCAAGGGTGCGACCATCCTTGACCTGGCCTTCACCCTGCACACCGACTTGGGAACACACTGCATTGCCGGTAAGGTCAATCACAAGCTCAAACCCTTGTCCTACAAACTTGCCAGCGGAGACCAAGTCGAGATCATCAGTAGCAACAGCCAGAAGCCTAAGCAGGAATGGGACAAATTTATCGTCACGGCCAAGGGCAAATCGCGCCTGCGTTCTGCCTTGCGCCACGAGCGACGCCTCACCATTGAGAAGGGTGAAAAGGAATTTATGGACTTCCTGGCCGAGCACAACATCACCTTAAACAACGAGGTGCTATCACTCGCCATCTCACGTCAGAATGCCAGCAACAAGGAAGAACTCTTCCGCATGATCGGCAACAACGAGGTCATCCTCAACGAGGACATGTTCACCCACAAGGAGCATGGCGGACGATTCAATTGGTTGCGCCGCAATCCCTTCAAGGGCAAAGCGGAGCCCAAGTCCACCACCCACGACTCCGCTACCGCCATCGACACCAAGTCCATCTATCGCCTGACCACCCGCGACGGCAAGAGTAACTACGAGATAGCCTCCTGTTGCCATCCCATTCCCGGTGACGATACCGTGGGCTTCCTCACCAACAGCAACAAGGTCATTGTCCACAAGATGGACTGCCCCACCCTCGCTCGTCTCAAGGCCAGCCACGGGTCACGCCTGCTGCAGACGCAATGGGAAGACCACAGCGACACGTTCCAAGCGACCATCCACATCGAGGGCATTGACCAGAAAGGCATTCTCCAATCGATTGTGAACATCATTTCCACCAACATGTCCATCAACATGAAGCAAATGAACGTCACCTCCGACCAAGGAGTCTTCAACTGCGACCTGCAAGTGCTCGTCAGCGACGCCAAGGTAGTCACCAACCTCTGTCGTGAAATCAAGAAGGTCAAGGGCGTCAACGACGCCACCCGCATGAACTAACCAAGTAAAACAAAACAGCACGGCTAAAAGCATAAAAGGAACATGAAAAGAAACAATATCATCATCATAGCATTACTGCTGCTGTCGATTATCCTCATTTCCACGGTGCTGTTCTTCTCCCGTGAAGGGAGTGACACGCCCAGCTTTGAGGAAGGGAAGCCATGGATGCATCCTCGACTGGAGGCAAGGTTCCAGTTCGACATCGAACTCGACGAAGTTACCCGCAAGCACATCACCGACAGCGTGAACCAGAACTTCGCCAAAATCTACACCCTTGACCGCAAACGTGGAGAACAGCAGTTGGCACTATTGTCTCGCAGCATTGCGGGGCGTCCTGGGTCACAGGCACTCCTTCAGGCCGTCGCCAAACTATATGACGATGGTATCACCGACAACGATGCCGCCAACGACATCCGCGCTGGCAAACAGTTGCGCTTCAACGTGGGCAACAACCAGCTGCAAGTGGTGGATGCGACCAACATGAAGACGGTGGCACAGGCCTACACTTGGCTCACCGACTCCCTGAAAGGCAACGCTCCCGTCCAAGAAGCCCTCAAGGCGGTGGACATCAGTCTCTTCCTTGTTCCCAACATGAAGGTGGATGCTAAGGAGAACGATAAATGGTTGGGCGAGGACCTGCGTAACGCCCTGCGCTCTCCTGGAACGGTCCAGGCTGGTGAAGCCATCATCACACGCGGCGAAATAGTCACGCCCAAGAAGGCCTCGGCCATCAACAGCTACTACAACGAACTCACGCGCCGCGACAAGCAACGCAACACCAACGAAGCCATCAAGCTGCTGGGGCAGATTCTCATGGTGGCCACACTGATGCTGGCCTTCTATTTCTTCATGAAGATGATGCGTAAACTGGTCTTCGCTCAGTTGCGCCAGATGGTATTCCTCATCACGCTCATTACCGTATTTGTCATCGGTGTGCTGCTCTGTGTGAGCTTCAAGTACTGGATGCTTTATGTCATTCCCTTTGCTCTGGTACCGATCATCGTGTCATCGTTCTTTGATGACCACACTTCATTCTTTACACACAGTGTCTCGGTGCTCATCTGTTCCCTCGTGGCGACGAGTCATCAGGCTGAATTCATCATCATGCAGTTCCTGGCAGGCATCATCGCCATCGTGTCGGTCAAAGAATTGACCAAGAGGAGCCAGCTCGTGCGCTGTGCCGCACTCATCTTCTTGGCCTTCTGTATCACCTACCTAGCCATGACGTTCATCAACGAGGGCGACTTTGACAATATTGACAAGTACTACTTCGGCTACTACCTTGCCAACTGCGTCATCCTGTCGTTCGCCGTCTTCGTCATCCCCATTGTGGAGAAAGCCTTCGGTTTCACTTCATCCATGACCCTCATGGAGCTGTCCGATATTAACAACCCGCTGCTGCGCCAGCTGTCCACCAACTGTCCCGGTACTTTCCAGCACTCGCTGCAGGTAGCCAACCTCGGTGGTGAAGCGGCATTGAAGATTGGCGCCAATATGCAGCTGGTGCGCGCTGGTGCCCTCTACCACGACATCGGCAAGACCAAGAATCCAGCCTTTTTCACCGAGAACCAAATCGGAGAGAATCCCCATGACCACCTGGTTCGTCCCGAGGACAGCGCCAAGATTGTCATCGACCATGTCGCCAACGGCCTTAAACTGGCCGAGGAAGCCAAGCTGCCCAAGGTCATCAAGGACCTGATAGCACAACACCACGGCAAGGGCATCACACGCTACTTCTACTATAAGGCCAAAGAGGCGAACCCTGACGTCGAAGTGGACCGTGCGGCATTCTCCTACCCTGGTCCCAATCCGCAGACCAAGGAGGCCGCCATCCTGATGATGGCCGACGCCTGTGAAGCCGCCACCAAGAGCATGAGCGACCACAGCGAGGAAGCCATCGCCGCCATGGTAAGCAAAATCATTGATGGGCAAATTGCCGACGGACTGCTGCGCGAGACGCCCATCAGCTTCCGTGACGTAGAGATGGTAAAGCAGCTGTTTGTCGAACGATTGCGTACCGCTTACCACGTCCGCGTGTCCTATCCCAGCGACATCAAACCCACCGCCACCGAGGGCGAAAGCAATGAGACTCCGCCGTCCTATAACGGCACCAGTGACGGTAAAAAACAATAATCCCGCTCAACAAGGCAATAAAACCGCCTCCTCAAGTGTTATATAAATAGAGAACAGACTATCCAATGGTAATGCACACCATACTACTCATCGGCGGCGCTATCTGTCTGATAGCTGCAATACTCCTCGTGCTGTGGCCTCGCTGGGTCGCAGCCGTGCCTGCGTTCCTCGGCCTGCTGCTCATGCACTTGAGCTACACCATCGACGTGAAGACGATGACATTCATCTTCTGGGGTATCGCTACGCTGATCACCGTTGGACTCTTTTATCTCTCACCCAGTGGCGAGCCCGACGGCAACCGTTCCAGCAACCTGTATATCGGTTTTACATCCATGGCTGGCGGCATGCTAGGCATCATGCTCGCACCCCGCGTCATGGTGCTGGGTGTTATCCTGGGAGCGGCTATGGGACAGCTGGCCTACAGCCGCACGCCTGCTGGCAAATGGATGCTCAACCCCTCGACGATGTTTTGGAAATATTTTGCCGCCAAGTGCCTGCCCGCCATCGTCGCCATTTCCATCGTGTGCATTGCGGTCATGGGAATGGTCATTGATTAGTGAGGAGTTAGAAGTTAGGAGTTAGAAGTTAGAAGTTAGAAGTTAGAAGTTAGGAGTTAGGAATTTGAAATTTACACTTACGGCTATTGGTTGAAGGCCAATGGCCAAAAGCAAGAAACGATGAAACAATACAACAGATATCTGCTCATCTTCGTCATGGCTCTCATGGCGATGGCATCGGTATGGGCACAGACAGAGCAAGAAGGTCCGCAACGCACCCAGCCTGGTAAGTTCGCTATCAAGAAGGTGGACTTTGATCATGTCAAGGCCGTGATTGAGGACCCCAAGAACGTCTATTATTACCCCAAGCTGATGAAGGCCTACAACAGCAACGACACCACGCTGTCGATCGAGGCCTGGCGCAACTTCTACTACGGCTACACCTTCCAGGAGGATTACAACCCTTTCCGCGAGAGCGTCTATTGCAACGTGGTGGAACAGCTCTACTACAAGCAGCCCCACTCCCGTGCCGAGTGTGACAGCATCGAGAAGTATGCCGAGCTGTCTTTGAACGACAACATGTTCGACTTGAACCAGATGAATTTTTACATCTACGTCCTCAAGGAGAAGAAGAAACACGCGCGCGCTGCTATCTGCCAGTACCGTCTGGACCGTCTCATCGCCGCCATCATGTCCAGCGGTAAGGGGACCAAAGAAGAGCCCTGGGTTGTCATCGCGCCCGAACACGAATACAACATCATCAACTTCCTCGGCTTTGTTGCCACCGACCACGAGACCCTTGACGGAGGCATCGACTACATCAAGGTCCAGCCCGTCGCGGGCAAGAGTGCCGAAGGCTTCTACTTCGACATCTCCCGCATGATGCAAATCGCCGCCCTCAAGTTCCCCGACATCTGATTTCAAATTTTACCATCAACCGATAGTTTGATGGTCAATTATCATCACAATAATGGATGTGGTTGAGATATTTTTCGTATCTTTGCCACATCTTTACATTATCATGTTTTAAACGCTATGATGAAGGAAAACCTGATCAAGATTTATGAGCGCAGTTTCATCGACAACTGGGAACTGCCCGCATTGACCGACTACAATACCGGTGAACGTATGACCTACGGCGACTTTGCCCGCAACATCGCCAAGCTGCACATGCTATTTGAGAACAGCGGTGTGAAACAAGGCGACCGCATCGCCTTAATCGGCAAGAACATCCCCAACTGGGTGACCGTATTCATGGGAACCATCACCTATGGTGCCGTCATCGTACCCATCCTGCAGGAATTCAACCCTGCCGACGCCCAGCATATCATCAACCACAGCGAGGCGACGATGCTATTCATCAGCAAGAGCATCTGGGAGAACCTGGAATTTGAGAAAATGCCGCGCGTACGTGGAGTCTTCCAGCTCGAAGGCATGAAGCTGCTGGCCGTGAAAGAGGGAGAGGATGCCATCACCAAGGCACATGAGGGCTTGGATGACGCCTTCAACAAGAAGTATGGTGAGGGATTCTACCGCAATGGCATCCACTATGCCGACGTTCCCAACGACGCGCTGGTCGAGATCAACTACACATCGGGCACAACGGGCTTCTCCAAGGGTGTAATGCTCACCGCCAACAACTTAGCAGGTAACATCGTCTATGGTATCAACTCAGGACTGCACTTCAAGGGCTCCAGGGATCTGGCTTTCTTGCCATTGGCTCATGCTTTCGGCTGCGCCTTCGACATGCTGGTGCCGCTGGCCGTGGGAGGACATATCACCCTGTTGGGCCGCATCCCCTCGCCCAAAATCCTCGTTAAGGCGATGGCCGAGGTCAAGCCTAATGTAGTATTTACTGTTCCCCTGGTGCTGGAGAAGATTTACAGCAAGATGATTGTGCCCATGATCAGCAGGGGCGCCCTGCGCTGGGCTCTCGCAGTGCCCTATCTTGATAGGCGCATTTATGACAAGATTCGCGACAAGCTCATTGAGGCATTTGGTGGCGAGTTTGAGGAAGTCATTGTCGGGGGTGCTCCATTCAACGCCGAGGTCGAGGACTTCCTTTATAAAATCAAGTTCCCCTTCACCGTGGGCTATGGCATGACCGAGTGCGGACCGCTGGTGAGCCACACGCCGTGGCGCGAGTTCGTTCCCCACAGTGCCGGACGCATCCTGCCAGGCATCATGGATTGCAAAATCCTAAGCGATGACCCGGAGAACATCCCCGGCGAAATCTGTGTACGCGGCGAGAACGTCATGCAGGGCTACTTCCACAACAGCGAAGCCACCGACAAGGTGCTCCACGAGGATGGATGGTTGCACACCGGCGACATGGGTACCCTGAATGCCGACGGTACATTATTTATAAGGGGACGACTGAAGACCATGCTCCTGAGCTCCAGTGGACAGAACATCTACCCCGAGGAAATCGAGGCCAAACTGAACAACATGCTCTACGTGAGCGAGAGCTTGGTGGTCATGCGCGAAGGCAAACTCGTGGCCCTCGTCTATCCTGACTATGACGCCATGGACCAGCTGGGCGTCACCCGCGACAAGCTACCCGACCTCATGGAGGAAATCCGCACTGAGCTCAACAAACTTGTTGCCCCCTATGAACGCATCGCCAAGATCCAGTTGATGGCAACAGAGTTTGACAAAACGCCTAAACGGAGCATCAAACGCTACCTCTACAGCAACTGATTTCGGGAGCAAATTTGACCCCATTTTAATGGTCTATACGTAGCGTTAACAAAATTTAACGGGTGCCACTCCAATGGCATCCGTTCTTTTATCTTGCTGATTATCAGATAATAATATCAGAAATTTTTTGATTTTTCATTTCGTCGTCAAAAATCGGATTTAAAAAAATTCAGAAAAAAATTTGCACGTGAAAAAATTGTACTAATTTTGCACCCGATTTCAACAAACGAATATTAATTGTTTTATTATTTAAAAGTACAAAGAAAATGAAGAAGTTAGTTTTGGCTCTTGCCGTAATCGCTAGCGTTAGCATGATTTCCTGCACCAACACCGAGAATGCCGAGCAGGCTGAGGTAACCGAGGACACCACTATGGTAGTTGAAGAGGCTCCCGTAGCTGAGGACACCACCGTTGTTGCTGCTGACAGCACCGCTGCTGCTCCCGCTGAGGAGGCTGCTCCCGCTGAGGCACCCGCTGAGGAGCCCGCTAAGTAAGCAAGAGCTCTTACAACAAGAACGTTTGAAGCTGTTCCCGCCGTTAGGCTCGAGCAGCTTTACTTTTTATCCCACTACAAACAATTCACCCTATAGATACTACAGCGTCTATAGGGTGAACTGTTGATTGTTATGACCTGTAGGATTACAGGTTGTCCTTCTCGATGTCCTTGAAGTAGCGGTAGGTGCTCACCTTGAGCTCATCGACGGCAGCCTCATCAGCGATGATGACGGCGTGGGGATGCATCTGCAAGGCACTCAGGGTGCACATGTGGGAAACGCCGCCCTCGATAGCCTGCTGCAGGGCGCGAGCCTTGCCGTGGCCATTGACGATGATCATCACCTCGCGGGCATCCATCACAGTGCCGACGCCCACGGTCAGAGCCGTCTTGGGCACCTTGTTCAGGTCGCCTTCAAAGAAGCGGCTGTTGGCAATGATGGTATCCTGGGTGAGGGTCTTCTGTCGGGTGCGAGAGGTAAGCGATGAACCTGGCTCGTTGAAGGCGATGTGGCCGTCAGGACCCACGCCGCCCATGAACAGGTCGATACCACCAGCAGCCTTGATGCGTGCTTCATAGTCGGCACACTCCTTTTCCAGATCCGGCGCATTGCCGTTAAGGATATTGACGTTTTCGGGCTTGATGTCGATGTGAGAGAAAAAGTTGTTCCACATGAAGGAGTGGTAACTCTCGGGGTGCTCTTCGGGCAAGTTGCAATACTCATCCATGTTAAAGGTGATAACATTCTGGAATGACACTTTGCCTGCCTTGTTCATGGCGATGAGCTCGCGGTACATACCCAGTGGCGAACTGCCCGTCGGACAACCCAACTTGAAAGGTTTCTCAGGAGTAGGATTAGCATCGTTAATGCGTTTTGCAACAAAATTTGCAGCCCACTTTGATACACTTTCGTAATCCGGTTCAATAATCAGTCTCATAATTCTTGAATTTGATTAGATTTATACTTAGCAGGGGCAAAGTTACTCCAAATCTCACAATTCTCCATAAAAAATTGTAACTTTGCACCCAAATTCATCAAAACAAACCAAATGGACAACAAGAGACCCCTCATCCTCGTCAGCAATGATGACGGCTACAACTACAACGGCATCCAGTCGCTCATCAAGGTGGCCCGCACCTTGGGAGACGTGTTTGTCATTGCTCCTGCCGTGCATCAGAGTGGAAAGTCGAGCTCCATCACCTTCATCAATCCGGTGCGCACGACCTGCATAGCCCGAGAGGAGGGATTCACCGCCTATCTGGCTACCGGCACGCCTGCCGACTGTGTCAAGCTCGCCCTGAGCCAGCTCATGGCCGACAGGATGCCCGATATTGTACTTGCCGGCATCAACCACGGCTACAACAGCGGTCTGAACACGTTGTACAGCGGCACGATGGCTTGCGCCTTTGAGGGTATCCTTCACGGTGTGCCCAGTGTGGCTTTTTCCTTTGGCGACTACAGCGCCGATGCCGACACCAGCGTCTGCGAGCCCATCGTCAAGCACGTGACCGAGCGTGTGCTCCAGGGCGGTCTGCCCAAGGACGTGTGCCTCAACGTGAACATCCCCAAGATGGATGGGCCCTTCAACGGCATGAAGGTGACCACCGGCGACATGGGCCGCTGGGTCAACGAGTGGGAACACCGCGTGGACCCCACGGGACGTGACTACTACTGGCTGACCGGTGACTTTGAAATCGCCGACAAGGAAGAAGGACTCACCGACTACTACTGGCTACAGCGGGGTTACGTGACCGTCACGCCCACCCATGTTGACCAGACCGACTTCGCCTCGATGGGCACCATCAGGGACTTGTTGCTTTAAACCGAAAATTCATCATACATTAAATATAATAAAGAAAAGACAATGGAACGAAGAGTAAGAGTGCGCTTTGCGCCATCACCCACAGGCCCGCTACACATTGGCGGTGTACGCACTGCACTGTATAACTACCTGTTTGCCCGTCAGCATGGCGGCGACATGATCCTGCGTATCGAGGACACCGACAGCACCCGCCTGGTGCCTGGTGCCGAGGAATATATCAACGAGGCCCTGCAGTGGCTGGGCATCGGCATTGATGAGGGCGTTCGCGAGGGTGGCAACTATGGCCCCTACAAGCAGAGCGAGCGTCGTGACCTGTACCGCAAGTACACCCAGCAACTCATTGACGCCGGTCGTGCCTACTACGCCTTTGACACGCCCGAGGAGCTGGATGCCAAGCGCGCTGAAATCAAGAATTTCCAGTATGATGCCCGCACCCGCGGCATGATGCGCAACTCGTTGTCATTGCCCGCCGACGAGGTCAAGGCCCTCATGGACAGTGGAGCGAAATGGGTGGTACGCTTCCTCATCGAGCCCGACCAGGACGTGGTAGTCCATGA
This sequence comes from uncultured Prevotellaceae bacterium, assembly GCA_900318645.1. Lineage (GTDB taxonomy): Bacteria > Bacteroidota > Bacteroidia > Bacteroidales > Muribaculaceae > Sodaliphilus. The sequence continues at coordinate 36,876 of ONLH01000033.1, forward strand.
CCTGTTGCGTGGCGACGTGACCATCAACTCATCTATCCTCGACGACAAGGTGCTCTACAAGAGTGCCGACGACCTGCCCACCTATCACCTGGCCAACATCGTTGACGACCACCTGATGGAAGTTTCCCACGTCATCCGCGGTGAGGAGTGGCTGCCCAGTGCACCCCTGCACGTGCTGCTGTACCAGGCCTTCGGCTGGGAAGACACGATGCCCGCATTCGTTCATCTGCCCCTGTTGCTCAAGCCTGATGGCAAGGGCAAGCTGAGCAAGCGCGATGGCGACCGTCTGGGATTCCCCGTGTTCCCCCTCGACTGGAACGACCCCAAGAGCGGTGAGCGTTCTAGCGGCTACCGTGAGGCTGGTTACCTGCCCCAGGCCGTGATCAACTTCCTGGCCCTGCTGGGATGGAACCCCGGCGATGACCGCGAGATTTTCTCGATGGACGAACTCATCAAGGAATTCTCCATCGACCACTGCTCCCGCAAGGGCGCCAAATTTGACTTCGAGAAGGGCAAGTGGTTCAACCACGAGTACCTGATGAACATGGCCGATGCTGATCTGGCAAAATTGTTCAAGCCCGTGCTGGAGCAACATGGCGTCAACGTGGCCGACTTCAGCGACGAGTACATCACCGAGGTAGTGGCCCTGGTCAAGAGCCGCGCCAACTTTGTCGTTGACTTGTGGGACCAAGCCAGTTTCTTCTTTGAGCGTCCCACCACTTACAGCGAGAAGGACATCCGCAAGCGCTGGAAACCCGAGACGCCCGAACTGATGCACCAACTCATCGGCCTGCTCGACAATGCCGACATGGAAGATGCTGAAGACACCGAGAAACTGGTCATGGACTGGATTGACAACAACGGCCTGCACAAGGGCAACGTGATGAACGCTTTCCGACTGACAGTCGTCGGCGAATGCCGTGGCCCGCACATGTTCGACATCACCCACCTGCTGGGACGCGACGAGACTATCGCCCGCATCGAAGCCGGCATCAAGGACATCCAGCTGCCTGCCGATGCTTAAACGGCTGCTTGCCATAATCATCCTATCACTCACCATTCTGCCTCTTGCATCCCAAGAGGTGGAATGGAGTATTGATGCCAGCATGGTCGTCAACAACCGTGAGGGCGGCAAGGACGACTACACCCCTGACCAGACCTTCATGTTCACTCGGCTGGCTCCCGAACTGGGCATCTCGATGCTCGAGGGTGAGCACCAGCTCAAGGGCGGTATCGTGTGGTACCAGCCCATGATCGACGACTTGAGCGGCTACAAGATTCTGCCCACTCTCTACTACCGCTACAACCGCCCCGACGGGTGGCACGTCACGGCTGGCCTCTTTCCGCGGTCGCTGATGACCGAAGCCACACCCCGATACCTGTGGAGCGACTCGTTGAACTATGTGCAACCCAACTTGCGCGGTGTCATGGCACAGCTCATCAAGCCCGCCGGCTATGCCGAGTTTGCTGTGGACTGGCGACAGATGCAGACCGAGCACCAGCGCGAGGCGTTCACCTCCATGTTCAACACCGACTGGCGTGTGAAGGGTCCCTTGAAGCTGGGTGGCCACATTCAATACAGCCACCTGGCCAAATCCGTCAGTCACGCACCGGGCGAGTTTGTCAACGACGATGTACTCATCAACCCGATGCTATCGCTCGATTTCTCACATCGCACCATGCTGGACTCCCTGCACGTGTCGGCCGGCAGCATCATCACGCTGGAGCGCAACCGCGGCGAAGAAGTCTGGCACAATCAGGCCGGTTTTCTTCTCACTGCCACGGCCCGCTGGCGCTGGTTCCAGCTTGACGAGTCCTTCTATGCCGGACAAGCGTTGTTTCCACTCTATCCCCTGTATAGAAGTCAGCTCAATCTAGGAGACCCTTATTATAATAATAAGGTATATAGCCGCACCGACCTCTCGGCTCATATCGTGAACAACCGGTTTGTTGACCTGTCGGTTTCCCTGATGATTCACGCCACCGACGTGACCACAGGCTTCTGGCAGCAATTGTCCTGCCGGTTCTACCTTGACAACCGGTTGTGGACACATCGCCACGACCGTGCATGGCTCAAGAGTGGCCGTCTGCCCTCTCTTTACTAACGACAATAACGACCATCCGTCAACAACACAATTATCATTATGGATCCCATCTACAATCTGGGTATCTCTGCCTACCGAAATGCCGTGAGAATCGCGGCCGTACGCAACCCCAAAGCCAAACTGATGCTCAGGGGGCAGCGACGCTGTTTCCGCACCCTGCAACGCAAGCTCGATCCTGCCGGGGGCTACATCTGGATCCATGCCTCATCGCTGGGAGAGTTTGAACAGGGTCGCCCGCTCATTGAGAAAATCAAGCGTGAGCAACCTGACGCGCGCATCCTGTTGTCGTTCTTTTCTCCCTCGGGCTACGAGGTGCGCAAGAACTACAGCATGGTGGACACTGTGGTCTATCTGCCCTTTGATCTGCCAAGCAATGTCAAACGATTTCTCGATATCGTCAAGCCCTCGATAGCCATATTTGTCAAATACGAGTTTTGGGGCAACTACCTGCAAGCGCTCAAGCGACGCAACATACCCACCTATATCATCTCGGCCATCTTCCGACCCAAACAGAACTTCTTCCGTCCCTGGGGCGGCATATTCCGCAAAATGCTCAAGTGCTTTGACACACTGTTTGTCCAGAACGAGCAATCACGCGAGTTGCTTGAGGGCATCGGCATCAAAAATGTCATCGTGGCGGGCGACACCCGCTTTGACCGCGTGGCCGATGTCAAGGCTGCAGCCCGAGAATTCCCACTCGTGGCCAAGTTTGTTGAGGATGCGCGCTTCACTCTCGTCATGGGCAGTTCATGGCCTGCCGACGAGGATATCATCATCCCTTACTTCAACGCCCATCGCGAGATGAAGCTGATTATTGCACCCCACGAGTTTGACCGTCACCGCCTACATGTGCTCATGTCCAAACTCTCACGGCCCGCACGTTTCTACAGCGAGGCTACGCCTAAGAATATCAAGGGCGTGGACTGCCTGATCATTGACAGTTTCGGGCTGCTGTCCTCCCTCTATCGCTATGGGCAGGCGGCCTACGTGGGCGGCGGCTTCGGTGCCGGTATCCACAATATCAACGAGGCTGCAGTCTATGGCATCCCTGTCATTTTCGGTCCCAAGCATCACAAGTTCCAGGAAGCTGCCGACCTCATCGCCCTGGATGGTGCCATGAGCATCCACGACGCCGACTCTTTCTCGGCAGCGATGGATCCCCTGCTGGAAAACGAGCCCCTGCGCCTCAAGTGCGGCAAGACGGCAGGCAACTACATCCAGTCCCATTTGGGAGGCACCCAGCTCATCTATGACTACGTGTTCAATCATCAAGCTCCCGAATCGGCCGAGTGACCTTTTTCCCACTTGGGCCCTTCATGACCATGGAGCCCATAAACCACGATAACTCAAAAAAAACGGGAAAATCGTTGATTATTAGCGGGATTTGTTATACCTTTGTGGCGCTTTAACGAAAAATTCAGACGATGGTAGATGCTTTGAAGTTGAAAATCAAGACGTTACCATTTGGCATTCATACGGTTGAATGTCATCTGGACGATGATTTCTTCAATACCGATGAGCTAGCCGAGGTGAGACACGCCAGTGTGAATGTCACACTCACGGTCAACCGCAAGAGCGAAAACACCTACCGCCTTGAAATCGAGTGCCACGGCACAGTGACTACAGCCTGTGACCGTTGCCTTGATGACCTGGATTTGCCGGTGGATGTGGATTATCGACTGAATGTGGAGCAGATGGGCACCGAGCTTGACGACAGCAACGACGAGCTCCTGATTGTGCCAGCGGAATGGCGAGAGCTGGATGCCGCGCCCATTGTGCGCGACACTGTGCTCCTCGCTATACCGATGACGCACTGTCATGAGAGCGAGGAAGATTGCAATCCCGACATGCTCGATGCGCTTGACAGTCATCGGGTCGAGACCGTCCCCGACGGCGATGACGACAACGAGAGTGAAACAACCGGCACCGACCCCAGGTGGGAGGCGCTTAAAAAATTAAAAGAACAACAATAACTTTTAAATAACAACAAGAAAATGGCACATCCTAAAAGAAGACAGTCCAAGACTCGTACCGCTAAGCGCCGCACCCACGATGTGGCTGTGGCCCCGACCATCGCTCAGTGCTCCAACTGTGGTGCATGGCATGTTTATCACACCGTTTGCCCCGAGTGCGGTTACTACCGTGGCAAGAACGTGATGGGCAAGGAGGAAGCCTAAATCGACGGTTAGCCGAGCCCTAGCGCAAGCCAGGAAAACGGCAAGCCCCGATGAACGCGAACAAGATATCCTGAATGGGCTGGATCCGCCATAGGTGTTCATCCATTTAGGATATTGAATTTAAAACTAACACCTCAAGAAATATAACACGCTTTCAAGCTTATGCTGAACGCTAAGATTACTGGCATTGCATCCTATCTGCCCGATGACGTGCTGGACAACGAGATGCTCTCACAGATGGTGGACACCAACGACGAGTGGATTACTACCCGCGTCGGTGTCAAGGAGCGTCGCATCCTCAAGAAGCCCGTCGGCTCTTCCTACATGGGAATCCAGGCCGTGAACAAGCTACTCGAGGAGACGGGAACCAACCGCGACGATATCGACCTGCTCATCTGCCCGACATCCAATCCTGACCACCGTTTCCCTTCAACGGCATCCATCATTGCCCACGAAGTTGGCATCGAGAAGAAGTGCTATGCCTATGACATTCAAGCCGCTTGCGCCGGATTCCTGGTAGGTCTCTATGAAGCGACCGCCTTTATCCGCGCCGGTATCTACAAGAAGGTCATCGTTGTTTCGGCCGAGAAGATGTCAAGCATGGTGGACTATACCGACCGTGCGACATGTCCTCTGTTTGGCGACGCCGCAGCCTGCATGCTGCTGGAGCCCACCGAGGAGCCCATCGGCATCATGGATGGCATCTTCCACGTGGACGGTTCGGGTCTTGAGCACCTGGTCTATAAGGCCGGCGGCTCTGCCCTGCCCACCAGCCACGAAACCGTTGACGCCAATTTCCACTGCGTTTATCAGGAGGGCCGTGCTGTCTATCGACATGCCGTAATCGACATGCTCACCTCCAGCAGGGACGTGATGAAACGCAACAACCTGACCAACGAGAGCATCCAGTGGTTCGTGCCTCATCAGGCCAACCTGCGCATCATCGAGGCCGTCGGAGAGCGACTCGGCATTCCCGAGGAGAAGGTCCTGGTCAACATCCAGGAGCGCGGCAATACCAGTGCCGCCAGCATCCCCTTGTGCCTTGATGAGAACAAGCACCGCATCAAGAAGGGGGACAAACTGGTCCTCACCGCCTTCGGTGCCGGATTCACCTGGGGAGCCCTCTACCTTATCTGGTCGCTATAACACGCCCAGATACATCTCACATGAAGCATCACTACTCACGCGTGCAACAACAACGGGTAGCGATGCTTCTTGAATGTAAACAGTAAGATTTCTGCCTTTCTTTTTCTTCAAGCGACAGCAATCTCACTGACAACTGAAAACTGACAACTGTAAAACTGACAACTGAAAATGCATCGAGCAGGATTCGTCAATATCGTGGGTAACCCCAACGTGGGAAAATCGACACTGAGCAACCGTCTCGTGGGCGAGCGTCTGTCTATTATCACCAGCAAGGCACAGACCACACGCCATCGCATCATGGGTATCGTCAACGGCGACGACTACCAGATCGTATTCAGCGACACGCCTGGCGTGCTCAAGCCCAAGTTCCGTCTCCAGCAGAGCATGCTGGAATATTCCACCGGTGCACTCGTTGATGCCGACATACTGCTCTATGTCACCGACGTCATCGAGTCTCCGACCAAGAATCAGGACTTCCTGGACAAGGTCGCTAAGGAGAAGATTCCCATCCTGCTGGTCATCAACAAGATCGACCTGCTCAAGGGCAATGATGACCTGTTGCGCATCATCGACCAGTGGAAACAGCTGCTGCCCACCGCCGAGGTGTTCCCGACCAGTGCTCTGGAGAACTTCAATGTGGACAACATCATGAAGCGCATCGTCGAGTTGCTGCCCGAGTGCCCGCCCTACTTCGGCAAGGACGCACTCACCGACCGCAGCAGCCGCTTCTTCGTCACCGAAATCGTGCGCGAGAAGATCCTGATGACCTACGACAAGGAAGTGCCCTATGCCACCCAGGTCATTGTCGAGAAGTTTGACGAGAGCGACACCGCCATCCACATCATGGCAGTCATCTACGTCGAGCGTGATACCCAGAAGGGCATCATCATCGGACACCAGGGCCGCAAGCTCAAGCACGTGGGCACCGAGGCCCGCAAGGACATCGAGAAATTCTTTGAGAAGAAAGTGTTCCTCGAGCTTTATGTCAAAGTAGAAAAGGACTGGCGCAACCAGGAGAACAAGCTGCGCGCCTTCGGCTATATCGAGTAAAAACGCTGACAACTGAAAACTAACAACTGTCAACTGATAACTGACAACTGAAAACTAAATAAATATGGGACGTTTAGTAGCAATCGTGGGAAGGCCCAACGTGGGCAAGTCAACACTGTTCAACCGCCTGACTCAAACGCGCGCCGCCATCGTCAACGACACCAGCGGCACGACACGCGATCGCCAGTACGGCAAGATGGAATGGAACGGCATGGAAATGTCGGTCGTCGATACCGGTGGATGGGTCGTGAACAGCGAGGACATCTTTGAGGAAGAGATCAACAAGCAGGTACAGCTCGCCATCGAGGAGGCCGATGTCATCCTCTTTGTCGTGGACATCAAGAACGGCATTACCGACCTTGACGACCACGTCGCCGACATCCTGCGCCGCACCTCCAAACCGGTCATCGTCGTGGCCAACAAGGACGACAACAACCAGAGCATGTATGCCGAGGCCGAGTTCTACGCCCTCGGACTCGGGCAACCGTTCTCCATCTCGGCCATCAACGGTACTGGCACGGGAGACCTGCTCGACGAGGTTGTCAAGCAGATGCCCGAGAAGGCCAATGAGGACATCGACGAGGAACTGCCCCGATTTGCCATCGTCGGCCGCCCCAACGCCGGCAAGTCGTCGCTGGTCAACTCGCTCATGGACGAGGAGCGCAACATCGTCACCGATATCGCCGGAACCACGCGCGACAGCATCTACTCGCGCTACAACAAGTTCGGCTTTGACTTCTACCTCGTGGACACCGCCGGTATCCGCAAGAAGAACAAGGTGAACGAGGACATCGAGTATTACTCGGTGCTGCGTTCCATCCGCGCCATCGAGAACAGCGACGTGTGCATCCTGCTCATCGACGCCACCCGCGGCATCGAGTCCCAGGACGTGAACATCTTCTCCATCATCCAGAAGAACCGCAAGGGTCTCGTCGTGCTCGTCAACAAATGGGACATCGCCCTGGACAAGTCACAGAAGGCCTTCGACCACTTCGAGGCCACCATCCGTGACCGTTTCGCGCCGTTTACCGATTTCCCCATCATCTTTGGCTCGGCGGTCACCAAGCAGCGCATCCACAAGGTGCTGCAGACGGCCATCGACGTCTATAACAACCGTCGCATTACCATCCCCACCTCGCAGCTCAACAACGTGCTGCAGGCCGACATCCAGGCCTATCCGCCACCCGCTGTCAAGGGAAAGTATGTCAAGATCAAGTACATCACCATGTTGAAGGGAGCCAACGTGCCCACGTTCATCTTCTTCTGCAACCTACCGCAATGGGTAAAGGACCCCTACAAGCGCTACTTGGAGAACAAAATCCGCGAGCACTGGAACCTGTTTGGTACCCCCATCAACATCTTCTTTAGGGAAAAATAAACTGTTACAAAAAAAATACAGGTTTTTCATTGAGGCACATCCATCTGTTTTTCAGCAAGTTGGATGTGCTTTTCAAAAATTATCTGGAATTTATATTCTAAAACATAAAAAAATATTTGGTGTATTATAAACTTTCTTATTAACTTTGCACTCAGAAAATGTAAACAATCTTAATTGATTCTCTAACGAGAGTCAAATTCATAGCGTAATAAGAAAAAGAAATAAACTAATATATACTTGAATTTTGGTTATGAAGATGGTGTACTTTTGTGAAAAAGTACACTTTCGCTTTTTATATACCCCCTCTTTGACAAAAAACTGAAATCCTGAAACTGAAATCTGAAAACAAATTACTATCTTTGCCCTCACAATTCAACTTTTAAAACCGGATAGCAATGAAAAGAATTAAATTGATGGTCATTACACTGACCTTGATGACTATGGCGGCCATGACCCCCAACGCAATGGCCCAGCAGACAACGCCTGACGTACAACAGCTCGAAAAAGACATCGAGCAGCACGAGAAAAACATCCAGGAGAAGGAAGCTGCCATCAAGGAACTAGAGAACCGCATCGATGATCTCAAGTCCCAGCTCAAGGAACTTGAAAGCCAGAAGAAAGCACTGGAAAAGGAAATCAAGACCGAGACCAAGACCCGCAAAGAGAAATTCGCCAAACGCGACGATATGGTCTATGACCAGGAAATCGTTGATGTGTTGTACAACCCCTTCAACAAGGAGGATGTCGATGATGCGCTCGCCAGCTTCGAGGGCATGGAAACCAAGGATGTACTCAAGAAGAAAGAGCTCATCGAGAAATATGGCGAATACACCAAGGACCTGAGAGACTGCCTCGAGAAGCAGAAGACCGCTCTCGCCAAGACCAAGTGGGCTTACCAGTCATCGACCAGCGACGTTTATAAGAAGTTTGAAAAAGCCATCAAGGGCACCAAGTACTGGAAAGTCTACAACAAGAAAGAGAAAAACGAGAGCATCGACTACCTGAACCGCGTCATGGACAAAATCATGCTCTTCAAGAACGACGGCCTCAAGGACGAGCGCAAACTCAACGAAGCCATCAACATGCTCTACGCCAACTAAGCAAGAAGACCTAGAGTAGAGCAAGAAAGACAATCAGTACAACAGGCACAATCGCTTCTCACTAGACAGCCTTGTGTTTGTTGTACTTTTTGTTTTCATCCGTTCGTCCGTTTGTTCGTTTTGTACCATTAGTTTTAATTTTTTATAGTACCTTTGTGGTTCAATGCTATAATACCAGGCCAATGATTACAGGAGAAATCAAAAATAGGATAGACAGTATTTGGGACACCTTTTGGACAGGTGGCATCACCAATTCCATGGCCGAGTTTAAGGAGAAATACCTGTAGTCATGATACAGACGTCCTATCGTCCCCGCAATCCAGGTCATGACTACTACGGTAGAGGGACCTACCTCATCACCCTGGTGGTGAGCGGGAGAGCACCGTTGCTTGGACGCTTGGGCGATGATGTCAGGCACCCCGAGGTCGTGTTGTCACCGCTGGGCGAAGCGGTGAAGCAGGCGTGGGAAACCATCCCCGAGAAACAGGCATCTCACGGCAATCACGTGGCAGTACACGCCAGCGTCTGTATGCCCGACCATTTCCACGGCGTGCTTGAAGTGCTAGAGCCCATGCAGTGGAGCCTGGGCGATATCATGCAGGCCTTCAAGGCCGCCTGCACCAGCCACTGGCAGCGGCAACAGGGGCACGGCCCTTCCGTCAATCGCCCGATATCGGTCGATTGCCATAGCCCTCAAGCACCGGCATGGCTGCGCGAGAAGGCCCGCCTCTACGACAACGAGGGTGCCCTCATCCGTGCCATGTCCAAGCGACAGCGGCAGGAATATTACGCACTGGTGGGCAGGGAGCAGCGACCACTGTTCGACGACAATTACGACGACACGGTGTGCCTCGACCAGCGGCACCGCGAGGCGATGATCGGCTACGTTCACGACAACCCGCGACGCGCCATCCTGCGGCGCGTCTTGCCCCAGTTGATGCAGCGCAGCCTGCATGTCCAAATCGGAGGGCGCGACTATGGCACCTTCGGCAATCTCTTCCTGCTGCGATGGCCCGGCAAGGTGCAGGTGCAATGCCACCGCCGGCATCCCGTTACCAGAGAGCCCTACGAGACCACGGCCGACTATGCCCGCCAGCATCAGCAATGGGTGGATGCCATCATGCAAGGAGCCACCGTCATTGTCACCCCCGGCATCTCAAAAGGCGAACTGATGATGAAAAACGAATGCCTCAACAACGGTTACCCCATCATCCATATCCAGAAAGAACCCATCACCACCTATTGGAAACCCGAGCGGATGCGATTTGAGGCCTGCGCTAACGGCAGCCTGCTCATTCTTGCACCTTGGGGACTCGATGCGATGGCGGCGGTCAACGGGGTGCCTGCCGACAGCGACTATAGCCGTTTCCATAACATGAACCATCTTGCTGCCGAAATCTGCGCCTTCGACGGCAATGCCTCCATCTTGAGATAAAAAACCAAGCATGAACCCAGGATAAAGTCATGAGCTGGATTTTGGTTCATTTCGTTCATTTCATTTTCTATTATATATATAAAGAAATGAAATGAACGAAACAAAAATCGCCGGCAACATCATGTGTCGGCGATTCTTGTGGTCCCACTTGGGCTTGAACCAAGGACTCCCTGATTATGAGTCAGGTGCTCTAACCAACTGAGCTATAGGACCGGCTTGCGGTGGCATTGCCATGCAAAGCGGGTGCAAAGTTAGTAAATTATCACGACATGGCAACGGGTATCAGATATTTTTTTCTTTTTCGGAAAAAATTATTCTTGTTCCAGAATAATTATAGAACCATAACGGACAAGAAACCTATCATGAGTTTACAGAAAAATGTTGTTTTTCACATTTTTTAAATATCTTGATTGCTTTTATTAGAGAAATATTTAGTTAATTTGCATCGTCTTTAAAAGACATATAAAGAGAGAACGTGAAAAGTAAAAATGCTTTTATGGGGTAAATATAGTTTTCAAGTATTAGTAATTATGAGGGTCTCAGCAGTGAATGCTCGGACCTTTTTTCTTTCCCTTTTCTGATCTCACTTCCTAATCTCCGGTCACCATTGCCATCAGCGTGAAGATGCCTTCTCGCCCCATATTCATCATCAGGTCAAGAATGCTCAGGTCGGCCTTGAAGCCCGTGGTGCCCTTCCACATCTGGTAATACTCGACATCGGTGAGAGGGAGGTTGTCGGCCTTCTTCATGGCGATGCGTCCCCTCAGGTCCAGTGCATCAGCCTTGTCGCCCTGCCCCACTTCATCCAGGTATCGGGTCATCAATGGCAGGTCCATGAAATCGACGATCACCGCATGCAGTTGGCTATTGAACTCATGCAGGTAGCGCTGCGACCCGTTGATGACGCGCGACAGGTCATCGGCGACATAGTCAAAATAAGGCGAACGGCCGTAAGCCGAGAACAAGGCGCCCCAATGCAGGCGACGCCAATCGCCATGCTCCGAGATGAGCACATCGCGCAACGGGGTCATCATGTTGTTGGTAGAGCCGACAAGAGGGACGGTGAGCGTCTGCACTCCGTTAGGACCGTCGATGCGGTAGCGATGGTGACTGTGGCGCAGGGGCAGGTGCTTCTCCCCCAGGTCAACCAGCAGGTGACCCGACTGCACGGCCGCCGCATAGCATCGCACACTGGCGGCACACATGCTGCCCATCACAACGGATATTGCCGACGATTCAAGCATTGAAAATAGCAACTAACACCTAAAACCTAACGCCTAACACCTACTTATCCTGATTAGGCTTCTTGAAGATGCGGTTCCAACGGATGCCGCCGTTAAAGAGGCTGTGGTCCTTGTCAAAGGAGATGAGGATGATGGAGGGAGTGCCCACGATATGATCCTCGGGGACAAAGCCCCAGTAGCGGGAGTCAAGCGAATTGTCGCGGTTGTCGCCCTGCATCCAGTAGTAATCCATCTTGAAAGTATAGCTCGTCGAGGGCGTGCCGTTGATGAGAATCTGATTGCCTTTCACCTCCAGGGTGTTGCCCTCGTAGTTGCGGATGCAACGCGCATACAGCGGCAGGTTCTGCAAGGTCAAATCAATCTTGGCGCCCTTCTTGGGAATCCACACGGGGCCGTAATTGGCACGGGTCCATCCATAGTCCACGCCCACGGGATAGGTCCTCATCGTCTCGCTCTGGTCGGGAACCACCCGCAAGACTGATTTCACCCACGGCTTGGACTCCAGCGTCTTTTTCATCGCGGCAGTGAGCGGCAACCGATAGGAATTAGGCAAGAGCAGGGGCATGCCGTTTTCATCCATATTGGAATACTTGCGGTCATCCATGCTGATGCCCAGCTCGTCAAACAGGTCGTCATCAATACGGGTGCCGTCGGTCTCGATATAGTAGCAATACTGCACGTTCTTGGGCTGCGGCAGCGCCTTGCCGTTGACATAGACGATGCCTCCCTTGATCTGCAGCGTCTCGCCAGGCAGACCCAGGCAACGCTTCACATAGTTGTCACGGCGGTCAACGGGACGATAGATGATGTCGCCGAAGACCTCCTTGTTGTTGTTAACCACATCGCGG
>ONLH01000040.1 GCA_900318645.1 uncultured Prevotellaceae bacterium
ATTCCCGCTACCAAACAAATAGGTGTCTGATGATGGCAGCACAGCAAAGGACAGCACGGCTTCCAAAGTCGCAGTGTCGTAAGGCAAATCGGTGCCGAAACTCTGAATGATGCCTCGCCCGTCAGTACCATTGAATTGCACGTTGTCGGTATTGTTGGTATAGCCTCCACTCAACACAAGAGGCTTGTTCGCATTAGCGAGGTTCTCCCATTGACCTGCCGTTGAACCTTGATGTTTTCCGTCAAACATCAGCACCAGAGGACTATTCTGCTCGCCATATCCTACATAGGTTATAGCATTCGCAGCAATAACGATATCGTCAGTGACTGCTGCGATGTTGATTTCGCCAGTGCTTTCGTCCCATACTCCTGTGTTGTTGGTGATGTTTACACCGCCCATCGTGATTGAGACACCATCGTTAAAGACATACATGTCACTCGGAAGAACAAGTCTCAGCGACAGCGATTTACCCTCAACAATAGTAGAAGGTAACGAGCCTACACTCACTCCGTCAACCTCCACATCGGCAATCGTCAAACCGCCAGTCACGCCATTCACGTTGATGCTGTGGTTAATGACGGTGCTGCCCCAGTTCAAGGTCGGCTTGCCTTCGGGGAACGCATAGACACCGAGAGCATTGAAAATCTTCATGATGTTCTGACGCAGCACCTTGCCCATTTCAGCGGAGAGAGCGTCCGCCTCTCCACCGTCCGTGAGGTTGTTCACGATGTCGAAGGTGTCTCCGTCAACAACGGAGTTGCCCTTCGGTCCCTGCGCCTTGATACCGGTGTCATTGTTGGGGTCGGTCTCGGGACCTACCCACCAGTTGCCGTTCGTACCGATGTGGATGTTGGACAACAACGTAGCCAAAGCCGCGCTCACGCCGCCACTCGTCACGAAATTGTCGCTGTTGGCGGTCGGTGCCGTATCGACATTCGCCACATCACTGGTGGTGCCGTTGATGGTCTGCTTCAGCTTGTGGGATGTAGTGTCATAGGTGACGCCGCTGACCGTCGCATTCTTGTCTGACTTACCAGACTGCAGTGCGGTAATCAGGTCGTTGAGCGCCTTACCCTGACGGGCGTCCAGCGCCTTGCCCTCGGTAGTCCTGTCAAGGCCATTGTAAACGTCGGTCTTGTCAAGTTTGCCGTTGATAGCAGTCTGCAACGTCGTCAGCAGACCGATGAGCGTCTCCTCATCCGTCACGTTCTCGAGGAAGTCGAGCACTTCCTGGAAGTTCTCAATCGCCTCAGTGGAGCCCTCGCCGATGACGGACTCTATCGCTGTGCGCAACTGGGCGATAGCTGCCGTGACTGTCTTGTTGGCAATGGCGTTCTCGCTATCCTCGTCAAGCACATCGTCAACAGTTGGCTTGTGCTTGATATAAGCAGGGTCGCTGCTGTCATCCTCTTCCCAGTCGGCCTGCACCTGTTCGGGAACCTCAAGTTCCAACTCGACGTCTCCGTTCTCGTCAGGCTCGGCAGTCGTGCCGTTGAGCGTGACGGACTTCACGGTTCCGCTGCCAGCGTGCCCAATCTCTTCCTCTAACTCGTCAATCTTGGTTTCAATGTCGGTGCCATCGGGCAACTGCACATCCTCGGTCTTGACGTAGAAGGGGATTTTCTCTTTCGTGTCCCTGTCGCGGAACACCAGTGGTTTCTTTTCCTGTGCCATATTATCAGATATAAATTGTTACTTCGTCTTCGTTCTCCACAACCGAGCCTGCACCATAGTCGTTGTAAACGGTAGCCTCGTTGTCACCGTCATCGTCGATACCGATGTTGCCGCCGACCTCCACGGTGACTTCGGTGTCGGTGACGATGACCGCACTGCGCATACCGCTGACGATGGGGTAATAGGCGAGCACGTCAAACTCGTCGGTATTGTACTTGCCTCCAGCTTCGGAGGACTCCACCACCTCAAGGATGGTGCGCTGCATGTAGTGCATCGGGCGGTTGTAGGCGTCACGCCACTGCACATCGATACTGTATGCACCGACAGGCAGCGTGCCGTTGTCCTCTACAACTACGATACTGTCGGTTATCGTAGCGTTCAACTTGATGCTTCGCGTCCCTGCCTTCAACACCACGACAACAGGGCTGCTGGGGTTGATGAAGGTGTCGGTGTCCTCAATGCCTCGGTAGTTGACCAAGGTGTTGCGGACCAGGAACGGGATTTTCAACTGTATGTAGTTCCCGCAGATGTGGCGGATAATCTTTTTCTTGTTCATATCGTTAACTGAGTTGGGTAAACGTGGCACCTGCCCACTTGTAGAGGTGGTTGGTATGGCGGTTGGCGTAGATCATCGACTTCGAGGGAAGACCGAGGTCAATGGTGACACCCTCAGCCTTCACATACTTGATGGTCTCACCGTCATAGTAGTAGTCGCCGACAGCGGGCGAGTAAACCCACTGATTGAGGGAGCCAGCATTGTCGATGTCGGAACCCATGCTGGCTAATGCGCTGGGCGGTATCATGTATGTGGGGACACGTCCTCCTGTATCGAGGACAGCGAACGCCTCCACCATGTCGGAACCGTTCCAGCGGTAGGCATGGCCCGAATGGGAATTGTAGTAGATGACTTCTGTGCTCGGGTTGAAACTGTTGTATCCAACGGCACCTGGCGTCAAATAGCACACCTTCTTTGTGCTCGGGTCATACCAAGCATCCGTCTCTGCATAGGTATAGGTGAAATCCCCGCCATCGATGTTGTCAAGGTCGTAGCCCATCGAGGCGAGCGGCGTGAAGTTGTCCTGCAAAGCCGTTACCCTGTTCTTGCCTGTCTCCTTGCGGACAATGGCACTGTAACCATCAGTCCATTCGGTACGGGTAACATAGTCGCCGAGCGACTCAAGGATTTCGCCGACCTTCTCATAGGCATACTCCAGCTTCGACTTGTCGAGCTTGTCCATGAGACCACGCTTCGACGCGGAAGCCAAAGGAATGGTAATGCTCATTGATGAGCGACCCTGCTGCTTGATGCTGATGATGCCGCTATTGCTATAGTAATAGAACGTTTTTATCTCGTCACGCCCGTCATAGTCCACAACCTCCATTGCCTGGATGCCTTCGGCAGCGGCAGCGACAATGGCGTCACGCAGCGTCTCGTAGCTGACCTTGCGCCCGGTGTCAATCTCGAAGTAGTCATCATCCGAGATGCTCTCCACGGCGGTCAGCTGCGCCAAAGTCTTGCCGTTGGTGAGCAATGCGTTCACCACGGCCTGTACAATCGTTGTCAGTTCCTCGTTGGTCATAATATCATAGTGTTTGAGTTGTTGATATTCCTGTTAACCGTCTCGCTGACGTTTCGCAGCACAACGGTACCGTCCATGCCGTCATCTTCCAGGTGGCATACCTCACGAAGCGTCTGCGAGAACACGAAGGCGTCCATCCCGTCAACGAGGGTGTTCATCGTTGGCGTCTCGCTCTCGTTACGCACATAGCGCACTCCGTCGAAGAATACCCTGTTGCAGGTCAGAAGGCGGTTGAGCAACGCACCATACCACACAGGCACGCCTTCGGGACCTCCCAAAGTGAAGGTCTTGGTGATGTAGTCCACGGCGAACAATTCCACAAGATCCTCACGCTGGGTGGCGAACTGCTCATTGTTCACTCCGAACGTCCAACCCGAGTCCTTGAAACCGCCGGGGACACGCCATTCAAAGAAGACTGGCATCCCGTCAATGACCGATACCACATCGTCACGCTGGCGGTTGTCGTTGAAGCGGTACCTGATGAGCACCGTGTTCTGCAAAGCAAGGACGTCATCGGTGACACGGAACACCTCGCTCACCATATCGTCGATGATGATGCGGTAATAGCCTTCATCCATCGCCGAAAGCGTGGCGAAATACACCACCTTGTCGGCGTTCATCTGCCACGACTGCCAGGTGATGCTGTTCTGCGAACCCGACACGGCATTCTCCACGATGCCAGCCGGTGCCGTCTCGCCGACATCGGCACATACCTGCAGCATGATGGCGTCGGAACGCGACCATACCTGGATGTGTCGGCACGGCAGCCCGTCGCTGATGTACGGGTCAAAGCATAACGGTGTGAAAGGGCTTATCTTCATAATTTGGTGATTGACTTGACAATTATTGTGTAATCCATGCCGTTGAGCTTGCTGAAGCGGGCCTTCGCCTCCTTGATGAAACCGAAGCACAGGAGCGTGCCGTCGGTGACTCGCAGCATCGAGTCAAGGTTCACGGGCTCCGACATGTCATCGGTGGAGAAGTCGGCCTCTATAGCCGAGAACAGCGCATTACCGACCAGCACATCGGCGAGAGCGTCATTTCCGTCGCTGGACGTCATCTTCAGCGTCACCGCCATGCCGCTACCCATCGCGGAGATGAACTGCCCGTTGTGACGGACACACTCCGAAGGGGAATAGACGCCGTTGTTCGGCTGCGCCCAGTGGTTCACGCCGAAGCCGTCAGGCTCGATGTGCAGCACGAAGATGTCACCGTCCGACTTGTCATCGGTGATGTCCTTCTCACCCTTGCGGGCAACGAACTCCACACCGTACCCGTCGGCGCGGTACTTGCTGATCAGCGACAACTCGTGGTCGGTGCAGGCAAAGCCGGTCTCGTAATAGTTGGTGAAGTTGGTCTCCAGGCGTCCGTCAATCTCGCCGTAGTCCTTTTTGGAATACCCGGCCTTGACGGAGGCATAAAGCAGGTTGTCGTTGACAGACATCTTGATGCTCTTCGCCTGGATCTCCTTTATCGGACTGGAGACGAACACCGCCGAGCGATGGACGAACTGCACCTCGTTGCCGACAATGCGGTAGGTGTAGCCGAAGACCGTCTCCAACCATCCGGCGAAGTCGCTGAAGGTGGTGTACACCTTCGCGTCAGGCAGACGCCTCAGTTCCTCTGCGGGTACCAGGCGCGTGTTCTCCAGCAGACCGCCGCTGTCATTGGCGATGGCCACCGTTGCACCGGGGCTGATGGCATCCACGACACGGGAAATCAGCTGCAGGGGCGAGAGCGTACGCACGTTGAGCGTGTTACGCACAGGGTCGCTCCAAGAAGCCTCCATCACGCCGTACATGAAGTTTATTGCGGCGGTGGTTCGCAGCATCGGGTAGTTTCCTTCTACAAGTTGGGAAGGCCCCATAGAGCCTGACGCATCCACCACGCGGTCCTGGTAGTAGTTGTTGGCGAGGCCTTTGTTCAGCCACTTGCCGTAACGGTACTCATAGACCTCGTTGCCGTTCCAGTAGTCGGAACTGCCCCACGAATAAGGACCTACGACACCGAACATGCCGTTATAGAGCCCTGACGGCGCATCAGCGATAAGCTGGTTGAGCGCAGCATAGTTCTTGTGCTGAGAGCCGCCAATCCACATGTCATACAACGTGCCGTTGATGCGCTGATGCAGCAGGTCATCGTCAAAGAGGTCGGCCCAGAACACGAAATTACCCTGACCGTCATCCCAACCGAACTGCATCTTTGCCACCGGGACTGACGCAGTAGCACTCATGCTGTACTTCAACGGGCTTAACAGGCAACGCACGGTGCCGTGCACCACGATCTGCATGGAAGCCCCGCCTCGGTTCACCTTCATGAAGAACCTGTTGGCGGCGACGTCACCTCCACGGCTCTCATGTGTAGGCTCGAGGAACTCGGTGGAGATAACCTGCGACTTGTTCTCGTTATACCTGATGTCAACCACGCCGAACGGCTGGCTGTTGTTCAGAAAATAATACTGGGCATCGTTCTTGAGCTCAATGCGCTGCAGTTCCACGAGGTCGGTGGGAAATCCTGCCATGGGAAACTCATACTTCTGTGACTTCTTGCTCTTGAGCAACGCAGCAAGGGTGTTGTCGATGGCGTTGATGGTCATCTTGCCGTGCTCCATCTCCATGGACGAGAAGTCCAGCGGTGCAGAGAAACGCTCTTCCCACTCGTGGGTGTCGGTGAGCGTGTTCACGGCGATGGATGCAGAGGCCTTGAAGCCGTAAGCGACATACTCGTTCCACAACAGGTCACGGATGGTGCCCACGAAGACGAACTCGGTGGAGTAAGAACGCACCACGCCCGAGTAGTCGGTACGGCGCAGAGAGAACGAAATCTCGTCCCAGTTCGCCAGGCACTCATCGGGCACGTCGTATTCGGTTGCGCCTATCGTTATGGTGTACTTCGTGAGCATATCCGCAAAGTTACCCACGAAAAAAGCCGCTTTTCCAAAAGCCCGAATTCTTGAGCCTTAGAAAAACGGCGGTTTTTACGTTAACTCGCTATCTATTAGCGGTTAAAAGCATCATTTCACCATGTCACTCGCACACAGCAGCGCATTGCCCGCGATGTAGTCCTCGGGGAAGATGGCGCCAAGAGCCTTCGCCATGACGGTGGCCTTCACATTCTTGGGCAGACAACCCTTGCCTTCCTCGTTCACTACCATGATCGTATTCTCGGTTAGGGTGACAATCTCGATGTAACCTTCAACCAGTCCCTGGAGTTCCTCAAGGGTAAAATCGTTGAGGTTGGCCGGGGCTACACCGATGGCAGCCCCAGTCGCGGTCAGTAGGATACCTGCTTTCATACGGCAATGGCGATGAAGTTCTCAACCTTGAAGGAGCGGAAGGCCTGCTTCTTGGTGTCCCAATAGCACATGGTGGCGAAGTTGGGAGCCTTGGCGGAAGAGCGGCGTGAGGTGACACCGGCAGGGAGGTTGCACAGGGTGCCGTAAGCGACGCGGGCAGAGCCGTCAACCTTCTCATAGAAGAACTTCACGACTCCCTTGCGCATCATCTTGGCAAGGCGGTAGAGCGTCCAGGCTTTCTTGAGAGCGGTGCTCCAATTGACGGCGGTTGACTCAAAGATGTGGTGAGCATAGCTCATAACTCGGGTGCGGAAACTTGTCTTGTTCATAGTTGTAAGAATTAAATGTTTGACTTGTAAGTAATTAACTCGTTTCTTATAGTATTGCAAATATAATACCAGGAAACGGAATACAGGCAACAAAATGCGCCCTTTTTTAACCCACCAACTCTTTTTAACTCAATGCTTTATGGAGCATCACACGCCCGTCATGGATGCGTCTCTTCACCGTGCCCAAAGGGATGCCCCGGCGTTCGGCAATCTCGCTCAACGAATAGCCCTGGGCGAACTCCAGCAGGGTATCCACCGCCACCGATGCTGTGCACATACCCTGCACAGCAGACAGCGTCTCGTTGGCCTCTGTAACAACATCAGGCGAGGCCCCACCCTCGCAGTCCTCATCGTCCATGCGGACGGTGTTCACGTTCTCCAGCTTCCTGCAGCCGTTGATCCATAGGTTCCTCATGATGGCCCGACACCATGAGAGCAACGGACGGCTGGGGTCGTAGCATTCCCGGTGCTCCAACGCCCTCGTCACGGCTTCGGCGGCAAGGTCGTGGGCACCATCGTCGCGGCAATAGAGGCTCGCAGATTGCAGCAGCTTGTCATATACCGCAACGATTTCCCGGTCAAAGTCCACGGCTCGCTTCCAACATGTCACGGGCAGCAGTCTTCATGTCGGCTATCAGTCGGTCAAGTCGCTCATACCTCATCGCACGCACCTCGTCCTGGAGGGCGCGGACCTCTTTTCGCAGTCTCTTGATTTCCTTGGTTGTATTCATAGTTATTGTGTTTTTAAATGGTGTGCTATTGGGATGGTGCAAAATTAGATACGAGTTGTGCCACGTTTTGGCACTAAGACCATAAAAGACTTTAACATCGGCGGAATTTTCGCGGAATTTCTCGTTTTTTGCCACTTTTTCTGCCCTTAAAAAGTGGTTGAAAATGAGTGATTTAAGGCTTGTTTTGACGTAATTTTCACGGAAAATTGACGTATTTTTGACGTTTTTATGCCACTTTACGAGAACTAAGGTAACATTTGTGGGGAAAATATTCCAAAAAACAGCAACAAAGGGGTGCAGAATATTCCACACCCCTCTGTACGCAATATATTATGGCAAATCACATGAACATTCTTGCTGTCGGCGGCATCTTCGACAACGCCTTGCTGCGCTCCACAGCCTGACGTACCAGGTTGGCATAGATCGCGGCATTGATGTCCAGGTCTATGCTCATGCGGAAGATAGACATCACACTCGCAATCTCGCTGTACCATGAACGGCGCACCTGATCAACGCTGCGCGTCTTGGACTTGCGCTTGTTCTTCATCTCGCCGAGTCGTTTCATCTCGTAGTCCACTTCTCCGATGATGGACTGGCAACGGGCGAGTATTAACTCATCGGTCTGCAGATGTGCTGCGTCAATGCCCAACAAGATGAGGATTTCACGAGCCTTCTCAGAATGCCCCGACAGGCACAATGTCTGCGCGATACGGGCACACTTTTCCTTGATGCCGTACTTCGACACCTTCTCTGCGTCGTTGAGTTCTATCCTCGCCTGTACGGGAGTGGCGATGGACTTGTACTCCGACATGATGCTTGCGACACGGGCGGTGTATTCCTCCACCGTCGGTATCTCGTCCCGGTCATTCAGCACCGAATACTCGCCGCACGACAGTTCGATGAGGTCTTTCAGCGTCAGCTGGTCAAGTCGCTCTTTCATAGCCTGTCTTTAAGGTATCTTTCAAAGGACTGGTTCTTCAGTTCACGGGTGATGCTGTGCTCCAGTCGGATGAGGTGCTTGCCAATCGCCTTGGTGTTCTCCGCAACCCTGCCCTCAAGGGTCGAATAGTCGTTGATGATCAGCGGCTGACCGCTCGCCTTGTCACGGGGTATCGCAGTCGGCAACGATGCGCCGAGGCGTTCCAGTTCCTCCTCAGTTACCTTCGGGAACACTTCGGCACCCTTCGGCAGGTCAACGAGTGTCGGCGTGTCGGGAGTGAGCCACACATGGCGGCCGTATGCCACGAGCTCAGCCTGACCACCGTCACCGACCACGGCAAGGCCGCCGGGGTGAGGTTTGCCTTTGGTACCTTCCTTATATGCCTTGATGGGCTGTGCCAATGCTGCGGCGGTCTGAATGGCACCCATAGCGGCTACAATGGCTGCACCTGCGATACCTGCAGGCCATCCCAGCTGGGCAAAGGTCTGCATGATACCCAATGCGGTGGCGATACCGATTTGGGCAACGCTGTTCACCTTCTGCATCACAGCCTGCTTATACTCCAATGCGGCCTTTTTCTTCTCCAGCTGCTCCTGTACCTTGGCGGTCTGCGCCTCGGCTTGGCGTTTACGGATTTCTGCTTCCTCGGTGGTGATGGCACCCTGCTCAGCCAGCTCGTCAATATGCGCCATCTGCGCCTCGTGCTGCTGCTGTTCGAGGTCCATCTGCGCCTCTATCTTTTGGATTTGCCCGTCATACATGGCGGAGAACAGGTCAGCGACGGAACTGATGGCCTGACCCGCTTTCTGCGCCCAGTCCTGGATGGCATCCATGCGCTTTTCGCGGGCTTCCTGCTCGGTGTCGATGGTGCGGTCAAGCGCGTTTTCCTCGGCATTGGCCACAGCCTTTGCCAAATCCATCTTCGCCTTGGCAAGTTCCTTAGCAATTCGCTCTCGCTCCTCATCGGTGATGTCCTCCAGCTCCAACGCCTTCTCAAGACCGGCGACGGAAGCCCGTGCGACATCTATGGCGTTCTGTTCGGTGAGTTCGGCAGTCTCTTTGGCATAGCGTTTCCTGATTTCGGTGATTTTCTTCTCGTTGCCCTCGGCTTCGCGCAGTTCCTGGAGGTAGAGCTCACGAAGCACACCCAACTTGTCGGCATTGGACGACTGAATGTAGGCAATTTCCAGTTCGGTCTGCTTCTCCATCTGGTCGAGGAGGTCGGCCTGCATGTCAACCAGGGTCTCGTTCATCTCACGGGTGTTCTCCTCTATCTGATTCTGATAGTCGTTGGCGATGGCGGTGAGCGCAGACCATCGTGCCTCTTCAAGTTCAGTAGTGCTCTTGCCGTATTTCTTCGCCTCGGCAATGGCTTTGTCGTATTTCTCGTTCTCGGCGGCAATGGCCTTGTCGCGGTTCTCCTCGATGATTGACTCAAGCACGGCATACTGCTCTTTTACCGTCTGCACCTGTTCCTGGTAAGCCTCCACAGATGCGGTTGTGATGAGTGCTGCAATAGCGATTGCACGCTGTGTCGCGGACTTCTGCCATTCGTCCAGCATCTCGTTAGACTCGTTGATGAGGTCCTTGATCATCTTCTCGGTATCTTCGGCACCATTGTCGGTCGTTGTCCTGGAAGAACCCGATTTGCGGGTGGAGCGGCTTCCTCCCGATGTCGGTTTCGTGCCGCCGCCATGAAGTTTCACCAGGTTCTGCACGACTTTCGACTGCTGGGCAGCCATCTTCTTGTAGAACTCGAACTGCTGCTCATAGGCCGCAGCAGCGTCAAGGTTGCCTTCAGCAGTAGCCTCGGCATACTTCTGCAGGTTAGCCTGGGCAATGGCCTCCCACTTCAGCACGTCAATGTAATATTCGCTGATGGACGTCAATGCGGACTTCCATTGTGCTATGCTCTGGTAGTAGCCAATCGATTCGCCATACTTGGAGTTCAGCTCATCGACAAGTTTCTTCTCCTCCTCGGCAGACCCGTTGAAGTCGTTCACAACACCGACATAGTACTTCATCTCTGCAGCTGTGGCCGCAGTGCTCTTCTCTCCCTCCTTGATGGCCTCGTTCAGTCCCTTGGAAATCTCTGCGGCTTGCTCGGCATCCTTGTTGAACTCCTTGATGCCTTCATATAGGGCGACAATCAGGGCAATCACCGCACCGATTCCCAGTGCGGCAAGGGCGAGCTTCAATGCGGTGGCCGCAGCGGTGGCACCCGTCAAGGCGACCGTCTCGGCTCCAACGGCAGCGGTGTGCGCTCCCGATGCGACAGTGGCGGTCTCTGTGGCGACTGCATTCTCACCAGTGGCCAGCGTCTCGGCCTCTACTGCAGCGGTCTCGGCAGCGGTGGCGGTGGTGAAGGCGGCTTTCTCCAGTCCCAACAGCTTCAATATGGCATGGTAGGCACGATAAGCACCGGTTCCGTTGGTGGTCAACTCGGTGGAGACCTTCTGAATGCCCTGCATCAGCGACATGATGCCCATCAGCTTTTGGGTGGCTTTTGCGGCATCCTCGCTCTCGAAACCGAAGGCGCTCATCGCACCTGCAAGGGTCTGCCAGCCCGCGACAGCTGTCTGCACGACGCTCACGCCCTGGGTGAGGCCCTGCGTGTCGTTGGCGTAGTCCTTGATGGTATCCTTGGCATCCTCCATGGCATCCTTGAGGACACCGGCACGCTCGGCGACCTCGAGGAACGCCTCACTGGTCGGGTCAACGCCGTCGGCAAGCATCTGCGCCATCTGCATGGTGAGCTCCTTCAGCTCGGAACGCAGCGACTTGCCGGCAATGGCATAGTTGCCCACGTTACGTTGGAACTCGCCCATGTCGGCGGCCATGTCCTTGAGGTGGGCATCAAGGTCCTGGATTTCCTTCTCAAGAGCCCTACCTTCGGCACCGTTTTTCTGCTCCTCGTTGAGCTGCTTCTGCGCCATCTTCATGCGCTCCAACTGCAACGACAGTCGCTGATAGCTGCCTTCGGCAGCCTGCATCATCTTGGTCTCGTTGTTGAGGATCTTCTGCAACTCAGCCTTGGCGGTCTTGAGTTCAAGTTCCCTGCGGGTGTACTCCTCGGCGGACACAGAGCCATCCTTGTATGCGGCCTTGAGGTTTTTCATCTCCTTGTTGTACCTCGCCAACAGCGCCACATTCTGCTCATGCGTGCCGAGGACGTTCTTGGCGATGTCGAGGCCTCGCTGCTGCTCGGTGTATGCCTCTCGCTGCAGCTTGTTCAGCTTCTCCTGCTCCGCCAACTGCCTGGAGATGGTGTTGGTGGTGCCGGCAATGACCTTCTGCTGTTGCTGCTGGATCTGCGTCATCTGCTGAGTCGCCTGACCAGCACGCTGCATCTGCTGCTCATAGAGCTGGGTTATCTTGCCGAGGTCACCCTGCACCTCCACGGGGATTTTCAACCCCTTGGCCAGTTCCTTGCCGACATTGGCATAGGTCTCCAAGGTGTCTTCCATCGCCTTATCAAGTGCCGCCAGCTGGTCCAGCGCCTCTTGGGCGACGAGGTCGGTAATCAACGTTTCGTTTGCCATATCAATATTGCGTTATCAGTTCGTAAAATTCTCCGTTGTAGTCGCTCCCGTCACTGACAAAGGCGAAACGCCCGTCAGGCGTGCGGTAGAGCACCTGTGGGCAGTCAAGCATGACCGCCGTTTTCTTGGCGAGGTCTCGCTGCTTGGCGTAGTCCCTCTGCCATTGTTCCTGCTGGCACCTGCAACTCATAGCCTCTCAAGCCATGCCCTGAGCCAGGGCCACAGGAAATTGTTGTTGAAATGCGCCACGGCAGGCTCGCTCAGTCCGAAGATCTGCGAGCCGTACTTGCGCTCGACGGCGGGACCCTCGTCCCAGCCGAAGGTGAAGATTTCCACGCCCCGTGACGTTCCCCTGGCGCTGATACTGCCGTGGAACGTGCCCACGATGAACAGGTTCGGGGTGTCGATGTCGCGGGCGGGCAGTCCCAGCCGCCTACTCGGCTCGGGAGGTGTGATGTGTTCCTTCCATGCTATGTACCTCTCGGGGTGCATGAAGCAGGGCACCCACATGTCGTATTCCTCGTCATAGAAGCCCGCACGCTTGTTCCTGAAGTACGGGTCCTCGCTGTATGAAGGCGACAACGGACGTCCGTCTCCGTCAATACCAGAATACAGCTGCTCACGGACGGAAACCGCCATTTCCCCGGCGTTCTCGTCCATGCACTGCAGCACCTCGGGCTCTATGCCTTCCTTGATACTGCGCACCCTGTCCCTCATCTCGGCGATTGTCATGTCATGGAAAATAAAAGGGGCACCCCACAAGTTGCGGAATGCCCCGATTGATTACTTATTGCTCTTCTTGGCGGGCTTCTTCTCGGTCTTGCCGGTCATCCGCTCATAGACGTCCGCAAGCATCTTTTCGCGGGTCTGTTCGTCGCGGTCCTGCCAGAACGCGTCCTTGTGGTGTTCAATGAACTCCTCCTTGGACATCTTCGAGCAGACTTCCTCGACGAAGGCTACTCCTTCGTAAAACATAGGCCTTACGATTTAGGCGGGTTGGATGCCGTACACGCCTGCGGTGCAGAGCGAGGAGGCCTTCTTAAGCACAGGAGCGGTCTTGCCAGAGGCAAGCGTCACGCTAATAACATTGTCCTGTGCATCGTAGGTGGCGGCGGTGATGTCGTCCATGCAGCTGGATGCGTTAGTGCCGGCGAGCAAAGCACCGTACTTGGCGGTGGCATCTGCAGCGCCGTACTTCTCGACAACCTTGTAGTTGCTGCCAGTGCTGCCCTGCTTAACCAGTTCAACGGGCATCAGTCCGTAGATGGCGGTAAGCACCTCATAGTCCAGAGGCACGACATCAAGACGCTTCATGTAGTCCTCGACATCCTGGTAAACGACGTTCACCACGAGCGAAGCCTTGTCGCTTGCACCTGCATGGTCGTTACCCGAGGGGTAGATGGTCACAGGGATACCGGCGAGGGTATCGCTGCCGCTCACATTCAGACCATAGACCTGGTTCTTGTCGTCAAACAGGTACATGTCGAACACCTTGTTGGCGTTGTTCAGGATCTGCGCACGCAGATAGTGACGGAACGCGTCGAGGGTGAAGGCATCAGTACGAGGGCTCATGCCGTTGTAGGTGTTGGGGCCGTAACCGACTTGGCTCACCTGAGCCTCGCCACCGCTGGGCTCCCAGTTGATGATGGCGGGGAAGCCGTAAGCACGGTTGGGGAGGTCGGCGTGGCAAGCCGCACGCAGGTCGGAGAGCGATTCGTAGTTCAAAGTGGTGCCATGATCCACAAGAACCATGCCGCGAATGCGGCTGTAGTCGATTTCGCAAACAGACTGACCCGTGAAGAACGAGTCACTCTTACAAGTTCTTAGTCTTGACATATTCTCTTACGCAATTATTAAGATTTACCTTTATTTCGAGGCTACGCACGTCGATAGCGTCTATCGGCTCGCTCACCTCCTGGCCACTCGGAGTCATAGCACCGTAACGGCCATAATCGAAGTTCTTGGACATCGTATGCGGGACGTATTCAAGCCCGCCATAGTTCCACTCGAAACGGCGGTCATGCAGCAGCACTTCCATCAGCTTCTCGTAGATGGGCAACAGGACGCGCTTGAACGACGTCTCCATACGCTTCTCATTAGACCACTCCTTCCTCGACGAGCAGGCGATGATGAGGTTGATTTTCGTGCGGTATTGGTAGTCGCCGCTGTCAACGGTCTGCACATTCGGAGTCTGCAAAGCAATCAACGGGAACTTGAGCGGCATATTGCTGCCCACACCCTTTGAGCGCACATCCAGCATGTCCTTGATGTACTGCGCCGAGCCGAAGATGTAGTTGATGGCCACACCCTCGACATCCTCGGTGGCTCCGCCCGCACTGGTCTTGGTGATGATGACGGACTCGCCTACCTCGGCAACCACACTCTTGAAAATATCCTCAATCTGATCCATTGCTCGTCAAATGTTGAACTGGTTAATGGGAGTTACCATGTTGACGTGATAGAACACCTCAAAGTCGCTCGTCTCGGCCCACTTCACGAAACGGCGGTTCAACGCCACCATGTCGTTCCATACCGACACCATGCGCTGGCGCGGCGGCTGGTTGTCATTCGACGACTTCAGACGCACAAGTCCGGTGACCGTCAGCTGCTGGTTCGCATCGCCACAAATCTTGAAATAGACATAGTGTGCGAAGGACTTACGCAGACGCTCACACAGGCCATCCATCGCGGCGTCACCGTCATTGGTGGAAAGATGGTTCTCCACCTGGTCGGCAAGGGTGTCACCGAGCATCTGACGCAGGAACTCGCCCTGGTAGTGCTCGATGTAGCCCTGTATGGCCTCCTGCACGGCTACGGCGTTGTTGTCGAGGTCGTCGGTGATGGCGGCGTTCTCGATCTGCAACGGGCCGTTGGTAAAATATGAGCAGTCAATGAGGTTCATCTGTCACTTCTTCTTGGTTTTCGACTTTTTATTATCGGCGGGAACCACCATTTTTTCATCGGCAGGGGCGGCAGCTTTGTCGTCCTTTACTGGAGCGGCCTTTGCGTCTTCCTTCTCCTCCACCTCCTTGGTGTCGTCCACGGGATCCTCGGGAACATCCTCCTCGAGGGGGTACACCTTGAGCGTACCCCTCTTGATTCGGATTTGGTTCTCACGAAGCACGTTGTCCAGGTCCTCGCCTTCGATAACATACTTCATTACTCTACCGTAACATTACAGATGTCAAAGTAGGTAACACCGCCGACCGTGATGGCGGCCTTGACGATGGTATTGCCGGCGGCAACACCCGTCACGGTGCCATTGCTCACGGTAGCCTTGCCAGTGGCGCTCGACGTCCAGGTGACCGTAGCACCGGCAGGAAGGGTCGCTGCGACAAGTTTCGCAGTGTGCCCCGTCCCCGACGCGGCCTTGACGGTGAGCTCGTGCTTGTCGAGGCGCACCATGGCACCCTCGCCAATCTCCACCATGCTCAACTCGCCAATGGCCTCACGGATGACGTTCTCCTGACGGAGGCGGTCGATGGCGTCACCACTAACGGCGTAAATCTTAGGGTTAGCCATGATTACGCAGCGGTGATTGCGGTCTTCACGTCAGCAAGCGAGCCGTAAGCGAAGGCCCAAGGCATGTAAACGGGGAAGATAACCTCTTCCTGTGCGATGACGGCAACGTAGTTCTTCAACTTCGTGTCGACGTCCTCAGCGAACTCAACACTCAAGGCGGTGTAGTCGATGAGGTTTGCGGCGTTGATGAAGTCACCAACGAGGTACTTGCCCACGGGGATGCTCGTCAACTCGATGACGGGGATACCGCCGATGTACTTCACGCCGTTGTTGCCAACGACGAGGCCCAGGTTGCGGCCGGTGGTGTCCTTCTCAGCCATGATGGTGTTCACGGTGATGGGGTTCAGCACGATGGCGCTGGGGCTGTACTGGGCGTAGTTCATCACAGCGAAGATGGTGTTGATGACGTCAGCCGAGTTGGGATAAGCGATGCTCTGGTAAGCACCGTGACGAACGGTGGAGGTGGTGTTGGCCGTGCTCAGGCTGCTGCTGTAGGCGCAACCCTTCAGCAGGAACTGACGGTCGTTCATCTTGATGACATCGAAGGTGGCGTTGGCAGCGCTCACACCGGTGTTGGCCAGGGTGATCTTCATGCCTTCCATGATGTCGGGCTGGGCAGCCTTGAACTCGATGATGGTGTCGGCACCACTGTTGTAGGAGGTGAAGCTCTCAACAGTACCGGCAGCGAGAGAAACAACGGCAGTGCCGATGATGGTCTCGACGGGGGTGCAGCCGGTCATATTGGCAACACCGAGCAGGTTCTCACCAGTGCCGTCTCCGAACAGCATGCCCCAATCCTCTGCCAAGTAGATGCGGTCAGGCAGGGTGGCCAGCAACCAAGAGCGCAGGAAGATGCGGCTCTTCAGCATACGGCGGGACACCTTGAGGTGAGTGCCGATGCGGGCGGTGTTGGCGGTAACCTCCTTCAGCGAGAATGCGCTCTCGGGGAGTTCGCCGTTCTCGGTGACGTAACGGATGTTGCGGTCAACGCTCGAAACCTGGCCAAAGGTGTAGGTGGGGTACTCGGGATCGCCCTGGAGCACGTTCACCACGTCACGCATGTGCAGCTTGGCGGGGTTGTACTTGCTGAAGTAGCGGTTGTCCTGACGCGAAATCAGGTTGTCGCCGGTGTAGTTGGCACCGTCGAGGCCGTTGGCGGTGATGCTCACGATGTCCTTCAGGCTGAAGCCGTCGAAAGCACCGCTCTTGCGGGTACGGCCCTCAACGAAGTCCTGGAACTTCTCAGAGTCGAACATAGCGTTCAGACGCTCGTCGAACTTGCTGATCATCTCCATGCCGTTGGGAGTCTTGTGGGCCTTCTCAATCACGTCCATGCTCTTCTTGAGCATCTCACGCAACTGCTCGTTGTCCTTCACCAGCTGGTCGAACTTGTCAGCGTCATAGCCCTTGAGCTTGCCGTTGATCTCGTCGAACTGGGTGTCAACATCTTTCTGGGTCAGCATACCTTCGGTGGCCTTGTTGACGATGTCAGCCATCGCACCGAGAATGCTCTCCATGAACTTCTTCTGCTCGGGATCCTGAATGGCGTCCAGGTTGTACCCGAAGTCTTCTTTCTTTACCTTCATGAGAATAAAAAAGATTAAATGGTTAGTGTTTCTCGATTACAGCATTGAGGCCCCCGAAGAAAGTGCTACCAGCGGCTTTCTCTTCCTCCTTACCTTCGCCCTCGGCATGAGTGTCGTCTGACGGCTCATCCTCGGCCTTCTCGGTCACGGAAGCGGATTGCTCTTGCATGATTGTCGATTTATATACTCGGGAATAGCAATGCGGGCAATAGGCGTACTCGGCGATGTCGGTCAATGACTTCTCGACCATCTCCACGTCAATCTTGCCGTTGCACTTGCTCAGTACGGGCGAGAGGATGGACAAGACAGCCTCGCGGATTTCGGGCGCGAGCTTGGCCATCTCCTCTGCGACGATGTCTTGAGCAATCCAGCCCAGGTACCTGTTGGCGGTCTCCAACACCTGCTGGCTGAACGTGTGCCTTTCGGCATCGTCCCACACAAACTCCTGCCCGCAATGGGGACAGGTAACGATTACCGCGCCCTCAAGCGCTTTGTTAAGCATGTCAAGTCTCATCTCGTATTCCTTTAAGCGAGCATCCGAATAGCGCATCTTCAATGCCTGACGGATAAACTCGATGTTTCTGCGAACGTCACCCTCGTTGTCGTTCTTAATGCCGATAAGGAACGTCTGCGGATTGGAACCCCAGTTGGTCAACGTGGAATACTCCCACATCTTCCACTCCAGGACCTTGCGCTTGTCCTCCTTGTCACGCTTGATGGCCTGAACGCCGATGGAGTGCTCAAGCGTGCGGCCTGCAGAGGCGAACAGCTTGTAATCCTCCAACGTGTCGCGCCCTATCTGCTTGGCGAGGTTCAGCTGGCCGGTCATCACGAGGTTTCCGTCCTTCTCCTCGCCCTCCAGTGGCACACCAAGCAGCTGCGTCACGTCATGGTTAAGGAACCACTTCATGCGAGCGATGTTCTCGCTCAACGTCTTCGTGAACGAGCCCGGCATTGAGATGTCATTCTGGGAGTCAACAATCCCGATGCCGTTAACGGCAACAGTCACGATGCCTTTGGCCTCGTCCAAATCATTCGCCTTCGTTCTGTACAGAAGGCGCTGAAAATTCTCCTTCATCTTGTTTGGGTGTTTGGTTAATGAAATTCTTTACTCTCTCTATCTCGTCGGGCGTCATCTCGCTGATGAGCTTGTCATACAGCGGGTCTTCCACCCGTTCGTAGCCCTGTTGAGCCCGCCAGTCGTTGAGGGTGATCAACGCACTCTCGAACTCAATCTTGCAGCGGTCGGTGATGGAGCGGTGAACCTCCTGCTCCTCCTTCTTGCCCGTCTGCAGGCAGTCCACGTCGCTGAAGTCGGCATCCAGGTACAGCCCGTCCTTGTCAAGGCCAAGGAAACGGGTGAACTCCTGGCAGAAACGCTGCACCATCGGTATGACTACCGACGAATACACAGCCTTCTCTGCAGCCGCCTGGTTTGCATAGGTGGACTGGTCCTTTCGCGGAATGAGCACACTCGGGATACCGTAAAGACCGGCGATGATGATGGCATCAGCCAACGTCTCCTCGAAGGGCTCCAGCTCGGTGATGCTGAGGTTCGTGCGGATGAACGACAGCCTCACGTCGCTGATGCCGTAAGGGTACTGACCCTCGCCGACACCGTACATCTTGTCGGCTTCTTCCAGGATCTGCTTCTTCTCGTCCTTGGTCAGCGCCTTGCTGCCCATCTCGTCCTTCTGGTCGGAAACGAGCCAGCCGAGCGCACCACGCTTGACATAGATGACGTTACGGGCTTCGTACACAGCAATGAGGTTGCTGATGGCCTTGAGAGCGGCATACAAGCGGCTCTTGGCCTTCAGCGGGTCATTGGGTATCCACCCCACCGTGTCATCCTTGTCATGGAAGATGCAGCGCGGGTCGATGGGCTTGGTGCGGTAGTAGTTGTCGATGTCGTGGGTGTAGTACTTCACAACGTCCATGATGTCGGCGACACCATAGATGTCGTTGATAAAGTGCTGATACTTGATATGCACCAACGGCGCCTCAAGGCAGACATAGCGGTCACACCACTTGTACAGCGTCTTGGCTCCAGCGAACGTGTCGCTCATGGCGGCCTTGATATAGCTGTTGCCCGTGACGAGCTTATAGGCGAAGTGTTTGAACAGCGTGCGGTACCACGTCTCGAAGGCATTCGGCTTTACGAGCAGACGGTTGATGATATCGTTGTTCCACACCACCGAGTCATCCTTGAACTTCTTGAGCAGGTACTTCGCACCTGCCGCACGGCTGGCGATGTAGTTCACCGGCCAGGCGACCTCAGGCACCGTGTTGTAGAGCGTGACAAAGTTCGCGTTCGCCACAAACGGCATCGCGGTGATCTGCTTGGCAAGAAAAGCCAGCCTCTGCTCGGAGGGCAACGGCTCTATGCTTTCACTCTCCACAACAGACGCAGCCACTGCGGGCTCCCCATCAACGGGAGTCGCGCTCTTCTTGCGAAATCCTATGCTTTCGAGAAATCCCATGTGCTTGCGATTGATACAAGCACAAAAGTATTTACAAAAAAAAGCGGTTTTCCAAAAGGGCAAATTCTTGGAAAACCGATTGCGGGAAAATTAAACGAAATTTCTATTTATCGTGCTGATTTATAGACCTTTTATAAGGGCAAATAAATTTCGCTCTCGTTAGGCGATGCGAAGGTTCTTGCGGTTGGCCTCAGTGTTTGGGGCAATTCTCTTGAAGCTCTTGACGAAGGTGCGGTACTTCGAGTTCTCGGTGGCCTCGGTGTGATAGTAGCCAGTCAGCGTGTCCTTGTAGATGAACTTGCGCTCATCCCATGTGCCTCGGTAAGCCTCGACCAGTACAATGTCACCGGTGTTGACCTCGCTGCCACCATAGAACTTGACGGTGTATTGCTTGAATTGCTCCCAAAACTTGTCATAGTCGAAGAGGTCGCTCAAGTCGTTGCCGTCTTCGTCGCTGATGGTCATCTCTTCGATGTCGGTGAGTTCGCCGATTTCCATGTGCCACCCGTATTCTGTTCCGAAGGCGTGGTCGAAAGAGTCATCAATCAGGTTGAGCTCGAAAGTGGCCTTGAAGCAGATGTAGTAGCCCTCGAAGTCCTCGACTTCAATGTAGGTGGAGCACTGGCTCTCTTCGGGATCATCACAGTCGGGGTCAAAATCGTAGTCGCGGATGACGTTGTTGTACAGGTTCGTGTAAAACTCGGGTGATAAACTTGTAGGTTTCATAACTTGTAGGATTTTAATGTTTGACTTCACTTATAGAGTTGCAAATATTCGGCCAAAAGACCTGTATTTTCTCGCCTTAACGTGGTTTAACTTGTAAGGTTACATCCCGTTGCGGATGATGACGCGGGCGAGCCCAGACAATACGGCGCCTGCTCCTGCAACATCTGCCGGCGAGGTTTCGTTGTAGTCCAGGACATCGTTCACGAAACGGCCGTACTCCGCATCATCCAACTGCTCTGGGTCAATATGCACATGCGCCCTGATCCAGTCGCTCGTGGCAGCGATGCGGTTGCGGATATCGCTTCCCATGCGCACCACGTCAACATTGCCCAGTGAGGTTCGCAGGTCACGCACCATGGGGAAATACGCCTGAGGGCACTCGACCACATAGCGGTCTGCAGACAGTTCCATCACCGACGACACTATCTCGTCGTTGCCCTTGACCTCACGGCAGCACACGTCGGTGAGGTGCCAGCGGTCGCCGACCTTCCCGGCTCGGCAGCACACGAAACGGCCTCCGATGCTCGGCATGGCATACACCATCGTCGCGGTATAGTCGTACTCGGTGGCAGGGTTGAAGAATTTGAACTCGCTCTTTGAGTAGAGCGAACGCTTGCGACCCATCGAGAACTCGGTGTATTGAGGACGCAGCAGGTCAAAACAGGCATAGCGCAGCGTGTCGGAGCAGTGGCCATGCGGCTCATACGTCAGCTTCGACACGGGATCCTTGACCCTTTGCTTTGCTATCGCACCGTTCTCATCCTTCTGCACCGCCTGGTAGTCATCTATCGAGGTGACGCACCCGTCATCAATGCGGATGGAAACACCAGGCACACGGCCATCCCATACGGCATTGATGAACTCGCCACTCGTGGCCACGCTCGGGTTCTTGTCACAAACGCAATCCACGACATCAAAGCCCTCATGCTCCAGCTCGTCAATGACGAGGTCAAAGAATGACCGGTTGTTGTCGTCGATGGTGTTGGCGGCCTTGCCTGAGGCATCACCATGGAGATAAACCTTGTCAGTGTAGCCGATACCCCGCAGGTGTTTCGCAATCACCCTCGCGGCTTTCCTGGCACTGTTGTTTGGGGACTCAATCGGCAGCTCTCCAATCTGCGTAACTTGTTGAACATCGTCGGGCTTATACTCTTTTTGGAACATCGTCGCGGTGACGAATGGGAGCACGTTTGAGTCCATGCACAAGTGTATGGGCAAATCGCGGTTGATTGGAAACTTACCGCAGACAGTCCCACGGTTGAACGAGGGAAAGAACTCGGCACCGGTGCGGATGTGGCCCCACTCGCCCAAGGCATAGACCTGGAAGTAGTCGGGGTCGTTGATGCGGTCGCGCTCGAAGTTGGCAATAGCCTGGTAATCGTAGTAGCCGTACTTCCCATCGGGACTACCGACTACCCAGAAGTTGTTGAGGTAGGTGGACTGGATGATAACTGTGTCAGGAGCGTGTTCCTCGAACTCTCCCGTGCGGTGGTTGAGTATCATCTTCGGGGAGTTCATCAGCACGGCCTTCACCCGGCAGAGCTCAGGCGGCAGCTTTTCGCCGCCGATGGTCAGTTCCATGGGCACCTCGTGCCACTCCTCAAGGTCAAACCACTTCTTCTTGATCCAATGCAATTCGGAGATGGGGTTGAAGGCTGCGAGTATCTGCTGGCCTTCCATGCCACGCAGACGGAGGCGTATCTGCTTGAGGTCGTTTTCCTCGTACTCGGACAACTCGTCGAGGAAGACACGCTTGTACTGGGAAATGCCCTTGATTTTCTCGCTGTCATCAAGGCCGGTGAAATCAACCTTCGCCCCGTTGTCGAACACGATGGAGTTCTGCTTGAAGCGGCAGTGCTCGGCCAGTCCTTCGATGCCGTTGATGGCGGTCTTGAAGTCGGTGTAGATGGTTTTCTCTATGGATGCGCCCACCTTACGCATGACGAGTTGGTTTGTGCCCTCCCAATAGGTGAGAATCGACAGGAACTGGGCCACCGAGTAGGACTTCGACGATGACGAGCCGCCCATGAGCACGATGTTACGCACACTCGGGTCGAGTGTGTAACGCCATACCCAAAAGGCATTCGGTGAAAACAGTTCTCGTTCGATAATCATCAGTCATTCTTCTTTGGTGCGAGTACCAGGTCGCCGTTCTGCTGGGGCAAACCCTCGTGCTTGATGGTGTCCACATGCTCGCCGATTTGCTCAAGCCACAACTTGATGGCCTGCGGATCACCCGACAGGCAACGACGCTGCAGCGCGAATGCCTTGGCCAGCTTCTGGTCGAGGTTGGCAATCACTTCCTCGGGGATGCCGAGCTGTCGCAGTCCTTCGGCAAAGCTCGGTGCCTTCATGGGCATTTCGTCCACCAGGGCGAGCAATTCTCGGAACTGCTTTTTCTCCTTCCTGGCTTGTCCCGAGGCCTCTCCTCCCTTCTGACCTGCCATCCGTGCTTCTTCCGTGCTTACCTTGCGAAATCGCCCTTGCTTGTCGCGGAATTGCTTGCTATGGTTTGTCTTGTTCGCCATGTCGTTGAAAAATAAAGCCGCTGGCTCCGCGATGCGACGCAGACACCAGCGGCAAGTCAAACATTCACTCTCACTCCGCGAACGTCAGGGCAAGTCCCTGCCCGATGTCACGATAGTGCAAAGGTACGCAATAAATCCCCTCGTCCACCGATTGGGCGAAATTGTCGAGGGGTCGCAACTCTCAAACCGCTGTGATAATGCAGAGTTCCTTGTGATGCGGTTTGTGGTGCGGAGGGTCACGGCTACATGTATTTAGCGTGAGATTGCTTTACAACGTCCATGCTTTCCTCGGCATAGATGGTCGTTGTTTCGATGCTCTCGTGGCCAAGCATCAATCGAACTTGGTCAATAGGCATTCCACGATGCAGGGCCATTGTCGCACAGGTACGGCGAAAACGGTGCGGATGCACTTTTTCAATTCCGCATTTCCTGCCGAGGTCACGCAGCAACGCCCCTACGGAACTTATGTTAAGCCTTCCGTGTGGTTTCAGTTGGCCAACAAAAAGCGGTGGCTCTTTATCCGTCCTTGTGGATAGATAATTCTTGATATACAGGACGCACTTTGGAGTCAAAAACACCGTCCTGTACTTTTTCCCTTTGCCGAAAACAACGGCCTCCCCTTTTTCAAGGTCAACATCGCTCAAGTCGAGACCGACCATTTCTGCGACACGGCAACCCGTTGAATACAGGAACTCGATAATCGCTTTTTCTCGAATGCCTGCGTTAAGTTTCAGCGTTTCAAGTTGAAGTTCAGTTAGCGGTTTTTTTAGTTTTTTCGGCTCCTTGATTTTTGCAATCCTCGCCACGGGGTTGGTGGTTATTTCCCCCTCTTTCAGGAGAAAACCGAAAAACGATGACAAAACAAGCCTGTCGTTGTTCATCGTCCGTTCACTGCAGCCCCGCAACTTCATCTTCACGAGGTGCGCCCGAATGTCGTTTGTCGTGATGTCTTTGATATGTTTATTCATCGAAGGCAACACGGTCTTTAGACACTCCCGATAGCGGGCCAAAGTTCTTTCTGCCAGCCCTTGTGTCACTTTCGCAACAAAGAATTTCTGCACCAACTCAACATCGGACTGCTCATACACGACAAGTCCTGTCTGCTTTGGTTGCACGTCATAATGCTGTAGCACTACGGTGACAAGGTCGGTAATGGTGCCGACTTCGGCGGGCTTGTAATGCTCAAGCAATATCGCTTTGAAGTCATCAATAAAATCCATTCTACAAATCCTCTAAGTTGAAAAGTGATAGTTGTCTCGGCTGCTGGGCCTGTGGTGTTGGCTCGCTCGGCTTCTTTGGCTCGACCACGGGAGGCTCGATTTTCACGGCTTCATGTTGCCCGTCCCCACCTTTCGGGGCATAGGCTTTTGCGAGTTCCAAGTTTTTGCGGCACTCCAATTCATCAGCCACACGGATGGACGGGATTGCACAGGGGAACGGGTAACACATTTCGTTGATGATGTACCCGCCAAAGAATGTCATGCGCAGAGCGTCACGGCGTTCGACAATTCCAAACATTCCATGCAGCATCATGTTCATCGCACTCATTTTGCAACTCAGCGGGTCGAGGTCGCCTAACATGAAGTAGTGGAACTTGTCCTTATCGAGTTGTCCCCACATGGCCAGCGGTAGTCGCCCGCTGCCACAGGCGGGGTCGTATGTAAACGTCCTGTTCTTGTCTGCGACTATTCGTGCAAGACCGTCACACAGGGCCGCAGGGGTGAAGAATTGGCCCATGCTGGATGCCTTGTAACCCGTCTTTACTTTTTCCTCGTAGATAGTGCCGAAAGCATCGAACCAGCCTTTATCCTCAATCTGCTTTGCCGTTTCTTTTGCGATTGACGTGAAGCACTTGTAATAAGTCTCGTTCGACTCTTTCATTTCATCACAAATCTTTGAAAAGTCGCAGTCGTGGCGCAATACATTGTCTCGGTCGAAAAAGGCAATCATCCAATCAAGCCACTCGTCAAATATTATGGCAAAGTCTTTCCCGAATGTATGGCAATAATTGCCCAATTCGTTGATTATTTCTTTAGTCATAGTGATAAGAAAGGGAACCGACTATCGCCAGCCCCCATCAGTAGAGTTTTGTTTTACAAATTAAAGATACCTGAACGTGTAGCCCTTGTGGGTGCTAATCCTGCCTGCAAGAGTATTGCATACATCGCCACTCCTCAGCCCAAGCGACTCGCAGGCGGCTTTAATGCTCGGGAAACTTGCAACCTCATGCCCACCTTTTAGAACGGCTATCGGCTTGAATTTCTTCTCGGGCATTCGGTTTAAACCCGTCCTTATAGCGTGCTTTGAGTTCTCGGTGTAGGTTACAACCTCAAGATTTGAAACGTGATTGTTGGCCTTATCACCATCAATGTGGTTCACGACCATACCATCCTCAAGGTCAAGAAAAGCGGCAGCAACAAGGCGGTGTATTGTTATTGTGCGATGGTTGGAGATGCCGCTGCCACATAGTTGAACTGATAGATAGCCGTTCTTACTCCGTCTTGGGCGCAAAAGGTGAGCGAACTCGGAACACCGCTCGTTAAAGTGTCCTTTCCTCATATAACTTTTCACCCTGCCGTAGTTGCTCACAAAATAGCGTCCCTCGTAACCAGCGACGGGTCGCCATTCCTCATTCTCGAAATTCTTGATTTCAGTGTAACGCATAATAAATCCTCGTTGTGGCGGGAAATAAAAACGGTTCCTCGCCGACCCGTTGCGTTACACCTATCGAGGCAGCAGGGGCATTAACCGCCTGCACGGGAACGAGGAACCTATTACCAAACACCACGCAAATAGTGCTAATAGTGCTGTTGTCAGTCCTTTGATTTTTCTTTGCCTCGATGTGTAACGCACCGCAAAGATAGGCATTTCCAACCATACCACCAAAATTTCAAGGGGAATTTCGCCCGCCACGAACGACGGGCGATGCCCCTAAAAGACCGACCACGGGAACGCTGTAGTGCTGTTGTCGTTTCGCCCCAGTCCGTAGTCGGTAAGACCTGACATTCAATCCTTGTGCGCCAATCTCCAGGCGATGCGGTCCTTGATGACCTGCTCGATGTTCTTGCATCCCTGCTGGCGCAGGGCGAGCGCGGCGTTGATGATGATGTCGGCGGCAAGCTCCTCCCGCTCCGAGAACTCGGGCGTGTAGGTCTTGCAGGCGTCATCCTTGTGCTGCTCCTCAACGAAGTCGTGCGTCAGGTGGAGCGGAGGGCGCGACACCGGGCAAGCGTCGAACTTCCTCCAGCTGGCACTGACCCTGATGGACATCGCCCTTGGAGACGTGTTCTCCGCCACCTCGCCACGTTCCTTCTTGACATCGAGTAGCCCTTTGATCAACTTGTTCAACTTAATCATGGATGATTGGATTTAATGTTGCTGAATGCGGATTGTGCCCTTTAAGGCGGTCTGATTGTATTCATAATGGTGATGGTTTTACTCGCTTGACAGCAATAGCATCTGTTCCGCTATCTCCTTCACGAGTTCCAAGGGGATGCCGACGCGGTGGCGCCCGTTTTTCTTGTGCCCCGTGAGCATGATGTAGCGGCCCTTACTGCCGTTGTTATGCAGGTCCAGGGAAAAGTTTTTCACCCAGACCTGCTTTTCGATATTGTTCGCCATAGTGCTGTTGAGGTTTTTGGCGTCAATCGTCGACCGGGTCCCGCATGAACACGTCCATGATCTTCGTCTCCTTGATGAACTCTATCTCGTAGTCCACCATCGACTCATTCATGTAGGTCTTGGCGGCTTTCTTCGCCTCGTCGAAGTCATTCTCACGGAACATGACATGCAACGGCGCACGCTTTTTCTGTCCCGCATCATTGGTGGTGATGAGGTTGAACTTCACAAGGAAGAAAATGTCGCCATCGTCGAACTTGATTTCGTTGTATTTGGCGCGTTTCTCGGCCACCACCTCGAAGTTGCCCTGGATATAGGGGCGCATCTGGTCGGTGATGCGGGCCTCGGCCTCGGTGAATGACATGGCATCAACGGCGTAGGCTTCGGTGACGCGCTTGATCACGCCGTTTTCCATCATCTTGTCAAATTTTACTCTTACTTCAAAAAATAACATAGTCGGTGTCTTATTTTAGTTTTAGGTCAAAAGTGTTCAACAGTCGCTCTATCGTGTCCACATTGGACTCCCCGAGGAAACGGATGGCCAGCAGGTCGTCGCGTGACCGGGAACAGAGGTCTCTAAGCGTGGTGATGCCCCGCCCCTTCAGTATGCGCAGCACGTCAGGGGCGAGGCCAAGTTCGTCAAGTTTTGCACTGAGCACCTGGTCCATGTGCAACTCGTTCTGGTTGAGCAGCTCGTTGACGTCCATGTCAGTTCAGGCAAATTCTTGGTGGCATTTGGATTTCGTCATAGCGTCTCACCGCACTTCTGAGGATATCGGCCACGACAGGTTCTTTCCTCATCAGCTCGACGATGGCCGTTGTCAGCATGTCCGGGGTGCAGCAGTCCGGCAAGATGGCCGTGCCCGCTGCATGTACCTCTACGCTGGTCTCGTCGCACGGCTCGGTCTCTCCGATGACGATGAGGGCGAACTGGTCCTCATACATTTCGCCAGCCATGTCGTATATCTGCCCCTGGAGTTCCTCGCCGTCATTCATCGATGTCCAAACTGCTTATGGCAAGGATGGCGATTGCGAGGCCCACCTGTGCGGTCTCCTCTTTGCCGAGAGCTGACTTGGTCACAATGTCCGTCAAGTCAACACTAATCGGATTGTCGCCATTCTCTTTGAGTTTATTGGTGATAATCTCCATCTCGTCATCCTCAAATTGCTGAGCCAGGATCGCAGTGGCGAGAGACACGCTTTTCTCGGGAATTGTAAGCAGCACTTTCATCGGCGTGCCCTCCTTCTTCTGTTTTTCAAGTCAACATGCACCCATCGCTTGATGGCGTCCTTGCGGGAGTAGGCCACCACCGGCTCGCCATGCACATGGAACAGGCTCAACTGGCGGTCGCGGTCCCTGTCATGGAAACGGTAATACTGGTTGAAACGCGCCTTGGAAGAGTGGACCTGGCGGTCCACCTTGCCATTGTTGTTCAAAGCCAAGAACGGCAACAAAAATGATAAAAATCTTCTTCTTTTCATTCTGATTGATATTTATGGTTAATACTTCTTGCCATGGAG
>ONLH01000034.1 GCA_900318645.1 uncultured Prevotellaceae bacterium
ATTCCCGCTACCAAACAAATAGGTGTCTGATGATGGCAGCACAGCAAAGGACAGCACGGCTTCCAAAGTCGCAGTGTCGTAAGGCAAATCGGTGCCGAAGTTCTGGATGATACCTCGCCCGTCAGTACCATTGAATTGCACGTTGTCGGAATTCTTGGTGTAGCTACCGCTCAACACAAGAGGCTTGTTTGCATTGGCAAGGTTCTTCCATTGGCTGGCAGTTGAACCTTGGTTCTTTCCGTCAAACATCAGCACCAGAGGGCTATTGTCCTCGCCGTAGCCGACGTATGTCATTGACGGCACATTGATGACGACCTCGCCATAGACCTCTGCAATGGTTATTTTACCTGTAGCCGCATCAAACGCGCCATCAACAGGAGAACCGTCCATGGTCACATCCACGTTATCCTCATCGATGATGTAGAGGTCGTTAGTAATGGCGATTGTCACCTCGAGGCGGTCACCTTCGTTGACATCATCGTCACCACCAGAAGCGGATAGGCCTGTACCGATGGTCTTTTGTACTGAATAGGTAGGCAAAACAGGATCGTCGCCACCTCCGCCATCGCCCCAGTCAAGAGTTGGTTTACCGTTAGGGAAAGCATAGTTGCCTAATCTGCTCAGCAGAATTGTGATGTTCTGCCGTATCTTCTTCCCCATTTCCGCGCTGAGGGCGTCGCCCTCTCCACGCTACAATGCACCTTTGAATTTGACGGTTGCCTGGTGGATGGGGCGGTCACGGCCCTGCAGGTACCTATTCGTGACCGCTATGCTGCTGTGGCGGGCTTGGTCTCGTGCGATCACGATGCCGGCACTGTTGGCCAGGTCACGGATACCGCTATCCTTGAGACTGTAGAATTGGTATTCCCTGGGAATGCCTAATCGCCGTCGCAATCTTGCCCAGCGGTCTCGGAAGGCTCGGCTGTCGAGCTTCACTGCACCTGGGCGAAGCCTGTTGCTGAAGATGTACCATTCCTTGGGCGCTCGTAGCGTGCCCAGCTCGCGCATCAAGACGACGATGGCGGCGTTGAGACCGACCATCTCGGCCTTGCCGTTCTTGCTGATACTTGCCCGGACATGGATGGCATGGCGCTTCACGTCGATATCACCCACCAGCAGCTCTGCCAGCTCCCCTGGACGGATGAACGTGTAGTACTCGAGCATCACCGCCAGCAGGAAGTGTTTGTCTTTGGCGGTAAGGTGCTCTTTTATTCGCCTGAGCACGGAAGCCGATAGCGGTTGCCTTATCTTCCCTGGTTCCTTCATCGGCTTGATGGCATCCATGGGATTAGGCTCAAGTCTCAGCCATGAGCAGAACGAGCGGCACCAGGTGCGGTAGTTGTTCCTGGTCCTCGGCGAGACGCACCTTTCATAGAATACCCAGTCCAGGAACTGAAGGAAATCAATTT
Source organism: uncultured Prevotellaceae bacterium (assembly GCA_900318645.1). Taxonomy (GTDB): domain Bacteria; phylum Bacteroidota; class Bacteroidia; order Bacteroidales; family Muribaculaceae; genus Sodaliphilus. Next base: position 1,410 of record ONLH01000034.1, read on the forward strand.
CCTCCACACGGGTGATGCCGTGCATGGAACACCATCTCTCGAGCATGGCGAGGCGTTTGGAGTAGTCGGTACGGGTGTTGTGTTTCGGAAGTCGTGCAAGGTGTTGGCGGTATGTGACCGCGATTTCGTTGATGTCAGCCATTTTTGGCGCAAAAGTAGTGAGAAAAAATCGCCTTTTCCGCAAAGTGTTAGAGATAAACCATTTAGAAAGTTTCCCGTTTTGAGATTTCATCTTTTTGGAGGAAAGCGAATTATTGCTCGTTAAATTTGCCAATTATCAACCAAATCACACTACAGCTATGAAGAAGGACAAGATTACACATTTCTGCGCAGGTGCTATGGTCGCCATCATTGTAGGCGTACCTGCCTATCTCGAGAGCATGAACTTGTTCAGCGGTCTGTGGCCCGCCATTACGGCTGGCATCCTCGCCGCGGGTATCAAGGAGATGTGCGACGATAACACCGAAGGGAACAACTGGGACTGGCACGACTTCGGCGCCACGTTCCTCGGCGTGCTCGTTGTTGTCGTGTTCATCATCCTGCATTACATCTTTAATGTAAAAGTATGAACAGCATACCGAAACTGATATTCGCACTCATCGGAGGGGCAGTCGGCTGGATTGTCGAGGAGTTCCAGCCCACCTTCCCGCTGATCATCGTGACGGTGATATTCATCGTCTACGATGCCTTCACCGCATACCAGCTCGACAAGCGCGTGCACGAGAAGTACCCAGACAAGGTGCAGCGCGAAAAGGCCAAGTTCAACTCATTCCAGTTCAGCCACGTCATCTGCCACACCATCCCCAAGCGTCTCGCGCTCATCTTCCTCGCCTACCTGCTTGAGCACTGGGTGTTCATCCATGTGGAGATACCGCTGTCCTATGTGGCCACCGGTGTCATCTGCTTCGAGCAGCTGTGGAGCATCCTCGAGAACGAGAGCAGCTGCCGCAGCGAGGAGGAGGGGAAGTTCTACAAGATTTTGCAGAAAATCATGGTTGACAAGACCGAGCGTCACTTCGACGTGAACCTTGCCGACTTCAAGAAGAGACCCAAGAGATACAACAGAAAGGAGGACAACAGTTATGATGACTTTGAAAAAAGGGAGCCGAGGTGATGACGTGAAGCGTCTCCAGCAGGCTCTGAAGCTGTACCCTGACGGGGTATTCGGTCCTTTGACCGAGGAGGCCGTCAAGCAGTTCCAGACCAAGTACGGTCTTGTTGCCGACGGAGTAGTCGGTCACCACACCTGGTCGCTCATCGAGGGGAACCCGGTATACAAGAAGTCCAAACGCGCCATCAACGAAATCATCGTCCACTGCACCGCTTCGTATGAGGGCAACGCCATGACTGTCGAGCAGATCAGGCGCATGCACAAGAAGGAGCGCGGCTGGAGCGACATCGGCTACCACTATGTCGTTTACCTGGACGGCACCGTCCACAACGGCCGCGACGTGAACATCAGCGGTGCCCACTGCACCGGCCACAACACCCACTCCATCGGAGTGGTCTATGTCGGCGGTCTTGCCAAGAACGGCCAGCCCAAGGACACCAGGACTGCCGCGCAGAAGGAAGGGCTGCTAAAGCTGCTGAAGGAGCTGAAGCGCATGTACCCCAAGGCCACCATCCATGGCCACCGAGAGTATGCCAACAAGGCGTGTCCGTGTTTCGATGCGTGGAAAGAGTACCGTGGCTTATGAGTAGGAAGTTGAGCATCGACGAGAAGATGAACAGGCAGATGCGCAGAGACCGTGCGAGGGTGAACGCGGGTCTTATCATCTTCATCGTGTGTGCGGGCATTGCTATTCTGGCCATTGCCACAATAATTGTGCATCATCTTTTAACGTCGCAATACAATTCATTTTAATGTTATGGCAAACAAGGTAAGCAAGAAGCATCTCATTTTGATTGCCGTCGGGGCCCTCCTGTGCGTCCTGTGCGGCTTTTTGGTCGGCAAGGGTATGTACGACCGTCCCGTTGATGAAAGCGTCTCACGGGACACCGTAATACTCCACGACACCGTTCCCGACATCGCGCCTGAGCCCAAGGACAGCGTGCGCACCAAATGGGTGACCCGCTGGCTGCCTGCGAAGCCCGACACCGTCTCGCGGAATGGGGAAATTTTCCGTGAATTTCCGCAGATTTCCGCGAATTTTTCCGCGACTGACACCGTGGCTGTGCAGGTTCCCATCACGAGCAAGCATTACTCTGGCAAGAACTACGATGCCTATGTCAGCGGCTTCGAACCTAACCTGGACAGCATCTTCGTCTATAATGAGACCAAGTTGGTTACCGAGACGATAACGAGAATGAAGCCTCCCAATAAGTGGTCGTTGTCTGTCAATGCCGGTGTTGATTACGGAACCACATCCAAGTTTTGGCAGCCCTATGCCAGTGGCGAGCTGACGATCAACAATGACAAACGTCTGCAGCTGGGCATAGAAGGAGGCGTCAAGAAGTCTGAGGTGACTAACAACTTCGAGCCGTTTATCGGAGTGAAGGCGAAATGGAAGATATTCTGAATGTGATTTGTTTAGTTATTAGTTGACTACAATTTTACCGAACATGGGGTAATAATATGAGTTATGCGGGTGGCTGCGTTGAGAAACGTGGCCACTTTTATTGAACTTTTTCATTTGTAAATTAGTAATAAGAGCGAGCGTCCTGTGATGATGAGAAGTGATGATGAAGGGCGCTTGATGAGGTGGGCGCGTCGTGATGATGTGCCCATTTCTTACCGAAAACAATAAAAAATTATCTGATTAGATAAAATTTCTTGAAAAATGTTTGGTCGTTTATCTAATTAGATATATCTTTGCATCGTAATCAATAAGTCAAACCAATTAAACCAAAGAATTATGAACGCAATCAAAGTCACAACCACCAGCCAGGAGTCATTCTTCGAGACCAACGACATGGCACTTGCAAAAGAGGCAGCAATGAACTACTCGGAACGTCACAATGTGCCTACATTTGTATGGCGTAAAAAAGCGAGGGCTTGCAGCTATTGGACCCACAGTAACGGAGATGGCACTTTTACGATGTATCGTGGTGCTGGAAGAAAATAAATTAACCAAGCTGCGCTATCGGCTACACGGGCACCAAAACAAAGTCAAACCAATTAAACCAACCGATTATGTTACAGCATGAATTTGAAGCCCTGACGGGCATGAGTGTAGAAGACACTGAATTTAACCAGGTCATCAACCCGATGTACATGTCAACCGACCTCGACAAGCAGGTGTTCTGCAAGGAATGGAAGAAGCACAACCTCGGCAACTCAGAGGTAGCCAAGGCGATGTCTGACCGAGTGAACGAGCAGCGCATGGCCATCGACGGCCTCAAGAAGCAGCTCGACAGCGTTGTGCGTTTCCTGCTGAGCCGCGGCGAGCCTGCGTGTGACAAGCAAGCCATCAAGATTGCTGGCCACAAGGAGTGCATCTCCATCAAGATGCAGCAGAACTACGAGCTGAGCGAGGACGACAGAGCCTTCATCATCGAGATGTGCCGCTAAACATTAACCAGGGGCGGTGATGAGCCGCCCCACAAACAAGATCAATAATGGAAACAAACACCCACCGCATCCGCATTGGCCGACGCATCGCCCAGCTGCGTGCCGAGAAGAACATGACACAGGGCGACCTCGCCAAGGCGTCAGGCGTGACACTGGCCAACGTCAGCCGCATGGAGCGGGGGATGTACTCACCGGGACTGGATGTCCTCTCGAAGATTGCAGACGCCCTGGGAGCGAAGATAGACATCGTGTAATACCCGACTATCATCTACGAAGCGAGCCGCCTCACAAGGGCGGCTCTGCTCGTATTGTTGGCGCGGGGAACCACCCACCGCGCCGTAAGTCAAACCAATATTTTACTGAACCAAAGAAGTACAGCACCATATTGATACCGCAAAGATAGGCATTATTTCGGAACTGCCAAAATTTCACCCATCAAATTATCGCATACGAGCCGCACAGCGTCACTTGCCTGCTTGGGGGTTACACTGATATAGCTGTAGAGAGAAGTGCTCACCTTGTCCACCCTGTGCCCCAGGATGAAGTCCACGACGCTCTCGCTCACCCCGAGCTGGAAGGCGTGCTGCGCGAAGGACTTCCTCGCGCTATAATATATAAGGTGCTTGACACCGGCAATCTCGGCGAGCTGCCCCATGTAGCAGTCGAAGACGCAGTGAAGCCTCGACCTGTTCTTGTGCTCGCTGAAGAACAGGCGGCCGTCATGGCCCTTGTACCTCTCGATGATCGGCTTGGCCTCGTCAGGGATGGTGAACTCGACGTACTTGTTCATCTTCGGCCTGTTCCTGGTCTTCGTGCGCTCGTAGCGGATGGTGTTCCTGCACTCGTCGAAGTCCACCGCCAGCAGGTCAACGATGTTGATGCCCCCGAGGTAGTAACTCAACATGAAGCAGTCCCGGCAGATCTGCACGTTCTTCCTCTTGCTCTCCGCGTCGCGTATGCGCCTCACGTCATCCACCGTGAGCCATGACTGCCTGACCTCAGGATGCGGAAGCTCGAAGCCAGAGAACGGGTCGGCGGGCGGCACGGCATAGCCGCAGCGCCTGGCGAAGTTGATGAGCTGGTTGAGGAACACGAGCCTGTCACGCCTGGTGTTGGCTGAGTAGCCCTTGTCGAGCATGAACCTGTGGAACCCGACAACAGTCAGGTGGTTGACGCGCTCCAGCATGAAGTTGTCACCGGCATATGCTGCCAGGCACTGGAAGTGGTCGGTGTATGTCGCCCGTGACCCTTGCGAGATGTTGGCCATGTCCATGTACTTGTTGAACACGTCCGTGATGTTCTTGTGCCTGTCAAGGTCTGAGTTGGTGAGCATATACACCAGTTCCGAGCATGACAGACCGTCAGCGTACTCCAGTTCGTCGATGGCGTTCTGTATTTTCTGCACCAGCTTGCGCAGTTTGGTGTTGAGGAACGATGCGTCACCCCTGTTTACCACGATGCCGTGCTTGAACTCGCGTGCGCTGTCTATGATGACATTGGTTGGGATGTAACGTGTCTGCCCGTTATGGGCGACTGAGATGCGGACCTTGTGACGTCCGTCCTTGAGTGCCTTCGTTGGCACAATGACAGTTCTTAGTGTAGCCATAATTTTCGACAATAAAATGGTAATGAATAGAGTTATTTCGACAATTTTTCGACAATAGGAACGGCTCACTGGTGGGCCGTTTTTCGATTATTATTACCACCTAAGTACCGAAAAGTTCAGCATTTTAGCGTTTTAGGGCCAAAAATCGGCCGATAGTAAGGAAATATTTCTATAATCAGAATAAAACCGAGAGAAAATTCGCAGAATCGTGCAATTATTGTTACTTTTGCATAGTATTTGCCTTATCTGTGTACAAAAACAGACAACCGATGACAATTCAAGAGATAGAAAAGACCCACCAGAACGCTAACCACTGCATTGACAATGCCGAGGTGAATGATGCCTTCAAGCATATCAAACTGTTGACCGATGCCATGGGACGTGGTGACATGAACGACGAGCTAGAACGCCTGCGCATGTCCTACACGTTCATGCTCAAGTATCTTGCTCAAGGCGTGATAGATCCTCAACGCGACGAGATCCTGACGAGCATCCGTCAATCGCTCTACACACTCAATGACCAGTGCTTCATCGGGCTGATGGAGCCCCTCAGCCTCGAGGTGTTCTACGCCCGCCGTCGCGAGTTGGGCGCTGCATCGCTTGTTGCCATTGTCGAGGAATACCGTGCCGCAATCAAGGAGCTGTCTCTTGTTCAATCGGTACCCCAAGAACAAGGTGACAATCATGCCATCTTGTCACGTCTGCATCACGCCGAGGCTATCGAAACCAAACTTTTCAACCGCGTGTGGTCCACTTTTCCCATCTCGACCGATGACGCTGGTTCTTTGAAACTCTGCATCGGTGGGGACATCCTACCGGTTCACACCCGTTGCCTGATTATAGCTGCCCTGATGCTCGGGCTGATGAAATTCTATGACGAGAGCAAGCTGCTCATCTTGCTGGAAGCCTACTCGCTGAGCGATGAGCCCGAAGTGCAACTGCGCGCTTTGACCTGCGCCATGCTGGCCATGCTCGCCCACAGGAAACGCACATCATCCTCCAAAGGCATACAGATGCGGCTTGCTGCCCTGCTTGACTCGCCAGACTTCGATCGTGACGTGTGGGGAATACAACTGCAACTGGCACGTTCCCGTAACACCGAGAACGTGAAACAGCGGGTGCGCAACGACCTCATCCCCAACATCATGAAAATGCGCCCCGATATCATCGATAAGCTCAAGGATAAGGACTCTCAAGTCATAGACCTGAGCGATATCGAAGCTAACCCGGAATGGCAAGAATGGCTGGACCAGAGCGGCATCACCCGCAAAATCGAGGAGTTCAACACGATGCAGGTTGAAGGCAGTGACGTGTTCATCGCCACATTTGCCCACTTGAAGACCTTCCCCTTCTTCAAGACCCTGAGCAACTGGTTCCTTCCTTTCTACCCCGCCCATTCCACCATATTGGAAAACCTGGGAGCCAATAAACTGGGCTTTGCCGATGTAGTGCAACATGCTCCATACCTGTGCAATAGCGACAAATACTCCTTCTGCTTGTCACTTGGAGCTTTGCCCGAGTCACAGCGTAGCATGATGTCAGCCCAGCTAGAGGAACAGAATGCCGCCCTCAACGAGGCCCGCCAAACCGAATTGCCCGACGAACGGCAGCGCCGCATGGCCATCATCACAGCCTTTGTCCAGGACCTGTACCGCTTCTTCAAACTGTTTTCCCGCCGGCGCGAATTCATCCCAGTCATGGATGACCCAGGACTGGACATGACCGACTGCCTGCCACTTGTCCAAGTCACTCGTGACGCCCATGTGCTGGAGCTGTTAGGTGCCTTGTATTTCAAAAATGCGTTCTATGATGACGCCATCAAGTGCTTTATCCGTCTTGAAGGCATGGATGACGCTACCGACGCCCATATCTATCAAAAAATCGGTTTCGCCTATCAGAATGCAGGCAACATTGAGAAAGCGCTCACCTACTATAAGAGGTATGAGCTCATCCACGAGAACGATGCCTGGAACATGCGTCACATCGCCGCCTGTTACCGTATCCAGGGAAAATATGACCAAGCGCTTGACTACTATCGCCGCGCTGAAGCATTAACCCCCGACAACGTGTCTCTCACGCTGACCATCGGCCACGTGCTGCTTGAACACAATCACACCAGTGAGGCATTGCAGCAATACTATAAAGCCGACCTGATGGAGGGTGCCAAACATCGAGCCTGGCGACCCATCGCCTGGTGCTCGTTCCTGTTGAGCGACTATGAACGCGCCATAGATTACTATGACCGCATTACACAATATGACACTCCCACACCTCAAGACCTGCTCAACCGTGGGCATGTGTTGCTGTGCCAAGGGGACATGCAAGAGGCAATCACAATCTACCGCAAGTCCCTGGAAGGTATGAACGGCGACACCGCCAAATTCCGTGCCGCCTTTAAGGGCGACGCGATGGAGTTGAGGTTACATGGCGTGTCGGCTGTTGACCAGGCATTGATACCCGACGCCGTTTGCGGACCTTTATCACAGTAACTCCGAGATGATAGATCACAATACAGTACAGCAGATTCTTGACACCGCCGACATCGTTGACGTGGTGAGCGACTTCGTTGCCCTCAAGCGACGTGGTGCCAACTGGATAGGCCTTTGTCCGTTCCACAACGATCGCCGCCCGTCGTTCTACGTGTCCCGTTCAAAGGGTATCTGCAAGTGCTTTGCCTGTGGCGAGGGAGGCAGTGCGGTCAACTTCATCATGAAACATGAGCAGCTGAGCTATCCCGAGGCACTGCGCTATCTTGCCCGTAAATACCACATCGAGATCCAGGAAAAGGAACTCACCGATGAAGAGAAACAGGCACAGACCGAGCGCGAGGCCATGCTCATGCTCAACGAGTGGGCGTGCGACTATTTCGAGAAACAGCTGCACGATACCCAAATGGGGCAGGAAATCGGTCTCTCCTACTTCCGTGAACGCGGGTTTAATGACAACACCATCAAGGAGTTCCGCTTGGGCTATTCCAGCGAGGGATATGATGATTTCTACAAGGCAGCTATCGCCCAGGGATTCAACCCCAAACTGCTTTTTGACACAGGACTATGCTTTGCCGATGAGCATAGCGGAGGGCGCGACCGTTTCCGTGGCCGCGTAATGTTCCCCATCATGAACATAGCCGGCAAAGTGATTGCCTTCGGTGGCAGAACGCTCAAGAAGGACAAGAATATCGCCAAATATGTCAACTCACCCGAGTCGGTCATCTACTCCAAGCGTAACGTGATCTACGGCCTGTATCAAGCCAAGCGCGAGATCAGCAAGGCGGACAAATGCTTTATTGTCGAGGGTTATGCCGACGTCATCTCTATGCATCAGGCCGGGTTCAAGAACGTCATCGCCTCGTCGGGCACCGCATTGACCGAGGGGCACATCCACGCCATCCGCCGCTTCACAAACAACGTCACCGAGATGTTTGATGGTGATGAGGCCGGCATCAAGGCAGCCATACGAGGTGTAGATATGCTACTCAAGGAGGGCCTCAGCATCAAGGTGTTGCCGCTTCCACCAGAGGACGACCCTGATACCTTCGTGCGAGCCCACAGTCATACCGAGGTTGAGGAATATATCGCTGCCCATGAAGCAGACTTCATCAACTTCAAGTCGAGCGTTGTGCTCAAAGACGCCCAGAACGACCCCATCAAGCGCACTGCCGCCATTACCGATGTGGTCAAGTCCATTGCGCTCATCCCTGACGAGATAGCACGCATGGTCTATGCCAAGGAGTGCAGCACATTGTTCGGCTTTGACGAACAGACTATCTTGCGCCAAATCAAGCAATACCGCGAAAAATACCGTGAGCAATGGCGCAAAGAGCGTGAACAGCAACAGGCTCGTGAACAGCGTATGAAGCAGGCCGCTAGGGATAACACGACGACACCACCAGCATTTCCTGATGATGACATACCACCTGCTCCCCTGCCCGATGATCTGCTCCCCGAAATCGGTCCAGCCGAGACAACGCCAACACAGCACCAAACACCAAACCGCAACGAAGCCGTTCTAATTCAGGAACGCGAAGTCATCCGCCTCATCGTCAACTATGGCATGTGCTACTTGACCGACACAGAATATGACGATGGCACCGTACGTCCCACAACGGTTCTTGAACACATCAACAACGAACTCTTCCTGGAGAACATGAGCTTCATTGATCCGTTGTACAGGCGTACCTTTGAAGTTGCTTTGCAGTATATTCCTCAGTACTATAAGGACTTAGAGGCCTTTAACATCAAACTTGAGGAGCAGACCAAAGAGTACATCACAAGTGAGATGGCCAGCTATAGCGAAGAAGAGCCAGACGCACTTGACAGTACGGCACTCATCAATGCCCATGAGCGCAAAGTAAAAGAAGTGAATGCACGAGCCAGTGTCAAAGCCAAACAAGCTTTGATGGAATTCAACAGCAGCTACCTGGTGAAAGTGCTATGCTCCATTGATGATGATGACATCCGGCAATTGGCATGCGACCTTGCGACAGACAATATGCCGCAACTCAGCAAGATACATACACAGTTTGCCGTGATTCTTGAAGAGCGGGACAAACTGCTGAGCCTTGTGCCCGACAGATTGTATAACTGGCAGAATGCCTTGATCGTTCAGAAAATCAATGAGATCAAGGATCGCATCGCCCACGCCAAGGCCGATGAATTGCCCCAGCTCATGGAACGCTTGCAGAAACTTTACGCCGACAGACATCAGCTCGCCGCCATTATCGGTGACCGCGTGGTTAATCCCAATTGACATAAAATGTTTTTTTTAGACCGAGTTGCATGCTGTTCGGTCAATAATTAGTATATTTGCCGTGTGTTTTGGGCCATAGGAGTCCGAAACCTTAAACCAATACTTTAAGCGCTTAAAGACAGTTTATTGATTATGAACATCAAGCATATTGTTTTATCGGCCTGCTTGGCATTGTCCGCCACCAGTTTACAGGCTCAGTTCAACCTGCCTCAAACCACCGTTGGAGGTCATCAGTTCTATTATTATGACGTCAATGCCGGCGAAAGCATCTATGACATCGCTGCCAAGATTGGCGTTACCAAGGATGAGATTATCAAGAACAATCCCGATGCTGCCGACGGTGTCGATAGCGGCATGAGATTGTTTTTCCCTGTCGATAAGCAGAATGCCAGTGCACCTGCTGTGACCTCAGCATCAGAGCAACGTCACACTGTAGAGCAGGGAGAGACACTCTATGGACTGGCCAAACGCTACGGCACAACCGTTGAAGAGATTATCGCCGCCAATCCAGGTTCTGACACAGGCATCAAGACCGGACAAGTGCTTGTCATCCCCACTAAGGGCACGACCGTTAACGCCAACCAACAAGTACAGGACGCATTCAGCCGCAACACGACCATGCAGGTGGCCGTTCCACAAGGCACCGATCCCGTCTTTCACACCATCACTGACGGTGAGGACATCTGCAGCATCGCCAAGCAGTATAATGCGACCATCGAGGGCATCATCAATGCCAATCCAGGGCTGAAACCTGACGAATACACCACTGGAGCCAAGGTAAAGGTCGCTCCCAACACGGCTCTGCCCTTCATCTATGAGCGCACCGGGCGCCGCAACTACAAGTATGAGGTAAAACGCGGCGAGACATTTGCCTCGATTGCTGCCGACAACGGCATCACCGAGAATGAGCTTAAGGCAGCTAACCCCGACATGAAAAAAGCCAAGAAAGGCAAAGTGATTACCCTGCCCAAGCCTTTCACCGAGAGAGTGACTGGTGAAATGTCAACGATTCCCATTGATGAACTGCGTGATTACTATGCTCCACGCATCAATGACCTCTACGACAACCTGGTGAGCAAACGATTGGAAAATGAGGTGAACATCGCACTGGTGCTCCCCTTCCAGCTCCACAAGAGCGCACCACCCAAACAAGCCTACCTTTATACCGATTTCTACAAGGGCTTCCTGTTGGCTCTTGACAGTGCCACCAAGGTAACTGACAAGCATATCAATCTCAAGGTCTATGACACGCAGCACAACCTGAATGTCACCGACAGCCTGCTGTCCCTGCCCGAAATGAAGACAATGAACATGATTATCGCCCCCAGCGAGCCCCAGCAGCTGTCAAGAATCAATGCCTTCGGCAAAGCCAACGGTGTACCCGTGCTCAATTGCTTCACCACCAAGAACGAAGACTACCTTGACAACCCCTACGTCTATCAGGTCAACACGCCCACCAATGAGATGATGCACGACGTGATGCGCTGGTTTGACGAGCAATTCAAGGGTTACAATGTCATCTTCCTGAGCGCAGCCAGCGAGAGCGATAAGGAGATGTTTGAGCACATGCGCAAACACATCAACCATAAGAAGTATCCGACTACAACCATCAATGTAAACGGAGACTTGACCTATAATGACATTTCCAACCAGATGAATCCCGGCTCAAAATATGTGTTCATTCCCTCGTCGGGAGACAAGAATCTGGTCAAGAAGTACATCAAGGCATTAAAGCAGGTCAAGAGCGACCGCTTCGACTGCGACCTGTCGCTGATCGCCTATCCCGAGTATGTGCTTTACCTCAAGGATTACCAGACCGACTTGCAGGACGTGGACTCCTGGATGTTTACCCGATTCTTCAACGCTAAGGGTTTCCGCACGCGTGATCTGGAAGCCGCTTACAAGACCAACTTCGGCGGTGAGCCGTTGCAGGCAGTGCCCAATATGTCCATCTATGGTTTTGACACGGGCCTGTACCTGCTCCACTCCCTGGGCGTGGATGGCATCATCAATGATGAGACACCGCTCTACAAAGGTATCCAGACGAGTTTCCGCTGGGAACGCGGTGACAACTGGCGCGGCTATACCAACCAAGCCATCGAGGTAGTCCATTTCTCCCCCGACCATCAAATCACCGTCAACGTGAAATGATGAATCGACTAGCTGCCATCCTCATCACTGCATTCATGGTGTTGACCGCCACGGCACAGACCCACTATGAAGGGACTATTGCCATCGGCGGCAAGGCTGGCGCGTCTTTTTCGCGCCTTAACTTCAACCCCACAGTCCAGCAGACGATGAGTCCAGGCATGACAGCAGGCGTGATGTTCCGTTATATTGAGGAAAAGAACTTCGGTCTCATAGCCGAGCTCAATATCACTCAACGCGGCTGGAAAGAAGCGTTTGATGGCATCGACTATAATTACAGGCACCAGTTCACCTACTTGGAGCTGCCCATCATGTCACACATCTTCTTCGGCAACCAGCGCGTTAAAGGATTCTTCAACCTGGGTCCTGAGCTGAACGTGATGTTGGGGGATGGCATCAAGTCCAATTTCAATTACCAGGAGGCTGGTGGGATGGATTATTTCCTCCAAAATTCCCGGCATGTCGAGCAACTGACGATGAAGGTTAACAACCGATTGGATTACGGTATCTGTGCCGGAGCAGGCATGGAAGTCAACCTCAACGCCAAGCACTCACTGCTACTTGAGGGGCGTTTCTACTATGGCTTGACCGACGTTTTTCCTAACCACAAGACCGACATATTTGCTGGCTCCAACTCCATGAGCATTACAGTCACCCTGGGTTACTTCTATCGCTTGAAATAACAAACCCATCCTTCTCCTTAAAAAAATCGCGAGTTCGACGAAATTCCATTCTAGATTTCAGCGAGTTAGCCACCAAATAACCAGTAAAGACGCAAAATCTTGCGTCTCCCACCGTTAAACAGGACAAAATGCTGGCCTGGAGACACGATTTTTTGCGTCTCTTCATAGCGGATGAATTGATTATCAACGCTTTATTTTCGTTATTCTCACGTTTAATAGCATTAGAAACCTGCACTTGCAGACAGTTTTTCTAACCAATAAAGTGTGGTAAAAGTCTGTCTTCAATTATTTCTATGGGGGTGATTAAACATTTTATCTACATTTCAGTCAAAAAGTGGCGCAAAACGGATTGCCATGTGAGAAATAATGCGTATTTTTGTAGGTTAAAGCTAATATCGTGGTATCCGTGCTAGCCTGGGGCTGTGTTTTGCCTGCAGTGCGGTGCCCGTGACAGATTTAAAAAGTAAAAATACAAATGAACAACGATCGAATTCTAGAGATCAACATTGAGAACGAGATGAAGACCAGTTACATCGACTATTCGATGTCGGTCATCGTTTCGCGTGCGCTACCCGATGTGCGCGACGGCTTCAAGCCAGTGCACCGCAGGGTACTCTATGGCATGGACAAGTTGCGCAACTACTCCAATGCCCCCTACAAGAAATCAGCACGTATTGTAGGTGATGTGCTTGGTAAGTATCATCCCCACGGTGATTCATCGGTTTACCTTGCCATGGTTCGTCTGGCTCAGGATTGGGCCATGCGTTACCCGCTTGTTGACGGTCAAGGTAACTTCGGCTCGGTTGACGGTGACAGCCCCGCTGCCATGCGTTATACCGAGGTGCGTCTTGACAAGATGGGCGAAAGCATGATGGAAGACATGGACAAGGACACCGTGGACTTCGTGCCCAACTTTGACAACACCCTTGAAGAGCCATCGGTACTGCCCACCCGAATCCCCAACCTGCTGGTGAATGGCGCCACAGGTATCGCTGTCGGTATGGCGACCAACATGGCTCCTCACAACCTGGGAGAGTGCATCGACGGTTGCCTGGCCCTGCTTGAGGATCCCGAGATGGAAGTAAGTGACCTGATGAACTACATCAAGGCTCCTGACTTCCCCACCGGAGGTATCATCTACGGCTTCCAGGGCGTGAGGGATGCCTTCGAGACCGGTCGCGGACGCATTGTAGTTCGCGCCAAGGCCGAGATTGAGACCGAGCACAACCACGAACGCATTGTGGTCAACGAGATTCCCTACAACGTCAACAAGAAAGACCTGATCGAGAACATTGCCCGCCTGGTTGAGGAAAAGAAGATCGAGGGCATTGCCGACATCAACGACGAGAGCGACCGCCACGGTATGCGCATCGTCATCGATGTAAAGAAGGACTTTAACCCCAACGTACTGCTCAATAAGCTTTACAAGATGACTGAATTGCAGTCATCATTCAGCGTGAACAATGTTTGCCTGGTCAAAGGTCGTCCCATGCTGCTCAACCTTAAGGAGCTGCTGCATTACTTCCTGGAGCACCGCCACGAGGTGGTCATCCGCCGCACCGAGTTCGACCTCAAGAAGGCGAAGGAGCGTGCCCACATCCTGGAAGGCCTGATCATCGCCAGCGACAACATCGACGAGGTCATCGCCATCATCAAGAGCAGTGACTCGACCGAGCATGCCATTCAGCGCCTGTGTGAACGCTTCAACCTCACCGAGGTACAGGCACGCGCCATCGTTGAGATGCGCTTGCGCCAACTCACCGGATTGGAACAGGAGAAGCTGCACAACGAGTTGGCCGAGGTGCGCAAGACTATCGAGCACCTGCAGGCCATCCTCGACGATCCCGCCGAGTGCCGTAAGGTCATCGAGGAGGAGTTGCTCGAGGTGAAGGAAAAATTCGGCGACGAGCGCCGCACCCAAATCGTTTATTCCAGTGAGGAGATGAACGCTGAGGACTTCTACAGCGACGATCCCATGATCATCACCATCTCCCACCTCGGTTATATCAAGCGCACCCCGCTCAAGGAATACCGTGCCCAGGCACGTGGCGGCGTGGGCGCCAAGGGCAGTGACACACGCGATGAAGACTTCATCGAGTATGTCTATGAAGCCACCAACCATAATTATATGTTGTTCTTCACCGCCACGGGTCGCTGCTTCTGGCTACGCGTGTTTGAGATACCCGAAGGCACTAAGAACAGCAAGGGCCGTGCAATCCAGAACCTGCTCAACCTGGATGCCGAGAACCGCATCATGGCCTTTGTCCGTGCTACGGCACTGACCGATCCCGAGTATAACCAGTCACATTATATTGTATTTGCCACCAAGAACGGTATTGTCAAGCGCACAAGGCTGAGTGCCTACTCACGTCCCCGTGCCAATGGCGTTCGTGCCTTGAACATCGCTGAGGACGACCAGCTCGTGGGCGCTATCTTGACCGAGGGTAACAGCGAGGTGATCCTAGCCAACAGCAAGGGCTACGCCATCCGCTTCCCCGAGACCAAGGTCCGCGACATGGGCCGCACGGCAACCGGTGTTAAGGGTATGACACTGAGCGCCGACGATGAGGTGATCGGTATGATCTGTATGCGTGCCGGCACTCGTGATGACGTTCTGGTCGTTTCAGAGCAAGGTATGGGCAAACGCAGTGCCCTCGAGGACTACCGCGTGACCAATCGCGGCGGTAAGGGTGTTAAAACTATTAACATCACACCGAAGACTGGCAAGCTAATTGCAATTAAGAATGTGAACGACGATAACGACCTTGTTATCATCAACAAGAGCGGCATCGCCATCAGGCTACGGGTTAGCTCACTGCGTGTCGTTGGACGCGCTACCCAGGGTGTAAGGCTCATCAACCTCGAGAAGAAGAACGATGAAATAGCAAGCGTTTGCAAGGTAGATACCGAGCCCGAGAGCACCGACGAGGAGAGCGTACGCGACGCCTTCCAGGAGAGTGTCCCCGAGAACTCAGAGAACTCAGATAATACAGAGAACACTGATAACGCTGATAACTCACTAAACGAAAACGAACAAACATTATAAACTGCTTTAATTGTTAAGAAAATGAAAAAGTTAATTCTTTTAGGCGCAGCCGCTATGATGGCGTTTGGCGCATCGGCTCAGATGAGCCTCGTGAAAGACCTGTCCAAGAAGGCCTCATCAGGCAATCCTCAAGAACTCATGGAGGTGCTTCAGAACATTGTGCCTGCTCTCACCAATCCTGAGAGTGCCAACGACGTGCTGACTTGGTACACCGCCGGTAAGGCCGCCTTTGGTCTCTATGACAAGATGTATGAGGCTAAGCTGATGAAACAGCCTGTTGATGACAAAGACATGGCTAACGCACTGACTACAGCCTACGCTTATTACCAGAAGGCACTGCCCCTGGACAGCGTCGTTGAGGTGGACAAGAACGGTGCACCCAAGCTCAACAAGGATGGCAGCAAAAAGGTGAAGACCAAATATAGCAAGGAAATCATCGGTTCCCTTACCACTCACCTGAATGACATTGCCAACGTGGGTAACATCTTCCTGCAGGCAAATGACTGGGCAAATGCCGCTGCTGCATTTGGCAACTATGCCGACCTGTCAAGTTCACCCTTTGCTATTGAACAGGGTGTAGCTCCCGCTAATGACATCCTGGCCGAGGTTCGTTTCTATCAGGGCTACTCACAGTACCAGATCCAGGACTTTGAGAATGCTTACCACAGCCTCGAGAAGGCCCGCAAGCTGGGTTACACCGACAACAACATCGTTGACTTCCAGACCTCTGCTCTGGCCAATATGATTCAGGGCATGCTCGACAAGAGCGAGTATGAGAAGGCCAACAGCTTCATCGACAACGCCTTGAAGGATGACCCCATGAACGGCACCCTGCATGACATCAAGGGCTTCACTACCGAGCTGGTAAGTGGCGTGGATGCTGCTCTTCCCTACTACCGCAAGGCTGCTGAGGTTGCTCCCGATTATGCCAACGCATTCTTTGATGTTGGTCGCTGCCTCTACCTGCAGGCACAGAAGATTATCGACGATAATCCCAACGCCACCAACAAGGAACTGCTCCCCAAGATCAAGCCCATCTATGACGAGGCTATCCCGTTCTTGCAGAAGGCCATCGACCTGAACACCAACCCCGATGACAAGAAGGCCAAGAACGTGCTCGACGACATCCTGTACAAGTTTGAAATCATGGGCGTGAAGTAATCAACGCTATTGAATAACAATCAACGCGAGCGGTGAGGTTAAACCTCACCACTCGTTTTATTGTTACCCAGGAATACAGGAGGCACATTACCGATCGAGGGGGTGAACCTGAATGGTTCACCCCCTCGGTAACAATTCCCTTTATTCACTAAGTTGTGCTACTGCATTAGACTTGCAGTAATATCTTGTACCTCTCGTGAGAAATCCTTCTCGATGTCCATGCGCTGCTTGATCTGGATACAAGCATGCAGCACGGTGGCATGGGTACGGTCCAGCTTTGCTCCGATACTGGGAGAGGACATCTGCGCCTCCTTCTTGGCCAGATACATCACCAGTTGACGGGCATCACTGATTTCACGCTTGCGAGACTTACCGTAAATCAGATCGGTGGACAGGTTGTAATACTTAGCAACTGTCTCGGCAATCATCTCAAAAGTCAATTGCCGCTGGCTCACCTTCACGGTATTGCCGATGACACTGCGCGCAAGGTCGATCGTGATTTCTTGCTCCAGCATCGTGGCATGGGCAAGCAAGGCAACCATGACGCCTTCGAGTTCGCGCACGCTTTCGGTTACATTTGAAGCGATGAAGTCGAGCACCTCGTCGTCGATGTTCAATCCGTCCTGAACCGACTTCATGGCAAGGAACTTGCGCCTCAACTCATAGTCGGGCTTCTCCAGTTCCACTGTCATGCCCCACTTGAAGCGGGAGATGAGCCTGGGCACCATGCCGTCGAGGTCACTGGGACGACAGTCACTAGACATAATGAGCTGACGCTGGTGCTGATGCAGGTGGTTGAAGATGTGGAAGAAGGTGTTCTGCGTGCCTGGCTTACCGGCAAACTCCTGAATGTCGTCAAGCAAGAGCACGTCAATACTCTGATAAAAATTGATGAAGTCGTTGACTTTCTTCTGCAACACAGCTGTCGTGTACTGGTTTTCGAAGACCCTGGCAGTGACATAGAGCACCCTCATGCGCGGGTTGTTCTCCTTAAGCTTGACACCCACGGCCTGCAGCAGGTGGGTTTTTCCCACACCCGTCGAACCGAAGATAAAGAACGGATTGTAGGTCTTTACCTCGGGATGTGTCGCGATGGCATTGGCGACACTGACAGCGAGTCTATTACTCATACTGCCGCAGTAGTTCTCAAAAGTATAGCGCGGGTTGAGTTGCGGGTCGATATCGTCAAGCGTGTCCTGTCGCTCAAAGGGGTTGGCGACGCGGGGATTGCGGATCTTGAGTTCCTGCTTGAGGCGAATGCTGGAGTTGTCCTCCTGCTGCTTGACAGAGCTGGTCTCATCACCACGCACCACATTATATTTATAAAAAAGCTTGACATTCTCGCCGAACACTTTCTTCAGAGCCAACGAAAGGATATTGAGATAATGTCCCTCAATCTTCTCTCTATAGAACTCCGAAGGAACCTTAAGCGTCACGTGGTTGTTTTCCTGGTCATAGTCAACGGCAACAATGGGAGCGAACCAAGCATTGAACTGCTCGGCCGGGAGGTTTGCCTTGATGACGTCAAGACAACGGTTCCACTGTTGTGCAACGTTAAACATTTTGATATTTTCTTAAGTAATGGTTAGTTTGTACAGTGCTTTTTAGCAGTACAAATTTCGGTCAATATTTTCTAATAAAAAAATGCCGTAAAAATTTGGAAATCTCGATTTGACTGTAATAACGTTGAAAAACAAAGGGTTACAATTCCAATCCAAAAAGGCTGTTTTTCTTGTTATGCAATAATTATGACTTGACTGATTATCAACACATTAACAACCGTCGGTTAATTCCCTATTCGTTTTGGCATGCTTGCAAACTGCTGTTAATTCAAGGGTTTGGAAATGTAAATCCCGAAAACCGTAATTTTTAAAAAAAATCTTATTTAGACTAAGTCCAAACAAGATTTTTATACAGTCATTTCAGGCCAATTCTCAGTTCTTGGCGACACCGTTTTGCTGGTTGTGAACAGGTTACCATTCGTCAGAATATTTTCACATTAATATAACGCTTGGGATTGGTCTTGATATCGATCAACAATGAGTCAAGACTGGCAATGGCATGGTTAGCGTTATCATAGAGCTCGCGGTCGTTTATCACCTTGCCCAACGATGAGTTCTTGTCGTTGAGTTGCTGGGACAACGACTCAAGGTTGGCAAGCGTACTGTTCAGCTTCGCCATTGTCTCATCTAGAGGAATCTCCTTGAGCGAAGCCGAGAAATCCGTGAGATTACCTGTAGCACCCGATAAGTTATTGGTGATGCCGCTCACATTATTCATCACGCCCGGCACACTACGATTCAAGTTATTCATCAACACCGTGAGATGCTGTGCGCTGATCTGAAGTTGGCGAGTGATGCCGTCAAGTCGAGAGAGCGCAGCGGCAAGTGCTGGATCTCCAGTAAGGCCATTGAGGTTACCCATGATAGAATCCACCTTGGGCATGACGCTATTCACCATCGGCATGATATTGTCGGTCACATTATCCATCAATCCGGCTTCCTTAAAAGTAGGAATCAGGCTACCTGGTTTCATTGCGGGGCCATCACCCAGATTGAGAACAAGTGAAGTACCGCCCAGCAAACCTGAGACCATGGTCACAGTGCTGCCTTCAGGAACTACCATCTCCTTGTTCATGGCAAGCATGACGGTAATTTTGTTTTTGTTGTAGTCATAGTTGATCTCGCGCACCTGTCCCACCTGGAAGCCGTTGACGGTTATAGGAGCGGCAGTGAGGAGGCCTTCGGTGCTTTCTACTTCGGTAAAAAATGCATTGGCAGGTGTCAACAGGTTTACACCCTTCAGATAGTTAATGCCCCAATACAGCAAAGCAAGTCCCACAAGCACAGTGAGCGCAATCTTGACGTTCTTATTCAAAAACTTCATCTTCAGTATAGATTCTATTTTAACTCTATTTAAACGACAAAATTACAAATTTGTTCTATATAAAGGAGGTATTTTTCGGCTTTTTTCAATTTATTTAAGACTGGAGCGCGCCAAAAAGGTGCTTTTTGACAAAAAATAGGGCGCAAAGAACAAAAAATCCACTAATATCGGTGATAATTACAAGATTTGTGACTAATTTTGCATGTTCTGCTTTTAGGCTAAAAGGTTTAAACTGACAACAGACTATGAAATCTCCACTTGACTGTAAATATCTGTATGGCCTGATCGGCTACCCGTTGGTTCATTCCTTCTCGATGGACTTTTTTAACCAGAAGTTCCTCGCCGAGGAGATTGATGCCCAATATTTCAACTTTGAGATTGAAGACCTGGGATTGTTGTGGGAAATTATCGCCGAACACTCCAATCTGAATGGTCTCAACGTAACAGCGCCCTTCAAGGAAGCCATCATTCCCTACATGGACGAGATGGATGATGACGCGCGCGAAGTGGGCGCTGTGAACGTAGTGCGGTTCATGCGTGACAAGCAGAGCGGCAGGCTCATCGGGCTTAAGGGTTACAACAGCGATGTTGGGGGTTTTGAAAGAACGCTGGGTGACGTGCTCATTCCAGGACGTGACCACGCGATGGTACTCGGGACTGGCGGAGCCTCCAAGGCAGTATCGGCCGCGTTACGCCGTCACGGTGTGGAGGTTCAGCTCGTGTCACGCCGCAAGTCGGAACACACGTTAGTGTATGAGGAAATCACACGCGCCATGGTAGCACAGTACACGCTCATCGTCAATGCCACTCCCCTGGGCAAATATCCCGATGACAACCTGTGTCCGGACTTTCCTTACCGTTTCCTTACCAAGGATCACCTGTGCTACGACCTGATTTATAATCCCGAGGAGACGCTTTTCATGAAAAATTCGGCTCGCTATGGGGCCTCGACCAAAAATGGCATCGAGATGCTGTTGTTGCAGGCATTTGATTCTTACGAGATCTGGACTCAGGACGATGAATGACGAGGCACGATAAAGAGCATCGAAGCCCCAAATCACCGACTCACAGATGTCCACAACATCAGCATTTTCACGGATTCCAGTTTTACGTATTCTTGTGCCCTTTGTTCTGGGCATTCTTTGCCATCGCTTGTGGCACAGCATCTGGGCACCTTCTATACTGTTCCTTCTGGCCCTAGGAGGGTTGCTGTGGCTTAACGCCAAGAGCAAATCTCCCCATGGGCGCCTACGTTGGCGGCCATATTTTATCATGCCCATCGCCACTTGTGCAATAGCATTAGGATGGCTTTGTGCCATTGTCCATTGCCCGGCACACTTGACTGATAGTCAGCGCAAAGACAGAGTCCTTACAGGCCGTGTAGTCAATCTGGAATTTACCGATTTCTCAATGCGCATGACCATCGATGTGCTCAATATCGACTTGCCGCAGTGCCGTGTATTGATTTCAACACGCGGCTGCGACTACACGATGCAAGCGGGAGACATTGTCGCATGGCAAGCGGCGCTCGACGAGGTCGGCCACATGGGCAACCCCGAAGAAATGGACTATGCCAGTTTCCTGCTTGACAGTGAGGGAATCCGCTATCAACAGCACTTGCCAGTGGGACAAGTCAGACATATCGGGCACTCCCCCACCCTCATTACACGCATGGCCAACGTCAGGCGCAACCTGCAACTGTCGGTTTTCAACTCGCGGTTATCACCCGCGACCCAACAGTTCATCTCGGCACTGCTATTGGGCAATAAAGGCATCATCGACAAATCGACCCGCCAGGAATTCTCGTCCGCCGGTGTTGCCCATGTGTTGGCGTTGAGCGGGTTGCATGTAGGCTTTATCGCCCTCATTATCTGGTGGCTGCTGTTTCCACTGAATTATCTGCACATGAAGAAACTGCGTCTTGCCATCACGCTTGCTGCTATCATCTTTTTTGCGGTATTCACTGGACTGTCACCCAGTGTTGTACGCGCCACAGTGATGATCGGCGTGGTGTTCTCATCCCTCATTTTCTACAGGCGTTCGGTTTCACTCAACTCATTGTTTCTGGCAGCACTTATCATTCTTACATTTTCCCCATCGGCGTTGTACAGTGTTGGCTTTCAACTGAGTTTCATCACCGTGGGAGCAGTATTGGTGTTTGCCCGTCTGCCCGAAGCGATTACAAGCCGATACAGCTGGGTCAACTATATCACTTCCACTGCCATCACCGCATCAGTGGCTATGCTGGCTACAGTGGCGTTGAGTGCCCACTATTTCCATACCGTCTCACTAATGTCGGTTATTTCGAACTTACTCATCTTACCCGTGCTGCCCGTGTTCATGGTGCTGGGTGCCATCTTCTTGCTGGTCACAGCGGCAGGTATACAATGCATTGTGCTTGACAATATTCTTGACGGCATCTACCACTACATCCATTGGGTAACAAGAACGATCAACGCCACTCCAGGATCACACCTGGGGAATGTGTATGTGAGCACCTTTGGCGTAGTCGCTTACTTCGTCATGCTGGCACTCCTTATCCTATGGTTCTATCGCCGTGATTTCCGCATCCTGCTCGCTGCCGGATGTGCAATCATCATCATGCTGGCGCACTCCTTGTGGATTGACTGCAGGACTCCCCGCCAGGGACTTGTGATATTCAACTCGTTCTCATCGACCCCAATCCTGTATTTTGACAACGGCACGGGATACGTCTGGACGCCCGACGAAGAGGAACCTGACTCATCAGCATTCGCCCGTTACTATGCCGGTTTTCTCTCTCGCCATAGCATTGATAAGCTACAGTTCATTGCCGATGGCGACTCCCTGAATCTTGACGGCAACATGATACGTCCTCCCTATGCCCTGCTGATGGGCAAGCGCATGCTGGCCATCGGTGGCGGCAAGTGGAAACAGGCCACAACCAATCACAGGCTCACACTTGACGACATTATCATCACCAAACGTTATCATGGAACAGTGGCCAAACTCAAGGAGTTATACCGTTTTGACCGCCTCATCCTCTCAGGTGCCATTCATGACAAGGAGCGCCTGAAGGTTGAGAGCGACAGCTTGGGATGTGTGATGCATGACCTTTCGGCACAAGGAGCAATCACAATTTCCACCGATTGACAGGGTGTCTATGTGACAGAAGGACAAAAAAGCACAAAAAATGTTAGAGCTACAGTTAATTTTGGCTGAAACGGGAAAAAATGAGTAAGTTTGCACCCTCAAAACAACGTATTATCACTCATGAAGATTATTTCACGAATTGTTCTTGCCGCATTTGCGGCATTGTTGATGATTGCTTGTGGAAAAAGCAGTACAACCTATCAGTATAAAACCCAATACCTGCCCGTGCAACTTGTGGGCAGCGAACGATGGAGCTTGCTTGATGTCACGAACGGCGAAGTGCTGGCCAAGGACGCCTTTGTCAACGCACCGTCGCCTGTTGTTGCAGGCATGTTCTATGTGATGAACGAAGAAGGCACCTACGACTACTATGACGTGAGCAACCCGACCAAACCTGTTGCAGGACACTTTGGCAGCGCGACTGCCTTCAGCGACGACGGTGTGGCTGTATGCAGCCGTATCGGTGCTCCGCTGTGCGTAATTGACCGCAAGGGAAGTGTCATTAGGGAATTGCCCAAAGAAGTTTCCCAATGCTCAATGTTCGCCCGCGGTATGGCCGTTTTCCAGACAGATAACGGTTTGTGGGGCTATATCAACGCCAGCGGCGATACCATCACACCCGCCATCTACAACAGTGCCAATCTGTTCCTGTATGACGACTATGCCATGGTCATCGACGCAAACCAGTCGCAGAATGACAGTGTCGTATCCTTCTCGGTCATTGACCACGACGGCAAGATCATGTTTACTTCCAATTCCAGTGAATACCAGCCAGTTCAGCCCTACTACATCAACGGCGTGCTGCTCGTGATGAAAGGTGACACTATCGTCTGCCTTGACAAGAACGGCAAGGAAGTTCCCAATCCCATCGCCGACCAAGAGAAAGTCGAAAAAGGTGGTTATGCCGATTACTCTCGTACCCCATCGGGTGACTATATCGTCATCAAGGACAAGAAAACCGGCATGGTTGACAAGAGCAATAAGGTGTTGGTCCCCATCGAGCATGATAACCTCATTGACATCAATGGTGAACGGCTGATCGCCATTGACGGTGACACTTATCACATCATTGACCGCAATGGTAAGCCCGTGGGCAACGTCAAGTTTGCCAATGCTCACATGAGCGAGGACAACCCCTACGCCACTCGCGGCTATCTCGATACCGACCTTGCTGCAGTATCGCTCATGACGATGTTTGACGAGACCAGCGCCTGTGGTGCCAACGCGTCAACGACATTAATGGACATGAACAACATGGTGGGCACCGACGCCCGCATGTATGTCGGCAACAACACGCTCATCTTGCCACAAGGACCTTACTTCATCCAATACGTGTTTGATCGTGAGGTCGCATCGGCCAGTGCCGACAGTACAGCTGCAAGCTTCAACTATGATGCCCGCGTGAAATGCGTCATCATCTCGATGAACGTCAACCATTGTCCCCCCACGACCGAGGATGCCATCGTTAAGAAAGTTGAGAATCGCCTGGGTACCAAAGGCTTCGTGTATGCCAGGGACGGTATCTTCTGCAGCGACTACCTGACTGCATTGACGATGGGCTATGACAAGGGCATCATTGATCTGATTTACTACATGCACTTCAACGAATCGGTTCCTCAAGAAAAGAAGAAGCGTTAAGCGAATCATTGCGGAACATATCATGTTGAAATATACAGCATTAGTGTTTTACCAGCAACTTAAAGATAATTATTTCACAACATACTATAACGATGTATTACGTACAAAAGACACTTGAAATCTCATCGGCCCACATGCTGTATCTCGACCACAACAGCAAGTGTGAGAACCTGCATGGCCACAACTGGATTGTGAACGTGTATTGTAAGGCCAAGGAACTTGACGATAACGGTATGGTAACAGACTTCACCATCATTAAGGAGATGGTGCACGGCAAACTTGACCATCGCAACCTGAACGAGGTCCTTGACTTCAACCCCACTGCCGAGAACATCGCTCACTGGATCGTTGATACTGTGCCCAACTGCTACCGCGCTGATGTGCGTGAAAGCGCCAACAATCTGGCCATCTACATCAAGGACGAAGAGGAGTTAGAAGTTAGGAGTTAGGAGTTAGGAGTTAGAAGTTAGGAGTTAGAAGTTGGCATCCGCTGACAACGGACAACGGATAACAAACAGCTAGCGTTTAGAGTTTCTGCTCTAATGTACAAAATAAACGAAATCTTCTATTCACTGCAGGGTGAGGGATACTTCACCGGCACCGCTAGTGTGTTCATCAGGTTTAGCGGCTGTAACCTGCATTGTTCCTTCTGTGATACACGCCATGAGGAAGGGACGATCATGTCACTGCAAGATATCGTTACCGAGGTGATGCGATTCCCCAGTGCCCCGCTCATCGTGCTCACGGGTGGAGAGCCATCACTATGGATTGATGAAGAGTTCGTCACCAGGCTCAAAGCCATGACAGGCAAGCAGATTGCCATTGAAACCAATGGCACACGTCCCCTGCCCCACAGTATCGACTGGGTGACCTTATCCCCCAAGACAGGCATCGGTGACAGTGGCGATGTGCCAGTAGCAATCACTCGTTGCGACGAATTAAAAGTGGTTTACCTTGGCCAAGACCTGTCACAGTATGACTCTATTCAGACAACACGCCGCTATCTGCAACCCTGCTGGACAGACGATGAGACTCAATGCCGCCACAACATGCAGGCTACCGTCCAGGCCGTGCTGGATCATCCCCAGTGGCGCTTGTCCCTGCAGACCCACCGCATCATCGGAATCAAATAATGTGGTGTCATCATTGAAACTTCGCAGCAGGATTTAATAGGACAAAAAATTAAGGACCGGGGCACATTTGCCTCGGTCCTTAATTGTATCTCAAAGGGCGGATTATTATGCCTCGTCCTTCTTGATGATGCGACGCTCCTTGATGCGAGCCTTCTTACCGGTGAGACCACGCAGGTAATACAGCTTAGCGCGACGCACCTTACCATGCTTGTTGATGGTGATGCTGTCGATAAACGGAGACTCGAGCGGGAAAATACGCTCAACGCCGATGTTGTCACTGATCTTGCGTACGGTGAAACGCTTCTTCTCACCCTCGCCAGTGATCTTAATCACCACACCACGGTACTGCTGGATACGCTCCTTGTTACCCTCCTTGATGCGGTATGCTACCGTGATCGTGTCACCCGGGAAAAACTGCGGGTGCTGCTTGTTTGTAGCAAATGCTTGTTCAGCAACTTTAATTAAGTCCATTGTTATGTCATTTAATCTGTTAATAATCACTCCGCAATATACACAAGCCACTCTATTTCTTGCCAGAGATTACGAAAAGCGGGGCAAAGGTACTACAAATTTCTGAACTGACAAGGGTTTTTTATGATTTTTTTAGAGTGTTTCCCCTATCATGAACTCAAGAGGAGGTTGATAAGCGAAGTGACATCGCTAATGTTAACCAGATTATCGGCATCCACATCAGCATTTATGTCATTGAAGTCATCAGTCGGGGCACCAGCCAAGAGGTAGTTTATCAGTGCTGTGATGTCATCGATACCCACCTTGCCATCATCATTTACATCGCCACGCCTGCAGGCAAAGGTGTGGGTGTCAAGATAGGCAATGCGGCGCCGCAGCCAGTCACACAGGTATTCCAACTCGGCAGGAAAATCCAGGGTCCGGTAGTCAATCTCATCGGTACCAGACCATCGCTGAGACTCACGGTCCAAAGCCCCACAAGCATCAAGACGGCGGTAGATGGCCTGATAGCGTTCTACAAGGCTATCGGGATCCAACACGTTCTCTCGCAACTGCCAATACCTGTTCACAACCATCCTGTAGAACTGAGGTATAGCCTTCAAGCGGTTGAACAGTTTATTGGATTTGAACATGCACATGTTGTTGGGCACATCTTCCAATTCATTTTCAGGCTGAATCTCATCGGCATGGTAATAGCCATCAATATCGAGATAGTGCTGCCCCACCGTAGCGTCAAGGTCCCACACGGCAAAGGTGATCTTCTTGTCAACTGCCTGGTCGTAACATGCCAGTACCATATTGTTATCGGCATTATCGATACCGAACACCACATGGAGAAACATTAAGTAATCGGCTACCACAGGCAAGTCAAAGTAGTCGCCAACCTGTCTGTTGAAATTATAGTCGTTGCTTCTTGCCACAAATTTCACAGCATTGTACAACACACTGTAGTCTGTTGGGAACACATCATCGAGTTCAGGATATTCCAATTCATAGCCACACCATCTTTCCTTGGTATTATCAGGTACATTTCCTGACAACATGAAAAGGGTCTGAGGTGTGCAGTCGGCGCCCTTCCACATCATGCCGTGAAATTGAACTGACGACTGTTCTGGATTGTCCTCGTCGATGACTTCCTCGTATTTCTTGAGTTTCATCTGTTTGCGGTCAAGAAACTCGTGGAAGTTGTAGAAGCCGTGATATGCTCCATTCATAAAGACCTCAACATGGGAGCCACGGACATAGGAAAGCGCCTTGGACTGCTTGTCGGCATAGTAAGATTTGGTGCCAAAATCGGCCCAAAGGCCATTGGCGGCATAGTTGCGAAAACGTATCATATCACGCGTTCCCGCATCAAGGCGCCAGTGATTATCGTTGCGAAGCCCGAAGAAAGAAACGTCCATCTTCTCGTCGTTATCATCTATGAACTTCACATGGTAGTTGCGCTTATAAATCCACTGTAGGTTGGTAGATGTACCAGCCTGCTTGATGCGCGCCCTGTAGCTCTGCACGCCCTGCCCATCAGGGAATGTGATTTCGACGGGAGCGACGACATAGCTGTTACTGAACGTGCCCGTTATGCACATGATGGGCAAATAAGTAAAGTGGATGGTAGATTGCGTCAACCTGCTGTCCTTCTTGAAGACGAAGGTGTAACTCGTGTCGGCCACGACAAGGGGAAAAGTCACCTGACTGGTTACTTCATGTCCGTCGATCTTTACCGATGTTACACCACTATCAATAACCACAGGGGCTTGGTAAGCGCCACCGAACACTGTCTCGGGGACAGTCAGCATATAGGTCTTGGTGCGACTGTCATAGATGGGTCGTGTTCCACCGATTGTCAACTGAGCCATGGCTGACAAGGAGATGCAGAGTAACCCAAAAGCAGATAAGTATCTCCATTTCATGACAAATATTCTTTTATATAAAGTTCACAATTCGCCACAAGTGTGTCATACCACTGCTGTCCATAACGCTCAATCAGCGGCTCTTTCAGGAATTGATAAAGGCGGATGTTCTCTCGACGACCCAGTACCTCGGCACATTTACAGATTTTCCAGCGGTCAAAGTTCACGGCCTCATATCCGGGATAACGCTTAATGCGCACGGGATATAGGTAGCACGAGATCGGTTTGCGCCACTTGATGCGTCCCTCTCTATAGGCTTTCTCAATAGCACACAGGCACATACCCCCACGCTCATAGGTGGTGAAGACACAATTGGCACCGCCGACAAGTTGCGTTACCAGTTCGCCTTCAACATCCACATAGGCCACGCCATGTTCCTTGATTTGCTCCTGGGCTTGAGGCAACAAGTCATTCCAGACCTCGGGCAGAATCTCTTTCAGTTGCTGATACTCTTCCTCGGTCAAGGGTGCACCAGAATCGCCCTCAATACAGCAAGCACCGAGGCATGTATCCAAATCGCAGCAGAAGAAGCGTTCCACCAGGTCCAGACTCACCAATGTTCCATCTATGTCAAACATTAGTCTTCAGTTGTTAGAGTTGTCAGTTAGTTAATCGTTCTCGACGAGTGCCGAGAGAGCGTGCTCCAAATCGGTGCTTGACAAGTTCAGGTGCAGCTCGCCCTTGTGAGCGTATGATATACGACCTGTTTCCTCGCTCACAACGATGGCAATGGCATCGGTAGCCTGAGAAATACCCTTGGCTGATCGATGACGCAGACCCAAGTAACGGGGGATATTGGTATCATGCGACACAGGAAGGATGCAACCTGCACTCATGATTTTCGCGCCGTTGATGATGAGGGCGCCATCGTGCAATGGACTGTTCTTGAAGAAGATATTTTCAATCAGGCGCGAATTGATATCGGCGTTAATCATATCGCCCGTGCGCTCATAGTCAGTCAACGGAATAGTCTGTTGCACCACAATGAGTGCGCCCGTCCTGGATTTGGACATGTTCATGCAGGAATAGACCACTGGTAAAATCCATTTCTTGGCATCGGCCACCTCGGTCTTGCTCCTGAAAAGTTTTTCAAAAATCTTAAGTCCCCTCCTGGAACCTAACTCGGTCAAGAAGCGTTTGATTTCATCCTGGAAGAGAATTACCAAAATGAAAAGACCGATGTCAATGAACTTGTCCATGATCGTGCCGATGAGGCGCATGTCCAAGATTTTGTACATCACTACCCAAGCCACGACAAATGCCAGCACACCGACGAAAATGTCGAGCGAACCTGAGTCCTTCATCGTGCGGTAGAGATAAAACAGCATGGTAGCTACCAACAAGATGTCGAGCAGGTCCTTGATGCTGAATAGCGCAAATATAGAGCTAGCTAAAAGTATCATATATCTATTTTAGAATTTCTGGATTGTTGGATGTAAATTAATCGGGCCATTGTCCATGACCATCGTGGTTAGTTTCACCGCTTCGACAGCTGCACGCACATCATGTACCCGCAGGATATGGGCACCTTGAAGCAGGGCTAAGGTATTGATGACCGTCGTGCCATTCAATGCGTCATCGGCACTGCAGCCGAGAGGTGTATAAATCATGCGCTTGCGGGAAACGCCCACCAGCAATGGAGCGTCAAGTGCACTGAAGGCATTGAGGCGTGCCAGCAGCTCGTAATTCTGTTCCAGCGTCTTAGCGAAGCCGAAACCGGGATCGGCGATGACATCGGCCACCCCCAACTGCCTCAACTCATCAATGCGACGTGCCATCCATTCAAGCACCTCGGCAGTGACATCATCATAGTCGGTCAAGGACGACATCGTCTCGGGGGTACCACGCATGTGCATGAGCACATACGGGACATGCAAACGAGCCACGGTGTCAAACATCCGATCGTCAATCATACCACCCGAGATGTCGTTGATCATGTCTGCTCCCCATTCCTCGACACATCGTTGTGCCACCTCGGCACGGAAGGTGTCTATCGAGAGGATGACATCTGGAGCCACACGACGGATGGCGGTCAGCGCCCATTCGAGGCGCTCCATCTCACCACGGGCATCAACCGATGCACTGCCGGGACGCGTGGAGCAGGCGCCCACGTCAATCACATCGGCGCCATCAGCAATCATCGTCTGCACCCGATTGATAAGCGTCTGCTCATCAACGACGCGGCTACCACTATAAAAAGAGTCGGGTGTGACGTTGATGATGCCCATCACCCACGGACGGCGAATGGTCACAAGGCGTCCCTTCAGATTCAGGCTGTATGTCTTGAACGGCTCCATCATTATAGTCATCACATTTTAACTTGCAAATTTACAAAAAAATCGCAAAAAAGGCCTATCTTTGCACAAGAATTTAATGTACATGGCAATGATGACAAAAGATGGCATGGAAAAGGCACCTATCGGCGTGTTTGACTCTGGTTTCGGCGGACTGACCATCCTGCGGGATATCAGGCGGGTGCTGCCGCAATATGACTACCTGTTTGTGGGCGATAATGCACGGGCGCCATACGGCACGCGCTCCCGCGAACTGGTCTATGAGTTCACTCTTCAAGCCGTAAAACATCTTTTCAAACAAGGGTGCCACCTGATCATCCTGGCGTGCAACACGGCTTCGGCCGAAGCATTGCGAACCATTCAGCAGAACGACCTCCCCACTCTTGCTCCCGACCGCCGTGTCCTGGGTGTCGTGCGTCCTACTGTGGAAAAAGTAGGTGAACTGACTCGCACTGGACACATCGGTGTGTTCGGCACACCAGGCACCATAGCGAGCCGCAGCTACAACATTGAGATTGAAGGGATGTATCCTGACTTCAAGGTTCATGGGCACGCCTGCCCCATGTGGGTACCACTCGTCGAGAACCGCGAGAGTGATGGTGACGGCGCCGACTACTTCGTGAAGAAGGACATCGACCAGCTCATGTCGCAGTGTCCCGATATCGACACAATTATTCTGGGCTGCACCCACTATCCCTTGCTCATCAACAAGATCAACAAGTACAGACCTGAAGGTGTAAGCATCATCCAACAAGGCCCCATTGTTGCCGACAGTCTTGCCGACTACCTGCAACGCCACCCTGAGATCGAGCGCCATTGCAGCCAGGGCGGTACCTGCCACTACTATACCACCGAGGATCCCGACCACTTCTCCCCGCTGGCCAGCGTGTTCGTCAACGAGCCCGTCAACGCTCATCGCGTGATCCTCTGACCAGTAATAAACAAAAAAGCCGCGGCAGAGCCACGGCACAGATAGACCTTGACGGGTCTATTTTTTTAGTGCTTGTTAGTGCGGAGCTGGAAGGAGCGCAGGGTGTAGAGTTTATCGCCGTCTGAGAGTCCGATAGAGAAATCGGCAGTGCCGTTCTTCAACTTCTTGGTGGCGACGATTTCACTCTGATAGCGCACGGCCTTTCCTGGTCCCAATTCCTTGACGATGGCCGTGGGGGAAAGGTATATTTCCTTGGTACCTGACACGGTAATTACGGGAGCGATATCATAGACATAGTCCCTGCCCGTATTACGGATGATGAACACCAGCCTGGCGTGCTCGTTGGCATCCAGAGCACGGTTATTATTCTCGTCAACAAAACGCATATCCGCTATCTCGATGTTGTAATAGGGGCTATAGGCATTGTTTTGACGGTAATCATCCATGCCGTATTCATAGTAGTAGTCCGACGAGCGGTAGTTGCCGTCATCGGTCTTAGGCGCAGTGGCTGCAGCACCAATGATGCCGCCGACTGCCATACCCACCACAGTACCCAAGTCGCTGCCTCGACGACCGTCGGAAATGCCACCGATGGCCGAGCCAAACATACCGCCGATAGATGCTCCCGTGGCTGCGCCATAGAACTGATTCATTGATTGGCAACTCGACAGCATCAAGACCGAAACCATCAGGCAAGCAAAAACAGTTTTCTTATTCATCTTACTTATCTCAACTATTTTTAGTTATACAATTCACGGGATAAAGACCGCTGAATTAGATGTTTGCAAGAATTGTGCCAAACGCTTTACTGAGGTTTGGGACGCGGCAAATAGGGTGAAAAAAGCTTATTTCTTCTTGAAATCTGACGGCTTCAATAGAATCCGGGCACTTGTATCACTGCCTTTGGGCTTGAAAGAGAGTCTCATGGGGCGATCTTCTTTCACAAGCCTGGCGACAAAGTCCTCCCAAATCTCGCCAAATACCTCCATCTCTCTTACCCAAAGACGCCTCACATTGTCGGTATTATCAGTCAGCACCGACATGAACGGGCCTAGCGAAGCAGGTATCTGAAGTTCAACCACAACGATGTCTCCGGCCTCAGCAAACGACAGCAAAGTCCAATGCTCTCCTGACTGGATAGGGCACTCGGCATTGAGCCTGGCAACATAGGTTTCAAAATCCTCATCCTCCACTTCCTGGGCATAGCCACACAACGGAATTGACAAGGCGAGGACAATGAGTAGCAGGCCTAACTTTTTCATCATGTCCAATCAACAAGACGAAGCCTCGGCATCAAGGCTGTCAATCACACCGGCAATCATGCCGTCAACGATACTGCCACGATAGCCCAATGCCATCGCATAGAGCTTGCAGATGGCGAGTTCCTGCTCATCGAGTTCGCCGTCAACCATCATCATGGCTACCATGTCACGCAGGTAGGCAAGCTTGGTTTCTTCATCCTCAGGCAGGGTGATATTCACACTGTCGGGATTCTCAATGACGTTGTTAAACTCTTCAGGAGTAATGTTTTCACGCGATGCTACGGCAAGCAGCACAGCGAGTTCCGAGTCGGTGAAACGTTCATCGGCAGTAGCGAGCATCACCAGGTTCTTGAGTTGCCCCAGTCGCTGCTGATCGTTGATGTTTTCTTTCTTTGAGTCCATATTAACTGAAATTTATTTTGGGCAAAGATAGTGTTTTTTCACGAAGAAGGTGTAATTTTGCCACCATAAACAACAAAATAATATGAAAACCATACAAGAGATCAAAGATATGCTCTCCCGCAGTGAGGGAGACGCAGCGCTTGAGGCTGCAAACGAGATTGTTGAGAACAAGAGTGTCAGCCGTGAGATGCTGGCCAATGCCTATTACCTGCGCGGCAACGCCTATCGCCAGAACGGCAATATCCGCATGGCCCTCAACAGCTACCTAGAAGCCATGGAAATCGATCCCGATGGTCCCGCCGCCGAGGCCTACCGCCACCTGCAGGAGCTTCTTGATTTCTATAACAAGGATTACTACAACCCATAGGTCGCCTAATGCTTCATGTGCTTGAGCACCTCGGCTTTATCAACAACGACCCATACGGTATCTACCACGCGTCCTTGACGGCTACCCATCTGACGTAAGGGATTGGCGAAATCTTTGTCTAGTACCTCAACGTCATCGATAAAATAATCCGTCTCACCACGGTTATTGAAAACGTTCTTGAAGCCCCACACAGCGTGGTACTTGAGTTTAACTTTCCATCCCTCGACTTGCGCCTGATAGAGCACCTGCACGAGCGAGTCCTGATCGTTGCGGTCATTGTCAAACGAGAACTGGAAAGGTTCACCGCTCGTATTCATACCCGTTTGGGTCAAGTTCATCCGGCCTTCCCATGAATCCCAGAAGACGCCTTTCTTGGTAAACTCAATCAAGTTGCCCACTTTCTCACCCACTGAGTAATTCTCCTTACATCCCGTGAAGGCTACCATCAACACGCCAAAGATTGCTACATACAATAATCGTTTCATCATCACTTGGTTAAAGGTCACTTTATCATGAGTTTAACTGCAAAAGTCATGCCATCATGAGCAAGCGGCTTATCGCATGATAGCTCATCAATTATTTACGGCAATTCTTCTGGTGAGTCTTGAGGAGTTTAACAGCTTGGCCATAGGGACTGGTGGTGACGCTAACAAAATAAGCGGCCATCGTAGTGGTGTAGGTGTTCTTGTAGTAACCTTTCTTAAAAAGTTCCTCATCGGTAAAGCTGTCGGCAAGACGCAGCATTTCTTCTTGTGTCTGCTGCAGCCGGCTTTGGGCTTCCTCAAGCGTTGTGCCCTGGTGTTTCTCGACCAGCATCTTGTCCATCTCATGGTAGTTGCGGCGATATTCATCGGGCAGATAGTCCCTGGGGTGGCCGTCACGGATGTTCTGCACAAACTCGCGCATAAGCACTTGCCACTCGTGCAGGTGAATGAGCAGGTCACGCAGGCAACGGTCATATTGCCAGCGCACGCCGCACTTCTTGGGATCGGCTGTAAAATCAAATGTAGCAGCCTTTTCTTCATCGCTCATCTTAGCGATCTGGTCACACAATTTGGCATATCCATCGGCAATGGATGCCAACAATTCTTGTTTATTAGTCGGGTTAGCCAAAACTATCAGGATTAAATGATTAAACAATATTCTACAAACTTCGGCAAATATATAAAGAATAGTTTAACAAAATGATTCTAGAACTCATCCTTCTTACCTTTTTCATCAAAAAAACTGCCGCTTGCCGGTCCTCACAGGGAACCGACAAGCGGCAAAATACGTTATTTCTCAGTTTGAAAAGAGAGATTGATTACTCAACAACACGCACGGCGCGCACGGTACACCCCATAAAGCGGCTGCTGCCATTCAATTTTGCCAAATCTGAAGCAAAATAAAGGTTGTTGGCGTTCGTCGGGAAGTAATTGTCCGGCTCAAGGAAACCCATAGAGCTTGACCAATAGTAGCCTTTCACTCCGATGCTATACTTTGCACTTTCTCCAGCTGCGGGCAAGAAAATTGAGTTACCGTTAGGACCAGTGACCTGATAACCGTTCACGCCATTCAGCTGAGTCCACTCCCAAGTGCAGTTTTCAACCAATTCTGTGATTTCATCCCTGGTCGGCATACGCCACTCCGGACCCATGTTGACAGTAGCGGCATCATCTTCAGGATCCAACTCGGTCTTGTTGTCAACCGCACCGTTAGTGCTATTGGTGTTGTACTTGATGTAATACATCTTTCCATCCTCAGTGTATGCCCACTTGTAAGTGCCGCCCGTATAGTCATCCTTGGGTTCAGTCTCGCCCCAAGCGAAGTAGCCACCGTAGCCTTCAGGCTGATTGGCGCCTACGTTGCACCTTGCCCACAGCGTGCCGTTGGGCAAGCCCAAGTCAATGTACTCCTCAGCGGGTGTGGGGTCGGGCCATTCATTACTCAACAGATAGTTAATCAGAGCCGTCACGTCCTTGATGGTCACAGAGCCGTCAAAGTTGCAGTCGCCAGGCTCATAATCACTGGTCGGCTCCTCCCCTGGAACATACACTGGACGCACTGGATAACCGTAATTGCGGGAGGCATTGCCCTTTTGCTTAATTCCCGAACTAAAATATAACCTGAAAGCATTCATCGGCCTGTAGTTGTTCGCACTAGCGTAATAGAGTTCGCGCGTCCAATAGATGCCGTTCGTACCCACACTGCTGATATTAGCTCCACTACGTTGGCCGGCGGCGGGCAAGAACAATGTGTTCCCGTTGGGGCCGGTGAGCAGTCGACCTTTCACGCCGTTCAGTTCAGTCCACTGCCAAGTGCATTGATTAAGCAACTCATCTATCTGTGCAACAGAGGGTATACGCCAGTTGGATCCCCAGTTGACATATGCGGCATCATCTTCAGGATCCAGCTCGGTCTTGTTGTCAATTTCGCCATATTGGCTGTCGGTGTTGTACTTGCTGAAACGCAATGAACCATTCTCATAGTACACAAACGCGGTGGTTGCCCACGAATAGGTTTCCTTGTTGGGCACTGTCTCGCCCCAAGCGAAGTAGTCACCATAGTCCTCGGGGTTAATGGCTCCCAAGTTGTGCGTCGCCCACAGTGTACCGCTACCCAAGCCCAAATCAACGTATTCATCAACTTGTGTGGCGGGCCATTCATGAGTCAGCAGATAGTTAATCAGTGTAGTCACGTCGGCGATGGACACTTTGCCGTCACCATTCACATCTCCAGTCTGTGTTGCTGCTTTAGCACCGAAGGGAAATGCCATAGCCAGCAAAAGCATTAAAATAGATAATTTTTTCATTTCGGTTATGACGGGTTCTAAAATCATTTCACAGCCATCCAGAGGACAGAACCCTTTTATCACTCTGGAATGACCATCTTATTAATTATTCTCTTCTTCTAGGTCTTCGTAGGTCTGGAACAGGAAGTCGTTGTAGGGGAAGCGGGCGGTATGGACAGCCTTGGCTTTGTTGTACAACAACTTCTTGAGGGCGTCAATGTTCTGCTGCTTCTTGGCGCTGATGAAGACACAATTCTCACCCATGCGTGCCATCCAGGTCTCCTGGAGCTCCTCGAGAGGGATGTTCTCGCGCAGTCGGGGCGTGAGGTCGTCCTCGTCCTTGGGCACATGGGTGAACTGGTCAATCTTGTTGAAGACCATAATCATCTCCTTATCGCCGGCGTCGCACACCTCTTGGAGGGTGCGGTTCACGACTTCGATCTGCTCCTCGAACTGGGGATGCGAGATGTCCACGACATGCACTAGTACGTCGCTGTCACGCACTTCATCGAGGGTGCTCTTGAAGGATTCCACGAGGTGGGTCGGCAACTTGCGGATGAAGCCGACAGTATCCGTCAACAGGAAAGGCAAATTGCCAATTACGACCTTGCGGACTGTGGTATCAAGGGTAGCAAACAGCTTATTCTCGGCAAACACTTCGCTCTTGCTCAGCACGTTCATCAGCGTGGACTTGCCCACGTTAGTATAACCCACGAGGGCGATGCGGGTGAGCTTGCCACGGTTTTTGCGCTGGGTAATCTTCTGCTTGTCGAGCTGTGCCAGTTTCTCCTTGAGCAGGGAGATCTTGGTCTTGACGATACGGCGGTCGGTCTCAATCTGGGTCTCACCAGGGCCACGCATACCGATACCGCCTCGCTGACGTTCAAGGTGGGTCCACATACCCGTCAGTCGCGGCAGCAGATACTGGTACTGTGCCAACTCGACCTGCATCTTGGCGCTGGCAGTCTGGGCGCGCTTGGCGAATATGTCAAGAATGAGGCTCGTGCGGTCGAGCGTTTTGACCTTGACAGCCTTCTCGATAAAGGCGATCTGCTTGGGCGTGAGGTCATCGTCAAAGATGACCAAGCTGATGTCGTTCTCCTCAACATAGGCGACAATCTCCTCCAGTTTACCCTTGCCAACGTAGGACGTGCTGTTGGGGCCGTCACATCGCTGCAGGAAAGTATGTACAGTGACAGCACCAGCTGTCTCGGCAAGGAATTCTAGCTCATCGAGGTATTCCTTGGTCTTGGTCTCGCCTTGTTGGGGTGTAATCAGTCCCACGAGGATGGCGCGCTCCTCTTGTATGTCTATTTCGTTGATACGTTTGCTATCGTCTATAAGTCCCATAGAGTCACATTTTTATTATTTGGGGCAAAATTACTAAAAAGTTGCGGTTTTTTTTTAATTTTGTCACCACAAAATTTGTGCAAGCCGAACGCAATGAGAGTGCACTCTCAATTGCTGTGGCACAGCCAAATTTATCCAAATGTGAGAAACTAACTGCTACGCTATCAATTTATGAAACAGACGATCTTACTCTTAGCTCTGTGGAGCTCATTGCTGCTCCAAGCCACCACAACCGATTACACCCAATATGTCAATCCGTTTATCGGCACGCAGACCGATTCCACCGGCGCCTTGAGCGGCAGCACATTCCCCGGAGCCACGATGCCACAGGGAATGGTGCAGGTGAGTCCCGACACCGAACAGATGGTGACCTGGGATCCCTGCTCTGGCTATGACTACAACCGTGACAGCATCTACGCCATCTCCCACACCCACTTGAGCGGCACGGGCTGTACTGACCTGTTTGACATCTCGCTCATGCCAGTGACCTGGAATGTGACTCGCCCAGGATACTATTGGGTTGTACTTCAGGAAAGCGGAGTAAAAGCCGAGCTCAGCGCTACTACCCGTACTGGCATCCACCGCTATACTTTCCCTCAAGGGAAGCCGCAACAGATCATTCTTGACCTCGACCATTCCACCTTTCGCGGCCAGGCCTATTATAGCGGACGCCGCAGTTATGACATCATCCAAGCCCAGCTCCGCCTTGTCGATGACCAAACGGTGGAAGGCTACCGCGTCATCACCGGCTGGGCCAAGCTGCGCAAAGTCTATTTCCGCGCCGAATTTTCCCGTCCCATTACCGGGCACCTGCTCATGGACGGCACGCGCACAGTGGGCGATGCTACGGTCATCAACGGGCGCACGCTGCG
Source organism: uncultured Prevotellaceae bacterium (assembly GCA_900318645.1). GTDB lineage: Bacteria > Bacteroidota > Bacteroidia > Bacteroidales > Muribaculaceae > Sodaliphilus. Next base: position 39,732 of record ONLH01000034.1, read on the forward strand.
CTGCGCCCTGTCGTTTGACACTGCAGGTGATAGTCAATTGACGGTCAAGGTCGCCCTCTCGGCGGTCGATATCGACGGAGCACGTCGAAACCTCGCCGCCGAAGCCCAAGGCTGGGATTTTGACCAATATGTCCGTCAAGCCCACGACGAGTGGCAGCGTCAGCTGTCATGCATCGATATTGACGGCACTGAGGAACAAAAGCAAATCTTCTACACCGGACTCTACCATGTGTTGTTGCAGCCCAACACCATGAGCGATGTCGATGGCCGATACATGGACACCAACTACGAGATACACCAGATGCCCAAAGGCCAGAGTTACCACTCCACATTCTCGCTGTGGGACACCTTCCGCGCCGCGCATCCGCTTTACCTCTTGCTCAAACCCGACCTGGCGGCACAGTTTGTGAACGACATGTTGCGCCATCACGACACCTATGGCTACCTGCCCATCTGGGACCTGTGGGGACAAGAGAACTACTGCATGATAGGCAACCATGCCATCCCGGTCATCGCCGATGCCATACTCGCCGACCTGCCTGGCATCGATGTTGAGAAAGCCTATCGAGCAATGGTCGAGAGCAGCACAAGGCCACACACCAACTCGCCGTTTGACCTGTGGGAAAAACTGGGCTACATGCCCTGCAACAGGCAAGGATCTTCGGTTTCCATCACACTGGAGCAGGCATTTGATGACTGGTGCGTCGCTGCCGTTGCCAAGCACCTGGGGCACAAAGACGACTATCATCACTTTGCCCAGAGGGCGACTTACTATAAAAACCTGTTTGATGAAAAAACAGGGTTCTTCAGAGCACGTGACGACAAGGGGCAATGGGCAGAGCCATTTGATCCGCTCAGCTATGAGGACAACAGCTTCATTGAGGGGAACGCCTGGCAATACCTGTGGTTTGTGCCTCATGCACCCGAGCAATTCATCGAGCTTATGGGTGGCAAGAAAACATTTCTGAAAAAATTAGATGAGAATTTCAGCCTCACTACCGTCAACCGTGAGACTAACGGCAATGCCTCGGCGTTTATCGGCCAGTATGCCCACGGTAACGAACCCAGCCACCACACCGTCTATTTCTACAACTACGCCGGTCGCCCTTGGCGCACTCAAGAACTGGTCAACCAAGTGCGCTCCGAATTCTATAATGCCACTCCAGCAGGCTATGCCGGCAACGATGACTGCGGACAGATGTCGGCGTGGTACATTTTCTCGGCATTAGGCTTCTATCCCTTCAATGCGGG
>ONLH01000069.1 GCA_900318645.1 uncultured Prevotellaceae bacterium
AGTTGAGCGTCTTGAGATTGGTGCAGTCGTCCACGTTGAGCGAGTAGATGTTGGTGTTATAACACAGGAGCGTCTCGAGGTTAGTGCAGCCCGACACATTGAGCGAGGTCAGTTTTGTGCCGGTGTAGCTGTCGGTCGGGGCACAGTCCAGATAGGTCAGTGAGGTTAAGCCCGACACATCGAGCGATGTCATCGGGTTGTTGTAGCAGCGCAGTTCCTTCAGGGCAGTGAAGTATTTGATACCCTGGAGATTGGAAATGCTCTTGCCGCTAACGTTCATCGTTGTGCAGTTGTTGACATCGGTCTGGGTAATATAGTACTTGTGATAGAGGTCGAGCAAAAAGTTGCGGAAATTGGCGTCGGGGAAGTTGGTGGCGTTGATGATGGCCACATAGTCGTCGCTGACATAAACATCCTGATTATAGACCTTGTTACCGCTGGCGCTGACATAAACATCCTGATTATAGACCTTGTTACCGCTGGAATCATAGACGGTGTTATTGCTATAATAGGCTCCGTATGGCTCCAAGAGGGTCTCGTTTTCATAGACTTCCCAGTCTTCACAATAATCAATAACCGGATAACTGGAATTATAAGTGGCCTTGAATCTCACGCTACTGCCTGCTAAAAATCGGAGAAGCAAACGCTTGACGACACTGTTTCCTCCAGACGACAAAACGGCATTCACATTATTAAAATACACTTCGTGCCATATATCAATATGGTAGCCCGAGGCATCGTTCTCATCCTCGATAGCCGTATTATTGTTGGACGAGATATTGAATGTTCCGGGACCCTTAATAATAAGATCGAAACTATTGCTTGTTGCCAGCCAGATACCGTTCTCGTAGACACTGGTGATATTGACGACAGTGCTTGCCGACGGGGCAGACAGCGTGGTAGTCCTCCTGATGCGGACAACGGCAGCGTCCCGAGCATACAGGTTGCAGGTGCCACTGAATTGGACTTTCAGGCCCTCGTTCTCAAGGTTGTTGATGACACGATTGTAGTCGCCCGTCATGAAGATGGTGACATTGTCCATGTACAGGGTGTTGCTACTTGGTACGTAATACACCATTCCGCTCGTGAGGTAGTTGCTCACGATGTTGTTGCAGTTGGCACTGGTCACCGTGACTCCTGCCACCTCGAAGCCATAGTCGGTGGCTGCCTGCGCCGCCAGCGATGCCAGCAGCACCGTCAAGAAAGTAAAAAGAATCTTTTTCATATCAGTTTGAAGCTAAAGGTTCGCGAAATTCGTAGTTTATTTGAATGCGGATGTCATTAGTTTAATTAGCGAAATCGTAGTTGAATTATTAGTCAAATTCGTTATAATTGAACGCGGATGCCTAATTAGTTTAATTAGCGAAATTCGTAGTTTATCACCAATGGCCGGAGAGCAGGTAGTCGATCAGGGCGGTAACGTCGCTGATGTTCACGCTGTTGTCCTGGTTGCAGTCGGCACCGCTCAGGCTGATACCCGAAGCATTGCCGCTAAGCAGGTAGTCGATCAGGGCGGTCACGTCGCTGATGTTCACGTTGTTGTCGCCGTTCACGTCGCCACGCAGGCCAGCGTTCTTCGCGGTGAAGTAGCCCGGGTTGCTGGGGCCGCCGTCGATGTGGGCGTAGGTCTTGTCCACATGGTTGGCATCATAGGTCGTGCCCTTACCGCCCACCAGGTTGGTACAGTTCTTGAACATATCTGTGGAACTGGTAACGGCATTCGTACTCCAACCACTTCCGGCATAGATGGTTGTCAGGTTGCGGCAACCATAGAACATATATTCCATATTAGTCACCTTGGACGTGTTAAAACCACTCAAGTCAAGGCTCGTCAAGCCTGTGCAATAGTTGAACATGCTATACATACTAGTCACCTTGGACGTGTTGAAGTGGCTTACATCTAGGCTCGTCAAGCCTGTGCAAAAGTTGAACATGCTAGCCATATTGGTCACCTTGGACGTGTTGAAGTGGCTCAAATCAAGACTCGATAATTTAATACAGGCATCGAACATAAAAACCATATTGGTCACCTCGCTGGTGTTCAGGTACTCCATGCCCGTGATGGATTGAAGGTTCTGCATGTTAAAGAACCAAGTGCAGGTGGTCGTCGGGCGGGCACCGGCGAACGAGGGGTCAAAGACCACTTTGGTCACATTGTAATAGGAGCCGTCAGCTCTCCAACCAGGATTGTTGGTGCCCGTGTTCAAGTCGTAGGTCGTGCCCGAGCGTGAAGCGCGCTGGTTGTCGTAGTAGAACGTCAGCGTTGTGTTCGACGACGTGTAGCAGGCATAGGCCTCGGCAGCGGCGGCGCCGAGAGCACACATCATGGCCGCCAGCAGGACGGCAAAACGGAGAAGTAAATTTTTCTTTTTCATAGCAATATCGTATTAAAAGTTAATATCTGCCGCAAATATAGTCATTTTTCAATAAAAAGCCTAATAAAAAAGAGTTTTTTATTAGGCTTTAGGTTTTAGGTGTTAGGTGTTAGGCTTTAGGGGGCATCCGCGTCCTTTACCTCACGCTAAGCCGCGAAGTTTTTAAACGTTCGCAGATAGTAAAACAATGGAT
>ONLH01000035.1 GCA_900318645.1 uncultured Prevotellaceae bacterium
AATCTCTTCATGATGTTGTCATTTTTTCATTGTTCTTTCTCTACAAGAGAAAGTCGCTACCCTGGTAGAGGCTCATTAAAAGAACCGAAAACTAATCTTCGGATTGCTGATAATTGACTTGAATCGTCACAGGGTCATCAAGGTTGGGCACGGCGACGATGTTTTTGTCATTGATGAGGGCAGGCTCACCGTTCATCGTCACACCATCAAACACATTATCATCGTCGGCGACGATGGTCATCAGCACGGGTTCGTCGCTATGCATACGCACACTCAGCGTGCCGCCTTCACCCTGCCTCATCGACAGCTTGGAATAGGGATTCTTGGCGTAATCGACATTGATGGCAACGGCCTCTTGCATGTTGCTGATGGTGTAACTTACCTCCTCGGTCAGCTTGTCAGACAGGTCCAAATTGGGCGCGTCTTCAAACAGGGTCACGCCGTAGCCCAACTGGTGGGTGATGTCGGTCTCGTTGAGGCAGACGTGCTTAATCATGTACTTGGGCTCTGGGCGGAGCGTGAAAGTCAAATCGGTGCCCCCAGGGACAAAGTAAAATCCGTCGGCATTGGTCATCACCACAGTGCTATCTAGCTCGACACTACCCGACCCCGTGATGTTACGGTCGATGTCGCAATAAACGCCCAAAGTCTCGTCCTCAACAAATGGATAATTGTGCATCCATTTGCGAGCCAGATAGTGGTTCAAAGTACCCTTTGGAATATGCTGGCGTCTGATGAAGCCATAGTACCATCCATTATAATATACTCTGGGTGGGGTGTGGCATGGAATATAAAGGTCATCCAAATCCTTAAAAGCCCACCTGCCCAAATAAGTAATTGTTGACGGAAGGTGGATTTCTTTGAGGCTGCTTGTGAAAAAAGCAGTGGTCCCAATAGAGGTTGTGCCCTCATGAAGGATGACTTCGGTTAACTGGTCACAGTACTCAAAACCATTTACCTCCTTTACACTACCCGGAATATCAACCGATTCTACGGCTGAAAACCGAAATGCCCCACCTCCGATGGTTGTCACTGAGGAAGGGATTACTATATGCTCCAAATTATGGCAGTCAGCAAAACTCATACTACCTATCGAAACTAACCCCTCAGGAAAGATGACTTCACGCAAACTTGAACACTCTGAAAAAGCAAAGTCGCCAATCCGCTGCAGATTATCGGGGAAGGTGATTCCCTGCAATGAAAAACATCCAGAAAATGCATTACTTTCAATGCTGGTTATCGTCGAAGGTAAATCAATGGACTTGAGATCTGTCTTTCCGGAGAAAGACCACCACCCAATCCGAACAACGGTGTATGTCGCTCCGTTATAGGTTGTGGTGGAAGGTATAGTGACGTGACCATCTTCCCCAACCTGACTACCAAAATAGGTCTCTACGGTCATTTCCTCATTTGACAAGATATGGAATTTCAGACCATTATCAACAAAGGTAATACCAGTGCCCGTTTGAGCGCTGGTGGTAAAACATGCACCACTCAACAGCAGAACTATTGTGATAAATATTTTGATGTGTTTCATAACTGACTATTTTACTAAGGTGGAGTTAAATGATGATTTTAATTGTGGTGTTGCCGCTCTGCACCAGATAGATGCCCGACGGCACATTGATAGTCAATGAGTTGCCATCGCCTGTTGATTGGGCGACAAGACGGCCTGCAGTGTCATATACCCATACGGTTTCGCCCTTGTTTACACCCTCTATGCGCAACTGGCCCTCAGAACCAAAGACCTTAATTGTGCCTGTCGAAAAACGCTCATCAACAGCCCCTGGTATCTTCTCAAAGGCTACAAAGGTCTTCACCTCCTCGGTAGCAACAGAGCTCGCCTGGCTGGGGCCAATGGGTACCCTGCTGGGGCCAGAGCCCACAACAATGCCGCCATCCACCTTATAGATGGTGAAGTCACCGTTACCATCCAATTTCTTGGTAATATCGATGCCGTTGACAGTAACCGAATTGATAACCCAGCCCTTATCGGGCGTGACATTGAGTTTCAAGGGCTCATTGTGATAGACTTGCAGATTGATATGACCGCTACCTGCCTGCTTAATCGTGAAGGGGGTAAAGGTCGAGGCCGAATTGAACGAGATGTAGATTTCAGTATTCTCGTTGACCGCATCGATGGTGTAGCGGCCCTCGGCATCAAACTGGTCGCTGACGTCAATGCCGTTGATGATACAGCAGCGCAACTCACAGTTGCCCTGTGGCTGAGCCGTGATGGTCACAGCTTTGCCGTGGTCAGCGACCCACACGCGATCTTTAAATAAATCGGCGCCAGTCAGCGACACCATGCCGCTATCAGCATCGTTGACGGTCAACATGACCTTGTGTTGTTCGCCCAGAGAGGCATCCTCCTGCAACTCATAACTGCTCCAGCCCTCGGACTGCTCAAACAGGTCTATCGTCCCCACGGGCACATGGACTACAACGCCGTTTTTCCCTTCGAATGACTGGTTGTACCCCGCCTTTATGACAGAACAGGCTGCAAGTCGTCCTGTCGGCGCATAGACATGTTGCACATCAACAAGGTTACAGGTATTAAATGCTCCATCACTGATAGATTTCATAGACCGGGAAAGCCAAACGGTTTCTAAAGGACAGTATTTAAAGGCTTCGAAATGTACATATTCCAACTTGTCGGGCAAGCACACCTCGGTAAGAGAACTGCACTGGTAGAAGGCCCATTGTTCAATGCTCCAAATGTTTTCGGACCAGCCGATAGACCTCAGGCTGTCGCACCCGAAGAATGTGGAATTCATTACACGCTTGTAATTGGACGGGAAATAGATTTCCCTCAAGTGAGTGTGAACAAATGTTTCTCCTCCAATCTTAAATTCCTCGATAGATTCATTCTCTTGAAAATAGATGGCGACGAGGTCTTTGTGTCTGAAACTTTCCGGCCAAATGTACTCAAGCCAATAGGGGCAATACACCACACTATTACGCAAGGGTAAACCTGTACCAAAATTGATTTCAGTTACACGATAAGGATGGTTTTCATCATATACCACATCGGGAATTCTAACCACCTCGGTTGTATCGGTCAGTCCAATGGCTTGGCATCGTTCATAACCAAGGTGGAAGTAACGAATACCATCAACAACAAACTGCTCGTTGTAGCCGTAACTAGACACGGCAGTCACCATGAAGCAAAGCAGCAACAAGGAATGCAATAAAAAGATTCGTCGTTTCATATCGTTATTGTTTTAGTGTTTAATTGCTATGATAGGCTTCTAACCACGAACGTAATCAATGGCTGAGGATCATGTCGATGATGGCGTTGATGTCGGCAATGTTGACCTCGCCGTCGCCGTTGACGTCGGCTGGGTTGGGCCAGTCAATGTCGCTGTTGCTGGGAGAATGGTCGTGTCCGCTGCCACCGCCGTTGATGATGATGTTGATCACGCTGTTGGCGTCGGCAATGCTGACCTCGCCATCTCCATTCACATCTCCAGATGGAGTTTCAGGGATTAAGTCATCCACAATCTGTCCGAAATACGGATACCAGTTCAAATCAGCCAGATAGGCATCAGCCGTCCCCTGCAGCACATGAAGCGTACGGCCAGAGTAATCACCATCACCCAAATAGAATTGTCCATACCCACTCGATACTCTCGAGAGGTCAGCAATGTAGCAATACACATCCGTCAGTCCTGTGCAGCCAATAAACGCCCCGTTACCGATCTCAGTTACCGAGTTGGGGATGACGATGCTGGTCAGACCACTGCAGGACTCGAATGCCCCGTAACCGATAGCGGTTACCGATTTGGGGATAACGAAGCTGGTCAGACCAGTGCAGCCAATGAACGCCTCGGAACCGATCTCAGTTACCGAGTTGGGGATGACGATGCTGGTCAGACCACTGCAGCCAATGAACGCCTCGGAACCGATAGAAGTTACCGAGTTGGGGATAATCGTGTTCTTGCAGCCAAAAAATAAAGTATTAGAGGCGGTCTCTATAATTGCATTGCAGTTGTTGCGCGAATCATATTTTGGATTGCCACTTTCTACCACGATGCTGGTCAGACCAGGGCAGTTAAAGAACGCACCATAACCGATAGAAGTTACCGAGTTGGAAATGACGATGCTGGCCAGACCAGTGCAGCCATCGAACGCCCCGTAACCGATAGAAGTTACCGAGTTGGGGATATCAACGCTGGTCAGACCAGTGCAGTTCTTGAACGCCTCATAACCGATAGCAGTTACCGAGTTGGGGATGTCGATGCTGGTCAGACCTGTGCAGTCCTCGAACGCAGATTTGCCGATCAAGGTTACCGAGTTGGGGATGACGATGCTGGTCAGACCAGTACAGCCAGTAAACGTCCGATCATTAATAGAAGTTACCGAGTTGGGGATGTCGACGCTGGTCAGACCAGTGCAGTTCTCGAACACCCCATAACCACCGATAGAAGTTACCGATTTAGGGATATCGATGCTGGTCAGACCAGTGCAGTTCTTGAACGCATAGGTACCGATAGCAGTTACCGAGTTGGGGATGACAATGCTCGTCAAGCCGGTGCAGTCTCTGAACGCAGAATTGCCGATAGCAGTTACCGAGTTGGGGATGTCGATGCTGGTCAGACTAGTGCAGTCAGCGAACGTCCAATCACTAATAGAAGTAACCGAGTTGGGAATGTCGACGCTGGTCAGACAAGTGCAACCATAGAACGCACTTCTACCGATAGAAGTTACCGAGTTAGGGATGTCGAAGTTGGTCAACTTATTGCAATTGCAGAACGCATAGTCGCCGATAGCAGTTACCGAGTTGGGGATGACGATGCTGGTCAGACCACTGCAGCCATATAACGTATAGTCGCTGATAGCAGTTACCGAGTTGGGGATGTCGATGCTGGTCAGCCTAGTGCAGCCAGAGAACGCCCAGGTGCCGATAGCAGTTACCGAGTCAGGGATGACAATGCTGGTCAACTTATTGCAGCCATAGAACGCAAAGTCGCCGATAGAAGTTACTGAGTTGGGGATGGCTATGCTGGTCAGTCTAGTACACTCCATGAACGTACAATCCTCGATAGAAGTTACAGAGTTAGAAATGACGATGCTGGTAAGGCCCGAGCAGCTTCCGAACGCCCTGAGACCGATAGAAGTAACCGAGTTGGGGATGACTATGCTTGTCAGACCAGTGCAGGCCTCGAACGCCCTGGAACTGATATAAGTTACCGAGTCAGGGATGACAATGCTGGTCAGCCCCGTGCAGCCGTCGAACGCCGCGTAACCGATCCCAGTCACCGAGTTGGGGATGTCGATGCTAGTCAGGCCAACACATTTATAGAACGCTTCGGCACCGATAGCAGTTACCGGGTAGGTAGTTCCATTGTAGGTGACGCTGGCCGGGATGACGACAGAGCCTGAATATTCATTGTCATATGAATCAGAATATGCACCTCTGAAGGTCACAGCGGCCTTGTTATCATTGATCTTGTAATAAATGCCATCAACTTCAAAGTTATGGGCCATAGGAGACAGGCTGCTCATGAGCAGAGCCATCAGCACAGAAATTCTCGCCCAACGAGACGAAAAATAAGATTTAGTTTTAGTCGTATTCATAGCGTTATCTGATTTATTGTTATTATTTCTTTATCGTGGCAAAAGTACCGAATGCGGTTCTTCCCATCAATACCCATTTGGGTGTTTATGCTCTATGTCATGATGTGGTGGTCACAACGTGGTAATCGGTCGTTGCAAAGTTACGGTAAATAATTGGATTCTTGATGAAAAACGGGCTTCATTGTGACTTCATTTTGACAGTCATAAACCATTGATTATCAGATGCACGAAAAATAAAATGTTCATTCTGGCATAATTCGGCCCGATGAGACCGAAATTGTTGCCAAAAAATGACGTAATTTTGCCATAGAAAACCAACTCAACAAACAATGAGGTCACAAAATCTTATCATTTCTTTATTGCTGTTTTGCCTTGCTCTGACCTGCTGCAACGGGGGCTCGGATACTGCCACCATGCGTGAGCTATCGGCCATCGACTCGCTGTTGTCAAAGGCTCGCCAGTATGAACTAGCGCAGCACCATATGGATTCTCTCCATCCCGACGGCATGAACCAGGCCGAGCGGGCCTACTATAGCCTGTTGCTCACCCAATCGCACTACAAGAACTATATCAACGACACGACCGATGCCGTGATCAACGAGGCGGTGGACTACTTTGAGCACCACGGTGACCGTGAGAAATACACCCGCGCCCTGCTCTATCGGGGCTGTGTCTATCAGATGATGGGCGATGCCGAAAAGGCGATAGCGTCCTATAAGGATGCCGAGAATGCGGCCGAAGATGGTGACCTGGAAAACAAAGCTTTTGCCAAGCTACGGTTGGCGACCCTCTATGCCGACAATTCAAACTATGCCGACCTGAAGATCAGGAAATACAAGGAGGCCCTTGACCTGTACAACCAGCTGGGCGACAAGCATTATCAGATTGTGTGTCTGACCGACATGGGCGGTTATTACCGCAGCTTGCCCGATAAACGCGACAGCGCCCTCTATTACATCAATCAAGCCATCCAGCTGTCTGAGGCTGAGCACGAGAACTGGTTCCTGTTCCAGAACCTGTATCAACGGGCCGAGATGTACTGCCTGATCACCAAAGAGTATGACAAGGCCCGGGTTGATATCCTGAAAGCCATAGCAGCCGGCAAGGATGAGATAGACCATCCACGCGCGCACTACATTGCTGCCGAGACCTATCTGAACCTGGGAAGGCCCGACTCGGCCCTCTACTATCTGAATCATGTGCCCGCCAGCGGCATGATGGCCAACCACACCAGTGACACGGTCATGTATTGTCGGCTCATGAGTGAAATCGCCAAAGCCAACAAGGACTGGGATAAATACACCACCTATTATGACCGTGCCAACGAGATGGCCGACTCGATACTGGTGGCCAACGTCAACAAGAACTACCTGGCCATCGAGAAGAAATATGACATCCAGCTGGAGGAGCTCAAGAAGGTAAAGAGCGAGTCCCGCACGAGGGGAGCTATCCTGCTGGCTACGCTGCTGGCCCTATTGGCGCTGGGCGTGACCTTCATGGCATGGCGCTACCGCAGCCGCTTGAAGCAGAAGGAGACCGAGTTTGAATTGCTGCGAACCGACCTCGATGAGTCGCTGGCAAGCCTGGAGCAGATGAGAGCGACCATCAGCACTCGGGAACAGGAACTGAAAGCCGCACAGGACGAGTTGCGAGGTAACGAGGCGCGCATGGGCGAGGAACTTGCGGCCCTGGAGGCTAAGCAGCGCAAGAGTGACGAGATGCGCAGCATCGTCGATAACCAGATACAGGTGATTCACCAGTTGCTGGAGTTGTCCTATCAGCCCAACGAGACGAATTTCAACCGCAAGTTTACCGAAGTGATGACACTGCCCGTCGAGGGTGCTATCCCCACCGACTCCTACTGGAACAACCTGCACAGCCTGACCAATGAGCTGCACAGCGGCGTGCTTGATGAGGCACAGCGCATCGCCGGGGGCACGCTCGATCCAGATAGCCAAGAAACTCGGCGTCAACAACCTCGACGACTTCGTCAACAACTACCGCTAACAAGAATCAAAAAGGAAGACAATAAGTACAATCAATACAATTCCATCCGGACTGCGATGATGAAGAGAGCGCGGATGCTTTAGTATTTGTTGCATTTAACGTGAGTTCGACGAAATTATTGATTGTCAATCAGTGCTTTAGCAATTCCCCCTCTAAGATTAGAGGGGGCAAGGGGGCGTTGATGCCCCAAGAGGAATCCCCTATCTTAGGGGAGGAGTTGAGTATCAGCAACTTATTTTCGTCGAACTCACGTTATTTATTGTTTTCCTTTTTTAATTCGTTGTCTTAATGGTGGTTGAGGTAATCGCGGATGGCGGCGGTGAAGGGGCGCCAGTACTTCTGGCATTTCACTTCTCCCACGCCGTAGAGGATGCCGAATTCGGCTTGCGTAGTCGGCTTCTCGGTGGCCATCGCCGTCAGTGACTTGTCGCTGAATATCACATAAGGGGGCACATGGCTCGCCTGGGCGAGGGCCTTGCGCAGGTCGCGCAGTTTATCGAACAGTACCTTGTCAAATTGCTTTGCATTGTCGCCAGGCTCGGGCGTGTCTAACGTGAGGTCGGGCGTGTCGGGTATCGTTTCGTGTCGAGGTTGCCGTTTGGACGTGAAGTCACGACGCTCAAACTTGTTCAGTTCAATCTTGCGTTGCCCGTAGAGTACCTCGTTGCCGAAATCGGTGATTTTCAGGTGGTTGTTCTCGTTGTAAGCCACGTCAAACAATCCCAACTGTAACATCTGCAGCAGGTAGGCATTCCACTCAGCGACGGTCAAGTCGCGGCCGACGCCGAATGTCTTAAGCCTGTCGTAGCCTTTCTCGATAATTTCGGCCTTGCGCCATCCGCGCAGGATGTCGGTCACGGTGTACATGCTAGCCTGCTCATCGGTGCGCTTGATGGCGCTGAGTGCCATCTGGGCAAACGTCGTGCCGTCGAAGCGGTCTGGCGGGTTGTCACACACGTCGCAGTTGTGGCAGTCGTGGTCAAAGCGCTCGTTGAAGTAATTGAGCAGGATGCGCCGCCGGCACACGCCGCTCTCGGCAAACTCCTGCATCCGCCGCAGTTTGTCCATGTTGACCTGGACTTGCCCCGACTGCTGGGCGAAGTGCTGCAGCGTGACCATGTCACCGTAGTTGTAGAATAGCAGGGCATCGGCGGGCATGCCATCGCGGCCTGCACGTCCGATTTCCTGATAGTAGCTCTCGATGTTGCGTGGCATGTTGCTGTGGATGACAAAGCGCACGTTGCTCTTGTCGATGCCCATGCCGAAGGCGATGGTGGCGCACACGATTTTCAAGTCGTCGTTGATAAAATCGCGCTGGATGCGCTGTTTCTCCTTGACGCTCATGGCGGCATGGAAGGGCTCGGCCTTGATGCCCAAGCGGGTCAGCTCGGCAGCCATCTTCTCAGTGTCCTTGCGGCGCAGGCAATAGATGATACCGCTCTCGTCGCGGTGCAGGTTGATGAACTGCACGATGTGGCGAAACTTCTGGCGTCCAGTGGAGCCTTGTACCACATTGAGGGAGATGTTGGGACGGTCAAAAGAGCTGATGAACAGCCGTGCATCAGGGATGTGTAGCTGTTGGGCGATGTCGTCGCGCGTGATGCGGTCGGCGGTGGCGGTGAGCGCCATTACGGGAATGTTGGGGTAGCGCTGTTTAAGGACGCCCAACTGGGTATATTCAGGTCGGAAGTCGTGACCCCATTGCGAGATGCAGTGTGCCTCATCGACGGCAAACAGTGTGATGCGCTCGGTGATTGTGCTGGACCATCGGTCAATCTCACTGAGCAGCTTCTCGGGAGAGATGTAGAGCAGTTTCACCTTGCCCTGCATGAGTAGTTCCACCGTCTGACGGTTCTCGCTCTCGCTCTTCTCGCTATTGAGGGCCAGGGCAGGCACGCCATTCTGCTGGAGGGCATCGATCTGGTCATTCATCAGTGCCAGCAATGGCGATATGACGATGGCAAAACCATCCTCGCTCATCAGGCCAGGAATCTGATAACACAGCGACTTGCCACCTCCGGTAGGCATCAGCACTATGCTGTCACCGCCATCGAGGGTGTGGTCGATAATGTCCCACTGCTGCCCACGGAAACTGTCATATCCGTAGCAGCTCCTCAACAGCATCAAAGCGTTCTCCTGACGGGTCATGATGTGATATAGATGTTATTGAAGGAATGTATCCCCAACTCCTAACTTCTAACTCCTAACTTCTAACTCCTCACTTCTAACTCCTAACTTAATAGGCGTTGTCCTCGCCCTTGATGGCGTTCCACACGGTGAGGAAGATGATTTTCAAGTCCAAGAAGAATGACCAGTTCTCGGCATACCACACGTCGGACTCGACGCGCTTCTCCATCTGCCACAATTCCTCGGTCTGGCCACGGAATCCGCGCACTTGTGCCCATCCGGTAATACCTGGCTTGATGGTGTGACGCAGCATGTACTTGTCAATCAGTTCGCTGTACATCTCGGTCTGAGCCACCATGTGGGGACGTGGACCGACGATGCTCATCTCGCCACGCCACACGTTGAAGAACTGGGGCAGCTCGTCAATGCTCGTGCGTCGCAAGAAATTACCGAATTTTGTTACCCTCGGGTCGCCCTTGGTGGCCTGTAGCGTGTCGCTGTCGGCGTTAACGCGCATCGTGCGGAATTTGTAGCAGTTGAAGGCTTGGCCGCGGTAACCGGTTCGCTTCTGTACAAAGAAGATGGGTCCTGGGGACGAGAGCTTGATGCCGATGGCGATAGGAATGATGATCAAGGGTGACAGCAGTAGCGTGAGAGTTGATACAAGCAGGTCGAAGGCTCGCTTGACCAGACGGTTCAACGGATTCTTCAAGGGGTAGGGGTGAACGGCGAGGATGGGAACGTCACCGACGGACTGCAACTCAAACTGGCGGGTCACCGTCCTGCCGAACTGCGGCACATAATAGAAGTCCACGGCATTGTTGTCGGCAATACGGATCATGCGTGACACGTTGTGGTTGTCCTCTACATCGGGAACGGCACAGAACATCTCGTCAACCTGGTGGGTCTTGACAAACTGTTCCACGTCGTCCAGTGTGCCTTGATAGACCGCCGATGCCGATTTTGCCCGCGGGTTGTTGTCAAAGAAGCCCACGATGTGGTAGCCGTAGCCCTGATCGCCCAGCATCTCATCGATGAGGCGAACACCCACGGTGCCGCCGCCGATGACGATGACGCGCTTGAAGTTGAAGCCGCGGTTGCGGTAGAGCTTCACGAACTGGCGTGAAATCACCCACCACGTAGCCAGCGCGATGAAGAAGATGAGGTAGAAGAACAGTACGCTTTGCCACGGGGCGTCGGTCGGCCCCATGAGTGAGGTCAGCGTGACGAAGATGCCGGCATGGGTGAGGATAAATTTAAGCGCATGCCCGACCACCCTGTCGGCATAGAAGACGCGGCGCTCGTGAACTTCGCTGTAGAAGTAGATGCACACCAGTGTGGCAACATTGAGTACAAGCCAAGACGGACGGGAGAACATGCTGTCATTTGCCAACTCGTTACTGATGTTCCACTTCATGGTAATGAAATAGACGAGGTTGGCAATCAGCAAGTCGATGATGCTGAAAATCCATCTTACAAATTGTCCGTATCGACCTTTACTCTTCATTTAGGAATAATGGTAGCCAGTGATGTTAACATCAACACAGGGGGAGCGTTTTGAGCCCCCTCTGCGTTGCGTCTTATGCCATTTTAAACGTAGCCGTTATCACGACTTACTCGTTGTCCAATTCTTTAATCTTCTGTTCCAGCTGAGCGATTTCTTCCTTGAGGCTGACGATGCGCTGCTCCATCTGCTGCACCAGTGAGTTGCCGCTCTTGGTGTTGGCGGTCAGGAAGCCCATGTTGTTCTCAAAGGTCTTCAACTCACTCATGCGCTGCTCATAGGTGCGGACCAGACGATCGCGCTCGCTCAGGTTGCGGTCGTTGCCCTGGCGGGGACCGCGTGATGAACCACCCTCGTTGCGGGGACGAGAACCGCGCATGTTGAGCGTGTCAAATGCCTTATCAATCAGCTCGCGATACTGAGCATAGATTTTGTCTTTCTCCTTGAAGGGAACATGGCCGATTTCCTGCCAGCGGTCCATCAGGTCACGAACGGTCTGTGCAGCATCATCGGCGGCCTCCTCGATGGTGCTCTTGAGGGTGGCGATGATGTCCTTCTTGGCTTTGAGGTTGTCGTGCTCGACGGCATGGACATTGACATTCTGTTTCTTCTTCTGGTCAAAGAAGTGGTCACAGGCGGCAATGAAGCGTTTCCACACGGCATCGCTGTGTTTCTTCACAACTGGGCCGATGGTCTTCCACTCCTTCTGCATCTCAACGAACTTGTCGGTGGCTTCTTTCCACTCGGTAGAGTCCATCAGAGCCTCGGCACGTTCACACAGGTCAATCTTCTTGGCCAGATTGGCACTCAGCTCTTCCTTCATTGTCTTGTAGAAGTCGGCCTTCTTGGCAAAGAAGTCATCGCATGACTTGCGGAAGCGTGCAAACAGTGCAGCATTGGCCTTGCGTGAGGCGTAACCCAGCTTCTTCCAGTCTTCCTGCAGGGCGATGATCTGTTTGGTCACTTCGTCCCACTGGGCGTAGGTCTTGAGGTCATCGGTCGAGATTTCCTCTATCTTTTCGCACAATGCAGTCTTGGCATCGGCATTCTCTTTTTCCTTGCTCTTGCGGTCCTCAAAGAACGTCTGATACTTCTTGTTGATGGCGCTTGAGGCAGCCTTGAAGCGTGCCCACAACTCCTCGCGCAGTTCCTTGGCAACGGGACCGATTTCACGCCACTTGTTGTGCAACTCCTGCAGTTTCCTGAACGCGGTTACCACATCGGGCTCCTCGTCAAGTTCCTCGGCCTCTTCACACAGCTGTTGCTTCAACTCCAGGTTCTTCTTGAAGTCATAGTCACGCAACTCCTTATTCATCTTGAGCACATCGTAGAAGCGCTCGGTGGCACGCTGGAATTCCTTCCACACGTCGGTCTCGGCGGTAGCGGGAACTTCTCCAGCATCCTTGAACTCCTGTTGCAGCTGCTTCACGCGGTTGAACTGGCGGTTGATGTTGTCGGGGTCGTTGGCAATCTCATTGATAAGCGCGATGATTTGGCGCTTCTTCTCGAGGTTGGCTTCACGGTTGGCCTCCTGGGCCGCGTTATACTCGGTACGGCGCTCCTTGAGCACGTTGAGCAGTTCTTTCAAGTTGTTTTCGTCAACGTCATCCTTGGGGGTGAAATCCACCTCGTTGTTGCCGTTGGCAAGGAACTCTTCTTTCTCCTTGGCCACTTCCTCGCGGCGCAAGGCAAAGAATGCGGCCTTAATGGCCTGCACTTCGTCCTTCACCTCCTCGATGGGACGGGTAGCTGTTGCGCGCATCATGTCCACCAGCTCGGCTTTGGTCTTGCCGGCAAGATCCAGGTGCGGTGCCTCCAGCTTGTCTTCAGCCTCTTCGGCCTCCTCAACGGGAGCAGCTTCCTCAACGGGTGCGGGCTCCTCGGCAGGTGCGGGTTCCTCAACTTTTACTTCTTCACTCACTACTTCCTGGGCCTCGTTCTGGGGCTCAGTGCTCAAGATCTGATCCTTCTCGAGATTGTTCATCGATTCAGATTGTTCACGCGGTTCCATCATAATAACTATTGTTTAATAGAGTGCCAAGAGCACCCTGTTGTTAAATTCAAACCCCAAATTTACTCTCTTTTTCTCAATCTCAAAGCCATTTTTCTGATTTTTTTCATTTTTCTCTGTTTTTTTCAAAAAATATAGGGCCTATAAGCCAAATATAACTTATAAGCCCTATAAATATGGTTTGATAATTGTTACTTCAAGATTCTAGCTTTGACGATTTTGACGTCAACGGTGGGACGGTCCATGCGTCCAGTGGTGACGTTCTGGATCTTGTCCACTACATCCATTCCCTCAATGACCTCGCCGAAGACGGTGTATTGACCGTCAAGGTGGGGAGTGCCGCCGATGCTGGTATAAGCGTCAAGCTGTTCGTCGGTGAGCTTGAAGGGGTTCTTGGCAGCCTCAGCCTCAGTCTGTTGGATGAGGTCGTTCTGCAAGGCGTTCAGGCCATCGTTGTCTTGTGCCTTTTGCATCTCCTCGATTTTGGTGCGGTTTTCCATCACCAGACGGCGGAAGATTTCCTGCTTCTGGACCTCGGCCATGCGCTGGGCCATTGACTTCAGTTCATCACTGCCATAGATCTTGCCAGTCACGATGTAGAACTGACTACCACTGCTGCGACGCTCGGGGTTCACTTGGTCACCGGTGCGTGCGGCGGCCAGGGCACCACGTTTGTGGAAGTACTTGGGATAGACAAATTCGGCTTCGATGGTGTAGCCGGGATCGCCGTCGCCGAGCGAGGCGTCAGGACCAGCGTTCTTGCTGTTGCCGTCACCGGTCTGGATCATGAAGTCCTTGATTACGCGGTGGAAGAGTACGCCATCATAGTAACCGCTCTCAACGAGCTTGATGAAATTGTCGCGATGTTGCGGCGTCTCGTTGTAGAGTTCGACAACGATGTTGCCGTAGGAAGTTTCCAATTCAACTTTGGTCATGTTGTTGTCTTTGCCTTTTGAAGGGGCGTTTGCCTGACTCTCGCTGGGATTAGCTGAGCACGACATCAGGGTGAACACCACCATCACGATTGATAAAAAAAAGTTTCTTTTCATTGTATTTCAGTGGTTTGGTTTCCAGATTTCATTTTTTTCAGGGCCCTTAAAATCCTTAAGGTCCTTAAAGCCTTTTAAATGCCAACGGGATAGAGGCGCTTGTAGATGCGGCGGAAGTTGTCGTCGCGTTCACTCAGCTCGGCGGCGTGCTCCTTGTAGTCGGTGCCCCACAACGACGAGGCGAGATAGGCGAGATAGACATGGTCGCGGTCCTTGGCAATAGCTGCCTTGACCAGCAGGTCGATGCTTGGAGCATACTTGTCGCGGTCAATAGCGTTGAGGTAGCGCGCTGTGCTCACTACAAATTGCCCTGTGCGGTCCTTCAATATCATGTTGTCCACCAGAGCGGGCAGGTCGTCGTCGATGCTGCCCATGTTGTTGGCGATGTACTCGTAGGTCAACAGCCCATTGGTGTCGGCATCGAGTATTTTTTTAGTATTGTTGTCCATAAGATATAGTAATGTTGTTCGTTTGTAATCGGCAAAGATAATGCTTTTTTCATTTTCGTGGGCTTTTTCAGCTAAAAATGTTCAATATGTGTCCATGGAGTGGCCTTTATCTTTAAAATGTGTAACAAGCAGTTATCAACTTTGCTGTCACGGGGGACAGGCTCTGATTGCCATCATAGGCGCGCTGTTTTAGATAATCTGTAATAAAAAATGGTGCTTTTTATTGCAGAATGTTAAAGGTTTGAGAAAAATAAGGCATGTAAATAAATTAATGTGTTTTTTAGGGTTATTTGTGCAAGAATTTGGCGTAAAATCACTACCTTTGCACCGCAAATAGAGAATTTCATAAATATAACTATTATATTCACAGAAAAAGTAAAGTAAATGAAAGCGATTTACACTTTTGGTAACGGCCAGGCAGAAGGTCGTGCCGACATGAAGGATTTATTGGGTGGTAAGGGCGCTAACCTTGCCGAGATGAACTTGATTGGTGTTCCTGTTCCCCCGGGTTTCACCATCACCACCGAAATTTGCACCCTCTATAATCAGAAGGGTCGTGAAGCCGTCGTTGAGATGATCAAGGACGATGTGATGAAGTCAGTAGCACACATCGAGAAACTGACCGGTAACAAGTTCAATGATCCCAGCAATCCGCAGCTGGTGTCTGTTCGTTCGGGTGCTCCCGTTTCGATGCCTGGTATGATGGACACCGTCCTCAACCTGGGTATCAACGATGAGGTAGCCGAAACCCTCGCCAAGAAGTCGGGTAACCCCCGCTTCGCATGGGACAGCTACCGTCGTTTCGTTCAGATGTACGGTGACGTAGTGCTTGGCATGAAGCCGACCAACAAGACCGACATCGACCCCTTCGAGGCTATCATCGAAGAACAGAAGGAGAAAAAGGGCGTGAAGTATGATACCGAACTTGATGTTGATGACCTCAAGGAATTGGTGGTTCGCTTCAAGGCCGCTGTAAAAAAGAATACCGGCAAGGACTTCCCCACCGATGCTTATGATCAGCTCTGGGGCGCCATCTATGCTGTGTTTGACAGCTGGAACAACGACCGCGCTATCCTGTACCGCCGCATGAACCAGATTCCCGAGGAGTATGGTACGGCAGTGAACGTTCAGGCCATGGTCTATGGTAACATGGGTAACAACAGTGCCACGGGCGTTTGCTTCTCCCGTGACGCTGGTACCGGTGAGAACTTGTTCAATGGTGAGTATCTGATCAATGCTCAGGGTGAGGACGTTGTGGCTGGTGTACGCACCCCGCAACAGATCATGACCGAGGGCAGCCGCCGTTGGGCCAAGCTGCAGGGCATCACCGAGGAAGTACGTGCCGCTAAGTATCCCTCTCTTGAGGAGTCGATGCCCGAGTGCGCCAAGCAGCTCGTTGACATCCAGCACAAGCTCGAGGAGCACTACCACGACATGCAGGACATGGAGTTCACCATCCAGGACGGTAAGCTCTGGCTGCTCCAGACCCGCAACGGTAAGCGCACCGGCGCCGCTATGGTGAAGATCGCCATGGACCTGCTGCGTGAGGGCGCTATCGACGAGAAGACCGTCATCAAGCGCATGGAGCCGGGTAAGCTCGATGAGCTGTTGCACCCCGTGTTTGACAAGGCTGCCGTTAAGAGCGCCAAGGTGATGGCCAAGGGTCTGCCCGCCAGCCCCGGTGCCGCAACCGGTCAAATCGTGTTCTTTGCCGATGATGCCGAGGAATGGGCTTCTCGCAAGAAGAAAGTCATCATGGTGCGCATCGAGACCTCTCCCGAGGACCTGCGCGGCATGAGCGTGGCTCAGGGTATCCTCACCGCTCGTGGCGGTATGACCTCACACGCTGCCGTTGTTGCCCGTGGTATGGGTAAGTGCTGCGTTTCGGGTGCTGGCACCATCAAGGTGGACTATAAGGCTCGTACCGTCGAGATGGGTGGCAAGACCTATAACGAGGGTGACTGGATTTCAATTAACGGTAGCACTGGCGAGGTTTATGACGGCGCCGTTGCAACTGTAGATCCCGACCTGGGTGGTGACTATGCTGCTGTTATGGCACTTGCCGAGAAGTACAGCACCATGGACGTTTACACCAATGCCGATTCGCCCCGCGATGCTAAGAAGGCTCGTGAGTTGGGCGCTCACGGTATCGGCCTGTGCCGCACCGAGCACATGTTCTTCGAGGGCGACCGCATCAAGGCCATGCGCGAGATGATCATCGCTCCCGACGAGGCTACTCGCCGCGTAGCTTTGGCCAAGCTGCTCCCCTTGCAGCGTGGTGACTTCGAGGGCATCTTCGAGGCTATGGACGGTTACGAGGTGACCATCCGCTTGCTCGATCCCCCCTTGCACGAGTTCGTACCCCACCAGCTCGAGACTATGCGTGAGCTCGCCGAGGAGACAGGCCGCACCCTCGAGGAGGTGAAGCTGATTTGCGACGGTCTGGAAGAGTTCAACCCCATGCTCGGTCACCGTGGCTGCCGTCTGGGCAACACCTATCCCGAGATTACCGAGATGCAGGCACGTGCCATCATCGAGGCTGCCCTCAACGTCAAGGCTAAGGGCGTTGATGTGCATCCCAAGATCATGGTGCCCCTCATCGGTGTCAAGAACGAGATCCAAATGCAGGCCAACATCATCAATGAGACCGCCAAGAAGGTATTCGCCGAGCGTGGCGAGACCGTAGCCTACAAGGTGGGAACCATGATTGAGATTCCGCGTGCAGCCCTCGTTGCCGATCAGATCGCCGAGGTTGTTGACTTCTTCTCCTTCGGTACCAACGACTTGACCCAGATGACCTTCGGTTACTCACGTGATGACGCTGGCAAGTTCCTCGCCATCTACAAGAACTTGGGCATCCTCAAGGAGGATCCGTTCCAGGTACTCGACCAGGAAGGTGTCGGTCAGCTCGTCGAGATGGCTACCCGCAAGGGCCGCGCCGCTAACCCCGACCTCAACGTCGGCATCTGCGGTGAGCACGGTGGTGAGCCCAAGAGCGTGAAGTTCTGCAACAAGCTCAAACTGAACTACGTTTCCTGCTCGCCCTACCGCGTGCCCATCGCACGCCTGGCAGCCGCGCAGGCAGCAGTCGAGGAAGCATAAGCTAACTCTAACTTAATAAGTAAAGGGACTTGCCCATTTGGGCAGGTCCTTTTACTTTGTGCCTTCAAGATACTGCCGGCGATTTTTATTGAAAACACTGCATAATCTACAATATGATACGGCTTATTTGACGATTTGGGATTAGATTAGTATTTTTGTCGCAGAATTTGCGACGATTTAATTGATGATTCGTCGCTCATAGAGAGAATGCTGGAAATGAAGGAAAATTTGCCATTGTCTAATCTGCTCAGTGAATACTGTTCCTATTTAGTTACAGGCAAAATTGATTAGCAAAGTTAGTATTGTAAACTTATATCGGAATTTAGCATGAAACTAAATTTAAGCTATAAAAACATTCACATTGGTGCAATAGCTACATTTTTGTTGGTATTTCCCCGAAACAGCAAAATAGAGAAGAGTAAATTCCAGTTTAGCGAAAAACAAGAAAATGGCATAGAAATAGATGATTCCGCTGCATAGCACGTCTATCGTTGCCATGAGCGTGTAAAAACGTGCAGAATGTCACGGTATTTAGTTGCCTTTTTTTTACGGCTAAAGCACATCCGTTTCGTGATAAATGATTACCTTTGCGACCAAAATATAATAATAAGCTGTACATGAAAAAGTTCTATTCAATGGTTATTGCAGCCATCATGGCTGTTTTTAGCTTCTCGGCTCAGGCCGAAGCTCCCCATATGGACGCGTTTGCAGGTCTGAACTTCACCACCATCGACCATGGTGGTGTGAATTACCGTGTTGGTGTTCATTTGGGAATTCGTGGAACCCTGGATATGCCCAGTGTGGCCAAAGGTTTCTATACCAACGCTGCTGCAATGCTCACGTACACGGGATTCAAGTTGGATTCGATTAATTATTCTCCGGTCTCGCTTGTAATTCCTATTCATGTGGGTTACAAGTATGAGTTGGACCTCAAGAAATATCTGTTTATCGAGGCTGGACCGTATTTCAGCATCGGCTTGTTTGGCAAGTCCGAGGGCCGCAACGTGTTCTCCAAGGAAGTGGGTTACAAGCGCTTTGACGCTGGCTTGGGCCTGAGGGCAGGTCTTGATCTGAACGAGAAATGGGTTTTCTCGGTTGGAGGTGACTTCGGATTCATCAATAGGCTTGACATCAAGAGAACCAGGACCAGCACTGTCATGGCCTCAATCGGTTACCGACTCTGATTTTTCATTCTCAATGCTCAATGCCGTCAGGCATGGGCAGATGAAGTGTCAATCTCTGAAAATACACATTAATAAGATAGAAGGACGTACCGATGGGTGCGTCCTTCTTTTTTGTCTATACCTTTACGCTGTAAGCTGAATCAGGGAAACCTCGAGAGCTGTAAACCCGGTTTAGGCGAACGATAAAATTTGTGTAAACCAACTTAGTTAACCGCTCTCAAATCTGTCAGCATTTTCTAGGGATAGTCAACGATAATTTTCGTTGTTTAAGATTGTTTTTATTTATGGTGCCAAATAATGGCACTATGTCATTCTACCTTTGCAGTGTAAAACTAAAAAAGGGAGGAATGACAATGAAAACGAACATCAACAACATCGTAAACATTGGTGACCAGATTTGCGCCACGCTGGAGTGTAACGGACGTCGCCTGGCCAGCATTAACGGGATGAATTTCAACAGCCTTGAGGCGGTGAAGCGTGCCTTGCTCGACATGGCGGGTCGCTATGTCGGGATGGCAGTGCTCACGGTGCGTAACTGCACCCAGGGCTGGCGCGACGTGACAGCGTTGGCCACTATGCGACGCGCTGCCATGCGCCCCGAGGTGAAGCTTGCAGCCCCTCGCAGTGGTGCCCAATACCTCATTCCATGGGCATCTTGAAAATAATTGTGGCAGGAAATGTATCAAGGTAGAAGAATTAATAGTATATTTGTCATCTCAAAACACATGATGCACTTATTATGAAAGGAATTATTGGAGCCATAGCCGGCGATGTCATCGGGTCGGCATACGAGTTTAACCCTACGCGTGATTACACTTTTGAACTGTTCACGCCCGTGACTACATTCACCGATGATACGGTGCTCACGATGGCCAATGCCATTTGGCTGCTGGAGGACGAAAAGCATCAGCCCGAGACGCTGGTCAACATCATGCTTGATTTGTGCAGGCGTTATCCCGACAGAGGTTACGGTGGCCGTTTTGCCCAATGGATTCACAGTGATGACCCTCAACCTTACGATTCATTCGGCAACGGTTCGGCAATGCGCGTGAGTCCGGTGGGTTACTATGCCAGGACACTCGACGAGGCATTGGAACTGGCTAAGGTATCGGCCGAGGTGACCCACAACCACCCCGAAGGTATCAAAGGCGCCCAAGCCACTGCTGCTGCCATTTTCCTGGCTCGCAAGGGTGAGAACAAGTGGGAAATCCGCGACTATATTGAGAAGACCTTCGGTTACAACTTGTCGCGTACACTCGAAGAGATCCGTCCCACCTTTACCTTTGACGAGACTTGTCAACGCACTGTCCCCGAGGCCATCATCTGCTTCCTTGAGGGAAAAGACTATGAGGACGTTGTCCGCCTGGCTGTGACGCTTGCCGGCGATGCTGACACGCTTGCGGCGATTGCGGGTTCCATTGCTTCGGCGACCAAGGATGTGACCACCGAGGTCACTCAACGGGTCATCTCGTTGCTGAGTGATGAATTCTGTGCCACCCTGCTACGGTTCAACCAACTGGTAGCAAAACGTGAACAGGAAGACAAATGATGGACATGAATAATGGCATCCTCAAGGTTGTAAAAAGCCTGGCTGCCAAGAAATATCGTGACGAGGAAGGTCTGTTTGTCGCCGAGGGCACTAAGTGCGTGCGCGACACGTGGCAACACTTCAATTGCCGCTGGCTCATCGCCAAGCGGTCGTGGTATGAGCAGTGTGGCACGGCCGAGCATTATGACAAAATTGTGTTTGCCAACGGCCAGCAGATGGCCCGCCTCTCACAGTTTGACACACCCAGCGATGTCATTGCTGTCTATGAGAAGCCCGAGGATACCATCGACACTGAGCGTGTCGCCAAGGGCTTGAACATCGTGCTTGATAATATTCAAGACCCGGGCAATCTGGGTACAATCATCCGGTTGGCCGATTGGTTCGGCATCCGCGATATCTTTGCCAGTCGCACGACCGTCGATGTCTATAACCACAAGGTGGTGCAGGCGACTATGGGCGCCATCGCCCGTGTCAAAGTGCACTATGATGATCTGGAGGCGTTGTTTGAGGAGTATCCTGACCAGCCCATCTATGGCACATTCCTTGACGGAAAGGATATTTATCGCAGCGAACTCGGTAAGACGGGTTTTGTCATCTTCGGCAACGAGGGCCAGGGCATCAGTGCCAAGGTCGCCAAGCACGTGAATCAACGCCTACTCATCCCGAAGGCCAAGACTGCCGGCAGCGAGTCACTCAACGTGGGTGTAGCCGCAGCCATCACTATCAGCGAATTTTTCCGCCGTTAACTATATCAACTATCAACTATTATCTATTAACTATTAACTATTAACTCTCTCGTGGCCAAGCAACAGAACAAGACCACTTTCTTCTGCAAGAACTGCGGCAACGAGTCACCCAAGTGGCTCGGCAAGTGCCCCGCTTGCGGTGAGTGGAACACCTATATCGAGGAGCCCAAAGTCCCCAAGTCATCTTCCTCGATGCGCTATGGTGCTGCGGGTGATAGTGGCCACAAGACGCTGGAACCCGTCAAGATTTCGGAAATCCGTGCCGAGGATCAGCCGCGCATCAACTTGCCGAGCAATGAGCTCAACCGTGTGTTGGGCGGTGGGCTGGTGCCGGGCAGTATCGTGCTGCTGGGTGGAGAGCCGGGCATCGGCAAATCGACGCTTGTTCTGCAGAACGTGCTGCGCATCCGTTCGCGCCGTGTGTTATATGTCTCTGGCGAGGAGAGTCCCCAGCAGTTGCGCATGCGAGCCGACCGCATCGCTGGCGGGCGCATGGACTGTGAGTGCTATCTGTTGTGTGAGACTTCGCTGGACAACATCTTCGCCAGCATCCGAGCCTTCCAGCCGGGGCTCATCATCGTGGATTCTATACAGACCATTGCCAATGAGCAGTTGGAGAGTGCGCCTGGCAGCGTGACACAGGTGCGCGAGTGTGCCGCAGCCTTCCAACGCTATGCCAAGGAAACTTATACCCCAGTCATCCTCATCGGCCATATCAATAAGGAAGGTAGTATCGCCGGCCCTAAGGTGCTCGAGCACATTGTCGATGCCGTCATCCAGTTTGAGGGTGACCGCAACTATCTGTACCGCATCCTGCGGCCAATCAAGAACCGCTTCGGCAACACGAGCGAGATTGGCATCTATGAGATGAAGGAGGACGGTTTGCGTGAGGTGACCAATCCAAGTGAATTGTTGCTCAGCGACCGTGACGGTGAACTCTCGGGCACAGCCATCGGCGTGACCATCGACGGCATGCGGCCTTTCCTCATCGAGGTGCAGGCACTGGTGAGCACCGCTGCCTACGGTACCGCCCAACGATCGGTCACGGGCTTTGATCAGCGCCGCATGAACATGTTGCTGGCTGTGTTGGAGAAACGCCTGGGATTCAAATTGGCTCAGAAGGATGTCTTTCTCAATATCGTGGGCGGCATTAAGGTCAATGACCCCGCCTTGGACCTGGCAGTCATCAGTGCCATCCTGTCATCCAATGTCGATATGGCTATTAATAATAATGTATGCTTTGCGGGCGAGGTGGGGCTCTCGGGAGAGATCCGTCAGGTTACTCGCTGCGAGCAACGTGTCACCGAAGCCCAGAAGCTTGGCTTCGAGACCATCATTGTCCCCAAGAATAACCTCAAGGGTGTCAAGCGTGACGCCTGGACCATCCGTGTCGTGGAAGTCGCCCGTGTCGAGGACGCCTTCCGCTACCTCTTCGGCTAAACTTGCATCTTAATCGGTTTTACGGCCGAGAAATTGAGCAAAATTTTTATAATTCTGTTTAATTTCTCGCGAGAAGCGCGATTAAATAAGGCATTAGGCGCGAGCGCCGGGACAGTTTCTTACCACTTTTTCTTGTCTTTGCAGTGACAGTCCTTACCGTGGCCGCATCCGCAGTCGCCATGGCCGCGTGTTGTCTTGATGACGCGCCGCAGGACGTACACTAGTGCCACGGCAACGATACCGAGCACTACAATCGTCTGTATAATAGTTAAAGTATCCATGAAATCCTTATAATCTGATGGCTATCTGGTAGAAGATAAATGACACGAGCCAGGCGACTCCTGTGGTGTAAACCACCTCAAAGGCAACCCATTTCCAGCCTGCTTCACGCTTGATAGCTGCTAGGGCTGCAATGCAGGGGAAGTAGAGCAGGATAAACAGCATGAAGGAGTAGGCGATGATGGGGTTGAACACGTGCTCGCCGTCAGGCTTGGTGGCAGTCTGCAGTTTCTCCTTGAGAGACGTGCTCTCTTCGGTAGCGTCGGCCTCGCCGGTGTAGAGTACACCCATTGTCGAGACGACGATCTCCTTGGCGGCGGCACCTGTCAGCACGCTCACGCCCATTTGCCAGTTGAAGCCCAGTGGCTCGACAATCGGCTCGATGGCCTTGCCCATCTTGCCCATGTAGGAGTTTTCGACCTGTTCCTGCGGTGTCTGTCCCTCGTGACGGGGGAAGTAGCCCAGCGCCCACACGATGATTGAGGCGGCAAGGATGATGGTACCCATCTTCTGCAGGTACTGTTTGCCCTTGCTCCACATGTGGATGGTGGCGTTGCGGGCTGTCGGCTTGCGGTAAGGAGGCAACTCCATTACAAATTGCGTCTTGTCATGCTTCAAGATAGTCTTGCTCAGAACGATAGCGGTGAGTGCCGCCACGAGGATGCCGATGAGGTAAATGCTCATCAGAATAAGCCCCTGGTTGGCGGTAAAGAAGGCAGCCACCAGCAGCAGATAGGCCGGCAGACGTGCCGAGCACGACATGAAGGGCACGGTCAGGATTGTCACGATGCGGTCGCGGCGGTTCTCCAGGGTGCGCGTTGCCATGATGGCCGGAACACCGCAGCCAAATCCGATGAGGTAGGGGATGAACGACTTGCCGTGTAGCCCTACGCGGTGCATGACGCGGTCGACGATAAATGCCGCGCGTGCCATGTATCCGCTGTCCTCGAGCAGGGAGATGAAGAAGAACAGAATCAAGATCTGCGGCAGAAAGACGAGCACACCGCCCACACCGCCGATGATGCCGTCCACGATCAAGTCACGCAGGATGCCGTCGGGCATCGCCTTGCCAATCCATTCCCCAATCCAGCCGATGCCGCTCTCAATCCATTCCTGTGGATAAGCTCCCAGGGTGAAGGTAGCTTCAAACATCAGCCACATCAGCACCAGGAGGATGGGCAGCGCCAGCCAGCGGTTGGTCAACAGGCGGTCCATCGAGTAGCCGGGTTTGGTCTCGCCGACCGTGCGCTCAGGGTTGGGCGTGAGAGCCTCGGCAAGGGCACCGCGTACAAAGCCGTACTTCAGGTCGGTGATGATGCTCACGATGTCGTCATTATAGTCCCGTTCAATGCGTTGGCGCATCTCGGCAGCGGTCTGCTTCACTTCGTCGGCGTTGTCCTTGCCGTCCAGCAGTTGGATAGCGTGCTGGTCGTTCTCAATGACCTTGAGTACGGTATATCGGTCCAGCTCGGGGCACATATCGCCCAGTTCCTTGAGGCTGTCCTCAATGAGTGTGCCGTAGTTCACGTTGTGATGCAGCGTTTCCTGTTCGCTCTCGTCGATGGCGTCCATGGTGGCTTGCAGCACCTCTTTCACACCGTGTCCGTTATAGGCCGTGAGAGGCACCATGCGGGCGCCCAGCAGGCGGCTCATCATCTCTATGTCCAATTTGTCGCCGCTTTTCTCCAGCTCGTCCCACATGTTCAGGGCGACAACCAATGGGATGTTCATGTCCATGATCTGGGTTGTCAGGTACAGGTTGCGCTCCAGGTTGCCAGCATCCACGATGTTGAGGATGGCGTCGGGGTGATTGTCGCGGATGTAGGTGCGGACATACATCTCCTCGGGCGAATATTCAGTTAGGGAGTAGGTGCCGGGCAGATCGACCAGCTGTACCTTGCGGCCGCCGATGCTGAACCACCCTTCCTTGCTGTCAACAGTCACGCCACCGTAGTTGCCCACTTTCTCCTTGGCACCCGTCACGTTGTTGAACAGTGACGTCTTGCCGCAGTTGGGGTTGCCGATGAGCACCACGCGCAACACGTTGTCGGCCATCGGGTCAACGCCTGCTACCTCGGTCTCGACGATACCATTGAAGGCGTCTTCCATGTCGCAGAATTCGGCATCCTGGTCGGTGACCTCAATCTGGGCAGCCTCGCTGTGGCGCAGCGATATGTGTGACCCCATGATCATGTACTCCACGGGATCCTTGAGGGGCGCGTTCTTGAGCACGGTGACCTTGGCACCGCGCACGAAGCCCATCTCCAGCAGGCGCTGGCGGAAGGCCCCGTCGCCCATGACGCGTACGACCTGTACTGTCTTGCCTACAGGTTCGTTGTCAAGCAGTCGCGTGACGTTTTCTTGGTTTTTATCTTGGTTTTTATTCATGTCGTAATGATATTATATTCCATCTTGCAAAATTACTACTGTATATCATGTCCTGCAATCCCCTTTTTTAGTGTTTTTGGTAAAGAAAATATCCCCATTTATGGGGATAAAACCATTACTTCACGCCAAGTCAACAGAAAAACATGAATGACCATGAATATCCATGAAATGAGCATCAATAATAAATTATTCATGAAAAATTCGTGGCCATTCGTGTTTTGTGGTCTATTGAAATAAACTAATCTAAACACTTGATGATTAACTGATTAATGGATGATTTGAGTCTCAGGATTGGAACTGAAAAAAGGGGTTAAATCTTAATGAATGTTAAATATTAGATTGCGATTAAACTTTTTGGTCTTTGATTAGTCTTTATATTGACTTCAATGAAGACTTAACTGCTTCAAACGAGTAAAACTGACTTTTTCTTAATAATAAAACACTTCAACCTTGTGTCGAACTGCTGACGAAGCATCACTAGGCACAGAACATATAGGTCCCGCTTGACAATCAATCGTCACGGGACTTTTGTTTTTTTATCAGCTAGCAAAAACAGTAGGCATACGAGGCCCTTTTGCCTCACGCTAAGCCGATAAGTTTATTGTACTGATTAACATGCGATTAAATAATTTATGAAACATTTGTGGCCATTCGTGTTTATAATCGCATGGCCCCCGATGGCATTCTACTTATTGGTGTGGCTGGTTACATTTTCAGGTAGAAGGCACCAGTGAGGGCGATGTAGTCGCTGGTGAAGGCACCGTCGCGGTAGGCAATGGTGAGCGTGTCTTCGCGGTAGGTCATGTCGCGGCGCGAGAGGATCCACAGTGTGCGCTTGGGAGCTGCACCCTCAACGGGGATGACGCGAGTAAGTCGGCGCACGGGCAGGGATGCGAAGGTCGCTGCCTCAATGATGTCACCTTCGGCATCGGTGGGCGTTATGAGCGCCAAGGTGCCGTCGTCAGTCAGCAGGTGTGCTGCGCCCTCAATGAGTTGGCGGTAGGAGAGTGTGCCTGTGTGGCGTGCCTGGGTGCGGGCATCGCCCGTGGGTAGAACGCCATTGGTGAAGTAGGGTGGGTTGGAGACGATAAGGTCATAGCTGTCTGGAACTTGCAGTTTATTGAAATCCCCTTCGATAGCAGTCAGTCTTTCGCTCCAGGGAGATGCCTTGAAGTTGAGTGTCGCTTCCTCGATAGCACCATGATCGATATCGATACCTGTGATGACAGCACTTGCATTGCGCTGGGCTATCATCAGGGCAATGACGCCACATCCCGTCCCCACATCAAGCACGTGATGCACTCCTTCTACTGGGCACCATGCGCCCAGCAGGACACCGTCGGTGCCCACCTTCATCGCCGTTCGATCGTTGATTACAGCGAACTGTTTGAACCTAAAAACTTTCTCACGTCCCATAACTGCCTGCAAAGGTACACTTTTTTTAGGTTTTACCCGTTGCCTAGGCAATAGGTCTTAGAAGTTAGGAAGCGGATGCTAACTCCTAACTCCTAACTCCTAACTCCTAACTTCTAACTTCTAACTCTTTTGGCATGGTTATTGCTATGTGATGTGGGCGTCATGATAAAGTTAAAAAACATCATTTTTTGCATTTTTTCACGTTTTAATGCGACCTAACTCATTTTAATGTGATAACTTGCAACACTTTTTCAAAGACATCTTAAACTTTTCTAAATTTAATTTGTCTAAGAGACAGAAGAAATTATTAATGAATTTTTAAAACGTAATAAATTATGAAGTACCGTATTTTAACACTGGTTGGACTGCTGGCCCTAAGTGCTGGCTCTTTCCTTCAAGCACAGGACTACGATGACATCTATTACGATGGCTCCAAGTCCACTACGGGCACGAAGAAGACCAAGGTCGAAACGCCCGTGAAGACTGTCGCCGTCTATGGCGAGGTGCCCGATACCTACAAGGTAGCGGCCCAGAGTAATTACCGTGTTGAGCGCGACGAGGACGAGTATAACCGTCGCGGTGTCTATGATCCCGAGTATGCTTTGGACCTGAATGGTGACACGATTTATAGTGACTCAATCTACGAGGAGGCCTTTGCCAACACCCACTTGATTGAGCGTTTCTATAATCCTGACATCGTGATCCTGAGCAGTGATGATGAACTGATTGAGCTCTATTATGACGAGTCTCCAACTATCAACTTGGTCGTGGGCAACGACTGGGGTTATGGCTCATACTACGGATGGGCCTCGAGCTATTATCCCTGGTACACGGGATGGTATGATCCCTGGTACACGGGATGGTATGATCCCTGGTATACCTGGTATTCTTGGCGTCCCTGGCATTCACCTTTCTATTACAGCTGGTATCGTCCCTATGGCTATTGGGGCTGGACTTATTCTCCCTGGTACTGGGGACATAATCACTGGTATTGGGGTAGTGGCTATCGCCCCGGATGGAATGACTGGGCATGGCATGGCAATAACAGCCATACCGGTCACGCTCGTCCCGCTAGACCCAACTATGACAGCAACTGGATTTCAAACGGACACCGTACAGGACTTGCTACTAACCGCAATGGCCGTACCCGCGTAGATGCGATGGGAAGCAACCGCAATGGCATCTCGGCACGAAGCACCGGTGGCAACCGTACCGGCTTGGGCTCCTCGAATGGACGTAGTGGCACTCGTGGTGGCTATGCTACCAGCCGTGGCAGCGGCAATATGGGTTCTCGCAGCTCTAGCGGCGTATCGCCTCGCAACAGTAGTGGCTACAGCGGCAGCCGTTCCAGCAGTAGCGGCCGTTCGGGCAGCTATAGCAGCAGCGGTCGTTCCGGCAGCAGCTACAGTGGAGGTCGTTCCAGCGGCAGCTACAGCAGTGGCGGCAGCCGTTCCGGTGGCAGCTATGGAGGCAGCAGTGGCTCATATAGCAGCGGCAGCAGTGGTGGTGGCCGCAGCTCTGGCGGTGGCGGCGGACATGGCGGATCATCAGGTGGTGGCGGACATCGTCGCTGATCGGTCCTCCCTTTCACACACGCTTTATTAGTAATAGAACATTGTATTATAATCTAAACATTTCAAGCTATGAAGAAGAAAGTTTTAGCCATGTTGTTGTGCGGACTTCCTCTCCTGATAAACGCACAGGACGCCTTTGATGTCCTGCAGATGTCACAGACCGAACTCCGAGGCACATCCCGCTTCCAGTCGATGGCGGGGGCCTTCGGAGCCCTCGGAGGCGATCTCTCGACATTGACTCAGAACCCTGCCGGCATCGGCGTCTATCGCAGTTCCGACCTGGGTGTGACCCTCAGCCTGGACTTCAACAGCACCAAGGCTGGCATTAATAAGCTCAATGAGACTAAGTTCAACGTGAACAATGTAGGTTATGTGGGCGCTATCCGCCTGAACAGCGAGTCAGTGCCTAACCTGAACTTCGGTTTTACTTATAACCGCATTCAGTCTTTCAACCGTCACTACGTCGGTGGCGTGGCCAATATCCCGACCTCAATGAGTAACTTTGTTGCCGATGAGTTTGTCAACGTGCCGGGCTATACCGATGGTGATCTCTACTGGGACGAAGATTACAACCCCTATTTCGACGGTTATGCACCATGGGCAGCCGTGACGATGTTTGACATGACAACCCAGAATGGCGGCTATGTGGGCATCATCAATGCCAATGGCGATTACATGCAGGGTCTGTTTGGCGACGGTACTGCTGCCGATGCCTACTATTCGGTGGATGAGAGCGGCCATGCCGACGAGTACAACATTGCCTTCGGCGGCAACATCGCCAACAAGTTGTACTTCGGTCTTGACTTCGGTATCCTTGACCTGGACTTTAAGAGCACTCAGACCTATGAGGAGGAAATGGACAATCCTTACGTCATGGCTGACGATATTGACCTGTTCGAGAGCCCGATTGTCAGTGACAATACCTATGCCAAATGGGCCCTGACCAACTACTTGCATAGCGAGGGTACTGGTGTCAACTTCAAGTTCGGTCTCATCTGGAAACCCGTGCAGGCTCTGCGCATCGGTGCTGCGTTCCACACGCCCACCTACTATGATATGCGCGACACCTACCTTGTGAGCGCCAAGTTGCACGCCTATCAGGACGACGAGTTACTGTATCGTGCCAGCAAGAGCAGTAACGATGGCTATCGATACTCAGGCACTTATACCATCAAGACTCCGTGGCACTTCATGGGCAGTGTGGCAGGCGTGATCGGTACCAACGGCATCCTCAGCTTGGACTACGAGTATGTGGCCAATGAGACGATGCGCATCGGTGACGACCGCAACAACGACTATCCCGATGTGACCGATAATGTAAAGGCATACTTCAAGCCTTCACACATTATCCGCGTCGGTGGCGAGTACCGCGTTACCCCCAGCTTTAGCCTGCGTGCCGGTTACAGCTACAAGACGACTCAGGTCGAGAAGGGTGTTGACGAATATGAATACAACATTGCCACAGTAGGCACCAACCCTGCCTATCAGTATGACAATGCCGTTCATAACATCACCGCTGGTATTGGCTACCGTTACCAGAAGTTCTATGCTGACCTGGCCTACGTGCACAAGATGCGCAAGAGCGTCTATAACGCCTTCTCGCCCATCAATGACAATTACGGCTATGAGCCTAACGTCAGCGCCGACGTGACGGACCACAACAACCGTATCTCGCTCACCCTGGGCATGAGGTTCTGATCAAGAGTGATTTTTAACCCGGAAGATTACGTTTATAAAATTCATTAACTGTCCATCCGGCAATACGCGGAGATCGCGTGTTGCCGGATTTTTCATGCTTTGAGGTAGTTGTGAAAACCCTATGTGTTTTTCTCATGTAGACAATTGTGAGTTCAATGAAAATATACTCTTGAACTCAGCTGGTTAGCCTCCTGAGACCAGTAGAGACGCAAAATTTTGCGTCTCTACATAGCGGATGAGCTGAGTATCAGTACTTTATTTCATTGAACTCTCGTTAAACAATGAGAGCCGTCTCCTGAAGCAGGGACGGCTCTCTCTTGTTATGTGGGTAGTATCAACTTACTTGGCGGTGGGGGTGTCGGGGTACAGCTGGTCGAGGGCATCTTGGAATGCCAGCAGTTGCTGCTTGATGTCCTTAAGCTGTTCGATGGCGTCAAAACGCTTGTCTACACCGTCACGGTTGTGTCGGATTTGCGCCTGGGCAGCATCCAGCTTCAGGCCTTTTTCCTTGACAAGGTAATAGACCTTGCTGATGATCTCGATATCGTTGGGCGTATAATAACGGATGTTCTTCTTGTTGCGCTTGGGGCGGATGATAGTAAACTGCGACTCCCAGTAGCGCAGGGTGGACTCGGGGATTCCCAGAATCTCGGAAACATCACCGATTTTGTAGAATTTTTTATCCAGTTCTTGCATAGCCTTGCACAAATTAATAGAATTATTTACCTTTGCAGGTTGAAAATAACCCTGCAAAGGTAAACAAATAGTTTAGACTTTGCAACAAAAAGAGAACATTTATAACATATTAAGATAAAAGAATTATGCTTACTGCAAAAGAAATCCGAGAGACGTTCAAGCGCTATTTTGAGGAGCATGGGCACCACATCGTGCCTTCGGCTCCCATGGTGATCAAGGACGATCCTACCCTCATGTTTACCAATGCCGGAATGAATCAGTTCAAGGACATTATCCTGGGCAACAAGGAAGCCCAGTGGCGTCGTGTCGCCGATTCCCAGAAGTGCCTCCGCGTGAGCGGCAAGCACAATGACCTGGAGGAGGTGGGACATGATACCTACCACCACACCATGTTCGAGATGCTGGGTAACTGGTCGTTTGGTGACTATTTCAAGCATGAGGCCATTGACTGGGGATGGGACCTGTTGGTCAATGTGCTGAAGATTGACCCGAAGCTGTTGTATGCAACAGTATTTGAGGGCGACGAACGCAACGGACTTAGCCGCGACGATGAGGCTGCAGGCTTCTGGGAGGCCCATTTGCCTAAGGATCATATCATCAATGGTAACGCCCACGACAACTTCTGGGAAATGGGTGACACCGGACCTTGCGGCCCCTGCAGTGAGATTCACATCGACTTGCGCAGCGAGGAGGAAAAGGCCGCCATTCCTGGTGCCGAACTGGTCAACAAGGACAATCCCCAGGTGATTGAAATCTGGAACCTCGTGTTCATGCAGTACAACCGCAAGGCCGACGGTTCGCTCGAACCGCTGCCCAACAAGGTGATTGACACCGGTATGGGTCTAGAGCGCCTGTGCATGGTGCTTCAGGGCAAGAAATCCAACTATGATACCGACGTATTCCAGCCTCTCATCGGCAAGCTGGGTGAAATGTGCGGCAAGAAATATGGTGACAACAAGGACGTGGACATCGCCATGCGCGTCATCGCCGACCATGTACGCACGATCGCTTTCTCGATTGCTGATGGGCAGCTGCCCAGCAATGCCAAGGCTGGCTACGTCATCCGTCGCATCCTGCGCCGTGCCGTGCGCTACGGCTATACCTTCCTGGGATTCCGTGAGGCGTTCATGTACCGCCTCATTGACACCCTCATTGAGAGCATGGGCGATGCCTATCCCGAGATCAAGGCTCAGGCCGACCTTATCAAGCATGTCACCAAGGAAGAGGAAGATGCCTTCCTGCGCACCCTGGAGACGGGTATGAAGCTCATCGAGAAGGTCATCGCCGACACCAAGGCTGCTGGTAAGACCGTTGTTGATGGCAAGGAAGCCTTTACGCTCTATGACACCTTCGGCTTCCCCTTGGACTTGACCGAACTGATCCTGCGCGAGAATGATATGACCGTCAACGAGGAGGAATTCAACGTCGAGATGCAGAAGCAGAAACAGCGTGCCCGCAACGCTGCCGCTGTCGAGGCTACCGACTGGGTCGAGCTGCGTGACGGTGTGACCGAGTTCGTGGGTTACGACCTCACCGAGTGTGACGTGAACATCCTGCGCTACCGCAAGGTGACCCAGAAGAACAAGTCCTTCTATCAGATCGTACTTGACCGCTCGCCGTTTTATGCCGAGATGGGTGGCCAGGTGGGTGACCGAGGAACCCTCACCGTGGACGACGAGGTCATTGAGGTGACCGATACCAAGCGCGAGAACAACCTGCCCGTGCACATCACCAGCAAGTTGCCCAGTGACGTCAATGCCACCTTCCGTGCTGCCATCGACCTTGAGGCACGCCGCGCTACCGAGTGCAACCACACGGCGACTCACCTGCTGCACGCTGCCCTGCGTCAAGTGCTGGGTACTCATGTGGAGCAGAAAGGCTCATACGTTGATCCCGTCTCGCTGCGCTTTGACTTCTCTCACTTCCGCAAGGTGACGCCCGAGGAAATCCGCCAAGTCGAGCACCTCGCCAACAAGATGATTCGCGAAGCTATCGTGCGCGAGGAGCATCGCGAAGTGCCTATTGATGAGGCTAAGCAGATGGGTGCCATGGCACTCTTCGGCGAGAAATACGGTGACCGCGTGCGCGTCATCAAGTATGGCGACTCGGTTGAGCTGTGTGGTGGTACCCATGTGCCCAACACGGGTAACATCGGCATGGTACGCATCGTCAGCGAGAGCAGTATTGCCGCCGGCATCCGCCGCATCGAGGCTGTTACTGGTGCTAGGGTTGAGGAGATGCTCGATACCGTACAGGACACCCTTGGTCATATCAAGGAGATGCTCAACAATGCTCCTGATGCCATCGCAGCATTGCACAAGTCATTGACCGAGAATGCCGACCTCAAGAAGCAGGTTGATGAGTTCATGAAACAGCGCATCGCTATTCTGGCCAAGCAGGTACAGGATGAAGCCAAGCAGATGAACGGTATCAACGTCCTCATGATGACCGGCAAGCGCATTCCCGATATCGTCAAGGGTGTGGCTCTCGCAGTCAAGGCCGACTGTCCCACGGCAACGGCATTCCTGGCCGCTACTGAGTTTGAAGGCAAGCCCATGCTTACCGTCATGCTGAGCGAGGACGTCGTCAAGAGCGGCAAGAAGGCAGGCGATATCGTCCGCGGCGCCGCCAAGTGCATCCAGGGCGGTGGCGGCGGTCAGCCCCACTTCGCTCAGGCTGGTGGTCGCAATCCTCAGGGCTTGAACGACGCTATGAAGTCGATGCTCGAGGCTTTGGGACTTTAAAAAGATTAAATTACACGGCGGTGTATCATCATTGCAATTCGGTATTTTATACAAATTTTTGTTTAATTTCTCCGTGCGTAGCACGGACATGATTACTGGCTTTGAATGATGATACACCGACGTTTTATATGTGACAAGATATGGATTATCTGTTTCTAATTGTCGGGCTGGGACTGTTGTTGCTCGCTGCCAATTATCTCGTGGACTCATCGGTAGCCATCGCCCAGCGTGCCAAAATCTCTAACTTCATTATCGGCCTCACGATTGTGGGCATAGGCACCAGTGCACCCGAATTGTTTGTCTCGGTGTCTTCGGCACTGAGCAATGTGCCTAACAATGGTGATATCGCCATGGGTAATGTGTTGGGCTCCAATATTGCTAACGTCTTGCTCATTCTGGGTGTTACAGCGATGATTCTGCCGTTCCCCATCGAGCGGTTGCAGCGTGTGAGAGATATCCCGTTCCTCATCTTCATGTCGTTGCTGATTACGGCGATTGCCAATGATTCCATGGTGCCTGGACTCGACAGTTCGTTGAACCGACTGGACGGTATCGTACTGCTCCTGGTCTTCATTGGCTACATGGGATGGGTAGTGGTCCAGAAGGGCAAGGATCCCAATAAGGCGCTTGCCGAAGCCGACGAAGAGGCAAAATCTTCGCTCGCAGGGAAGAATCCGTGGCTGCTGTGGAGCATCGCCATCGTTTCGCTGGCAGCGCTCATCTTTGGCGGTAACTTGTTCCTGGATAGCGCCAAGAACCTGGCGCATGCTTGGGGTATGAGTGACGCGGTGATTGCTATCACGATTGTTGCCGTCGGCACCTCATTGCCCGAATTAGTCACTGCCGTCATTGCTGCAAGCAAGAAGAATCCACAATTGGCATTGGGCAATGTCATTGGCAGCAACCTATTTAATCTGATGTTCATTCTGGGTACGGCTTCCACTGTCAAGCCGCTCTATTTCCAGACCATCAATATCATGGATTACTTGGTGATGGTGGTTGCCGCATTCTTGCTCTATCTTGTCGTGTTCACTTTCAAGAAGAACAAGTTTGACCGTATCGAGGGCATTCTCTTCTTTGCCGCCTATATTGCTTATACCGTTTATCTGCTGCTGCGTTAATGCCGTTTGATTAAACGTTAAGGCGTTTTGTTTGTCAAACCCAATATAATCAGCTGATTGACTATGAAGACGAAATGGAATAGATATCTGACGTTTGTGGGCTGTTGTTTGGCCACGATGGCATGTCTGGCTCAGGGTGGGGTAGATACACGCCCTCACATCTTTGACAGCAACGTGCGATCCCTCAAGGTGTGCCTCACCAGCAACATGTATATCCCACCGGTGCTGATGATGGATGGTGACGACCGTCTGATTGTCAATTTTGACTATTTGGACTATGATGTGCACTACCTGCGCTACAGTGTCACGCATTGTAATGCCAATTGGCAACCGTCGCAACTGGTTGAAAGCGAATATGTGAGCGGTTTCAACTATGCCGACATTGAAGACTATGCACCGAGTGAGGCAACATACGTCCACTACTACAATTACCAGTTTCTTCTTCCCAATGCCGATATGGAGTTTCTGGTGAGTGGCAATTACCTGTTATCGGTCTATGAGCAGGATGATCCTGATAAAATCTTGTTCCAGACGCGTTTTTCGGTGTGTGAGGGCAAGGTGAGCGTCTTCCCTCAGGTGACGTCACGTACCGATATCGACTACAACAACCGTTACCAGCAGGTGTCGTTTGATGTACGTTATAGACCTAACCAGATCAAGGATCCCTATAGCGAGTTCACCTGCGTGGTGACGCAGAACTCCCGCGAGGACAATGCCGTGGCAGTGTCGCGCCCGATGATGGTCGGTGTGGATCATGTTACCTATGAGCACGACCGTAACCTGATATTCCCTGCTGGCAATGAGTTCCGCCGCTTTGAGACGGTCAATGCCCACAACCTTAACATGGGTGTGCAGTCCATCCGTTATTACCAACCCATGTATCACGCCACACTGATGATTGATGAGCCGCGCAACGAGGTGCAGTACCTGTATGATAAGACACAGTATGGTCGTTTCACGATTCGTAATGGTGAAACGCGGGGTGAGAGTGCCGTCCAGGCCGATTACATGATTACGCATTTCACCCTTGACGCAGGAGGCAAACTCAACGGTGGCAATGTGGTGCTCTATGGCGAATTTCTGCAAGGCTATCCTGCTTCGCAGGTTGTTATGAAATACGATGCCTCTAGCGGTTTCTACACTTCCGAATTGCTGCTCAAGCAGGGTGCTTATAACTATATGTACCTCTGGGTGCCCGATGGTACCACCGTAGGCCAGACCGGAAAAATCGAGGGTGACCACTACGAGACAATCAACGAGTATCTTGTCAAGGTCTATGACCGCCCCATGGGCGAGCGCTATGACCGCTTCGTCGGCTACGGCGTCGCCTACTCCGGCAAATAATATCCATCAACAGTCCAGCCTACTATACACTAATGACCATTCATTAGTGTATAATACTTGTGTGTTTACAACTCTTTATGATTAACACGAATGACCATGAATAAACCATGAATGGCCATAAATAATTATATTTCTTCTCTCTCCTCTTCTTCTTGATCATTGACATCGATATTTACAATATTCATGTCCTTGTCAAGAAGTAAGCATTCATTGGTAATGGGGTCAAGTCCGTATCGTTCGCCTTGGAGTTTAGGTTGCCCAAAGTTGATAAGAATTCCAATGGGCTTTCTCGTGATTCTCATGTAATTAAACAATTGTGCACGATGAGCAGGAATCAGTTCACTCACAGACTTCATTTCAACAATTACATCATCCTGCACCACCAAGTCCATTTGATAGTACTTTTCCATCTTATGGTGTTTGTAATAACAGGGGAGATGTTTTAAAGTCTCATGAGCAATGCCCTTATCTTGTAATTCCAAATGCATCGCTTCATTGTATAGCGGTTCAAGAAGTCCCCAATTCAACTCATTATGTACATCCATTGCGGCACCTATGGTTCGATATACGATTAATTTGTATTTCTTGAAATCCATAATATTATTATTTATGAATCATTTATGGGTATTCGTGTTAATAACGAGTTGTCATTGAGGGCCATTTAGCTCATGCGTGTCTTGTAGTCGATGTAGTCGAACTCGCGCAGGACTTCGATGGTACCGTCCATGCGCTTGAATAGGATGGCTGGGTGCTGGATGCCGTTGAACATGTTGGTTTTCACGGTCGTATAGTGGTTCATGTCCTCAAAGGTGATGCGGTCGCCGCGCTTTAAGGGTTTCTCAAAACTCCAGTCCCCCACATAGTCTCCACTCAGACATGAGTTGCCGCCCATGCGGTAGGTAGGCTTCGTTGGATCTACCTCATCGAGGGCTTGGGTGATCTTGGGTTGGTATGGCATTTCCAGGCAATCGGGCATGTGGCAGGCAAACGACACATCGGTAATCGCTGTAGTAATGCCGCTGTTGGTCACCACATCCACCACGCTGGCTTCCAAATCGCCCGTCTGCCAGCACCATGCGCTGCCGGGCTCCAGAATGATTTGCAGGTTAGGGTAGGCCCCCTGGAATGCGCCCAGCACCTGCTCCAGATGCCTGATGTTGTAGCCCTTACGTGTCATCAGGTGGCCGCCGCCCATGTTGAGCCACTTGAGGCGTGGCAGGTACTGTCCGAACTGCTGCTTCAGCGCCAGCAGCACCTTTTCCAGATCAAAACTCGTGCTCTCGCACAAGGCATGGAAGTGGAAGCCCTCAATCCCCTCGGGCAACTCCTTCAAGTCGCTCGCCAGCACGCCGAAGCGTGAACCGGGGCAGCAGGGATTGTAGATGTCCGTTTCAATGACCGAACACATGGGGTTGACGCGCAGACCGCAGCTCACCTGTTCACCGGGCCAGTCGGTGTTGTGCTGGTTCACACGGTCGGCGAAGCGAAGGTACTGCTCGATGGAATTGAATGTGATGTGCGAGCTGCCGGCAATATAGGCATCAATAGTCTCATCGGTATAGGCAGGGCAATAGGTGTGGGTGCGACACTTGAGTTCGTCGTTGGCGAGCAGCATCTCGTTCACTGAGCTGGCGGTGGACTCAATCCCATATTCACGGAACACGCCAAACGTGCGCCACAAGGCATTGGCCTTGAACGCCATAATGATGTCTACACCCGTGCGCTGGGCAACTCCAGTAATCAACTCGATGTTGCGTCGCAACTTTTCCTCATACACGATATAATAGGGCGTCTTGTACTCTTCCATTGTGTCTAAAATCTAATATCTAACGTCTAATATCTAATGTCTAACGTCTAACGTCTAAAGTCTAATATCCCTAATTAAGTATTTCAAATTTCGCGAATTTCAGTAACAGTTTTCTTGTCTGTCCATCGGTGAACATGACGTCAATCTTGGCATCGCCACTGGTGTCGATACTGGTGACAGTACCGCGTCCAAACCGCTGATGCAATATCTCGCTACTCACGTGCAATTCCTCAACCGAATGGATCGTGAAGTTGCCGCTAGCGGGAGCTTGCGGTGGTGCCGCAGCCGGCCGTGGCGGGGTGGCAGGTCGTGGTTGGCTAGAGGGCCTAGTTTGGATAGAGGGTCTAGATTGACTAGAAGGTCTAGAAGGTCTAGGGGGAACCTCCAGGTCTTCATCCCATCTATTGGCTCGCTTGCGCGATGGAACTGGTGCCGAATTGGTGCTACCCAACAGCAAGTACTCGGGCGCAATGTCCCGCAGGAAGCGGCTCATCACACAAGACTTGGTCTGTCCGTTGTGATAACGCGAGGTGGCATAGGTGATAATGCAGTTCACCTCGGCACGCGTGATAGCAACATACAGCAAGCGTCGTTCCTCTTCAATCTGGTACAGCGAGCCGGCACTCATGGCACTGGGGAAAAGGTCTTCCTCCACGCCCACAATGATGACATTGCGGAACTCCAGACCCTTAGCGGCATGGACGGTCAT
The DNA here is from genome assembly GCA_900318645.1 of uncultured Prevotellaceae bacterium. Classification (GTDB taxonomy): domain Bacteria; phylum Bacteroidota; class Bacteroidia; order Bacteroidales; family Muribaculaceae; genus Sodaliphilus. The sequence continues at coordinate 38,525 of ONLH01000035.1, forward strand.
CAGGGTCACCTTCTCGCCGTCAGGGTCGTTCATGTCCTGGTCGGTGAGCAACGAGGTTTCGGCCAGGAAGTCGCCGATTTGGTAATGCTCGTCACCGCTTTCCTCCTTGATTTGCTGGAAGTCGTTCACAGCGTTCACCAACTCGTCGAGGTTTTCGATACGGCTGATGTTCTCGGGAGTGCTGTCTCCCAGCAACACGCTCTTGATGCGTGTCTGCTTGACCATTTCTTGGGTCACCGTCAACGCGTCGCTGCTGTTCTGGTTCAATTCAATGAGCCCTTTCATCAGCGTGATGAAGCCTTCCAGTTTGGTCATAGTACTGCGGTTCACGTTCAGCCCATTTGGTTCTGGATTGTTGATGACCTGCCACAGGCTTACGCCGTTTTGCGTGGCGCAATGGGTGATTTTTCCTACTGTGGTATCGCCGATGCCGCGCGACGGGTAGTTGATCACACGCCTCAGCGCCTCGTCATCATCGGGGTTGATGATCAGGCGCAGGTAGCAGATGGCATCTTTCACTTCCTTGCGCTGGTAGAACGACAAGCCGCCGTAGATGCGATAGGGAATCGCGCTGCGCATGTTGCCATGCTTGTCGCGACGGCCGCCGTTACTCAGGGCTTCCTCCAATACGCGCGACTGGGCATTGGTGCGGTAGAGCACGGCGTAGTCCTCGTAGCTGTCGCCTTGGCGTGCCTTCAATGCGGCAATCTGGTTGGCGACAACGTAGGCTTCCTCATAGTCGCTGAAGCACTGGATGACGGGGATGCGGTCACCGACGGCATTCTTGCTGAACAAGTGCTTGGCAATCTGGCGGTTGTTCTTCTCGATGAGGCTGTTGGCGGCTTCGGTGATATTCTGTGTCGAGCGGTAGTTGCGTTCCAACTTGAAGGTCTTGATATCGGGGTAGAACCGTTGCAGCCTGAGGATGTTGTCGATGTTGGCGCCACGGAAACTGTAGATGCTTTGGGCATCATCGCCCACGACACACAGGCGGTTATACTTCTTGCTCAACTGGTGAACGATCAGGTGCTGCGAGAAATTGGTGTCCTGGTACTCGTCAACAAGGATGTAACGGAAAAACTCCTGGTATTGCTCCAGCACGTCTTCATGGTCACGCAGCAGGATATTGGTATAGAGCAGCAGGTCGTCAAAGTCCATAGCCCCAGCAATGCGACAACGGCTCCAATAGGCCTTGTAGATGCTGGCTGTCTCGGGACGTTGAGCGTCGCGGTCGGCATCGATAAGCGCCTGATTGCGGGCATAATCTTCGGGCGTGATCAGAGCATTCTTGGCATTGCTGATCTGGGTCTGGATGGCAGCGGGTTTATAGATTTTGTCATCAAGGCCCATGTCCTTGACAATGAGCTTGATGAGAGAACGAGAGTCGCTCTGATCATAGATGGTGAAATCACTCTTGAACCCGATGCGATTGGCATTGCGGCGCAGCAGGCGGGAGAAAATGGAGTGGAACGTGCCCATCCACAGTTGGGCGGCAACCTCGGGACCCGCCAACGGTTCGATGCGTTCGCGCATCTCGCGGGCGGCCTTGTTGGTGAAGGTGAGCGCCATGATGCGCCATGGCTCGTACCCCTGCTTGAGCAAGTGCACGATTTTATAGGTCAGCACGCGCGTCTTTCCCGACCCGGCACCAGCGATTACCAGCTGCGGTCCGTCGCAATACTCGACAGCGGCACGCTGCTGTTCATTCAGTTTCTCCAGATAGTCTTCATTCATGGTTGCAAATATACTAATTTTTTCGGTGTGTGTTAAGGTTGCTTGGGGCAGAATCTGACAAACCCTGTTCTACACCTCTTTGTCGAAGGTGGCCTCTCGGTACTTGATGAGTTCAATGTTCAACTTCTCGAGGAGCGAGAGCTGGATATCATCGTTGTTGTCGGCGGGTTTGTACCACGGCTGTTTACTGAAGTATTCCTTCAGGTCTTTGGACTGGAACACATAGCCGCGACGGGCAAGGATGAAATTCCGCAACAGGCGCAGCGTCGGTTTGTCGTAGTAGTTCAGTTCACTGCCATGGAGCAGTGTGCTGCAGACGTAGTCATAGCATCCGTACTTTGAGTTGGAACTGGTGAGGGTGATGCTGTCAACAAGCAATCGGTGCGGAAATTCATACTCGTCAAACCCCACCGGATACAGGCACAGGCCGTCCTTGATGAACTGCACTTCCATACACCCGTTCAACGGAGTGCCTGCACCGTCGATGCGGAGGATGCCTGTCGTATGGCCGTTAAAGGTGATGGCTTCGATGGGCACATAGGTGCCACCCACGAGGGCCTTGTTCCAGTCGATGGTCACGCGGGTGCCGTCGGCCATGGTGTAGTCGCCCCTGAGGAGCGTCATCCAGTTTTCCACATTGAGCTTCTGGTTGTCCTCTTCTCTGGTTGCGCTCATCAATTTGTACAGGGTGTCTTCTGCGTCATAGAAACAGAGGATATTCAAGTCCTCTTGCTGGATGAGTCGAACGGTGTGCCCTTCTTCTTCGACCATCATGGCGTCGTTTGGACCCTTGGCAATGATGTAGGTGCCGGGTTCGCCTTTCACGGGCACCAGCATGAATTCGAGTTCCTCTCCTTCGACTGTTGAGCCTAAGATCACTTTTCCCCCGTCATGCAGGGTAGCGGTATAGACGAGCGCGCCGTTGTACCACATGCTGCCTTGCTCGATGTACTGTGCCCCTGCTGTGAGGGCGCTGAGCATCAATATGATGAATGCAATTCTTTTCATTTGAATATGATTTTGAAGTGTTTGTTCTCTGTTAATCAGCGATTCGGTATTCTTTTCCCGTAAAACGGCCGTCGATGGTGTAAACACGCTCTACCGAGTATCGCCCGCCATCGGGGTGATAAAGGTAGTTACTCATGTGGATTTCCCGTTTCCCGGGATCGAGAGCAATCAGTCCCTCGTTGGTGGGCAGCTGGATGGCTTCTTTGTTGTTGATGTCGATAACATAGGACCAGACGTTGCGATCGTCGGGACATCCCTCGACAAAGATCTTGTCGGCATCCCATGGAATAAAGAGGGCGGTAAAGCAGTTACCGGCGGCAATCAGGTCCATCGGGACTTTGATGCCGTTGCCGTCTCGCATCTGGTCCCATCGAGGCTCGGCGCTATTCTCGGTGGCAAACAGGTAGGTCACGAGCCCCGTATTCTTGTCACGCATCCACACCGACCACTGGCCGTTTTCTGAACCCACTCCGTCGACGTTGACATACAGTTCCCTGTCGTTGTCCTCATCTTTTAACTCGGCATCGTCGGGCAGCCTCACGTCCGCTTCTTCCATGTCTTCCGTTTCTTCCGCGTAATCATAGGGCTCGGAGCTAGTGTGGGAGTACACATAGGTCATGCCGGTGAAGGAATAA
>ONLH01000036.1 GCA_900318645.1 uncultured Prevotellaceae bacterium
AAGATGTGCTCTTTAAAGAGTTACTAGACCTGGTAAAAGAGGGTAAAATCAAAAAAGATGACGAAATGGACATATTCACAAATGAAATGGCTAACCGAATAGCTAAGTGAGGTTGGTATTATCATCATTTATGGGATTTAAACTTCATCCTATCACAGCCGAAAGGATTGTGAGTATAGGTCCATTCAGCTGCATGTGGTATCTCTGTTGTTCCTCCGCTCCAGTTTGGGAATAGTGACAAGACGAAATCTATTGCCTTAGTCTTGGGGATATCGGCGTTGCATGTTTTTTTTTAGGGGTGTTCAAAATCTGTGTGTTTCTGCCAATCTGCTATAATATATAGGGGTTGGGAATTGGTCAAAAAGTGTGTGCTTTTGCCATTCTACTATAATATATAGGGTCGTGTTTTCCTCATAAAAGTGTTCAAAATCTGTGTATTTTTGCCATTCTGCTATAATAGTAGTAGTTATATCAAATAACTACTCATGCATTTTGAGGAAAAGAAAAAAGACTCGGCAGGATATCTTTGAGGAATATCCTGCCGGTCTGTATCATAAGTTCATGCCATTATATGAATACCAATCTTTCCATTGGTCATCATATACTCCAAAACCAGTATTTCCGGTCTGGCCAGTATTAAAGGTCGGTTCATATGTGTTCTGAGATCCCCAACTGAAAACATTATCCATCGTTGCTTGAGGTTCGGGTTGCAACAGTTGGTCATAGCTAACATATCCCTTACTCCATTCTCGGATAGTGTTTTTAGACAGTTTCAACCCTTCCTTCATCATCTTTTCCCTGTTTTTCCCGAGAGATAGTATTGGATCATAAAGCAACATGAACCTGGCTTTCTTGTCATTTCTGGCTTCTTTGTTGGCTTCTCTCTGCTGCTTATAAGTCATTCCTTTTGCCGGATTTTTCTCAATGCCCCTTTCATCACAATACCGATAAAGGCTTCGGACAGGGATATCAAGGGCCTCAGCATTTTCCTTCACTGACCTTGTTTGATCATACTTCCCATCGATTTCACTGTATCTGATGGCTGTTGTGATCTTCCCCGTCATCCGTTGCGTCTTATTAAATGCCGAGGGATGATAGATGAACTTTGGCCGGTGTTCTTTCCAATAGCCAATCTCATAATCACAATAATCCCCCAACTCCTCCTGGCTCATCTTCACAACACTCTTGACCCTTCTCTTCAACGTCTCAATCGTTATAATCCCGTCGCTGTTGTCTATGAAACGATGAAGGTCCACAAACATATTGAACAGCAGGGTGTCTTGGTCGATATCGGGTTCCATCAATCTTCTCAGGCAAGCGAATTTAGATAATGTTCGTCTTCTGTGGTGTCCGTCCTTTATCCTTTCCCTTACCCACCAGAGCTGAATGTAACTGTCATCCGTTAACTGGTAAAGCCCGTCAATCCACTCATCCTTTTGTGTCTTGTAGATGTAACGGTATTTCCAGGAGTAGTAATGCATGAAGGTCTCGTAACACATACTTCCCATATCGTGTAACAGCCGAGAGTCAAATTCCACTTCAGGTTTCTTTTCTTTGGTTGGTTTTTCCGGAATTACAACTTCAACCTCAGGCAAACTATCGGGAAAATCAAGCCTGGAGTAGATACAATCAGAGACATAACACTCCTCATTGCCATAAACCCCATTGAAATACTGACTTACTCTCGTCCCACAGTCATCCTTCATTGGCTCTCCCGTATCCCTGATGATGCTGTCCGTGATGGTTCGGGAGATAACGTTCAGATCATCCTTGCCCATTATCCTGTCGAACACATACACCATCCTGAAACGCCTTGATGTCACCTTATCCTTTTCAAGTTTGTCGGAGTAGGACATATAGACACAGGTGGGCTTATACGTCAGGCATGCAAGGTATTCAGGAATCAACTCAAACCTCGTCAAATCAATGTCCACAAATACCGTCTGAGCTCCAATGAAGAAACGGTCGCTCTTAAACTCAATCTTCATGCATCCTTTGTTTTTCCCGTTCTTATAGAGGGGAGTGGTCTGGTATCTCTGCCCGTTACCCGTCTCAAACCAATATGACTGGTTCGTATCAAAATCGAAAAGGTTACAGAAGGCATATCCGTTGAGAGCATACTGTAGAAACTCGTCAACCGTCACATCCTGCTCCCTGAACGCCATCTTCACTTTCCCGATAGACTTTGCCCCATCTTTGCTCAGACAGGCCGATGCGTCAGTTTTCTTTACATAATAGTCATTGCTTACATTTACTCTAAATTTGAAATTGTATTTTACTTCCATAGTCGGCATATGAAATTTTTATAGGTTATCGGTCGCTGTCCTTGATAAACAGCATCAGACCGTCTTTCAGGGCCTTGTTGAATCTGGAATGACCCATCTTCAGTTTAGCCTCTTTTCTGTTGTTGTATTCTGCTCCACTCGGCAGATACATGATTTTACTTTGCATGTGTGGTATGGTATTTAGTTTTATGTGGTAGTTCAGAGAAAGATGGTTTTAGTGCCACCTCTCCCTGAATGACCACGATTCTTGTTAAGCAGCTGCACCTAAGGCTTGCAGTTTGCGTTGCTCTCGTTCCCTTTTCCTTCTGGCTTTTCTCATGCCATCAGAAATGGCCTTTCGTGCAGCTTCGCTCCTCTTAACGCCAAGTTTTGCCAATGACATCTTGCGTCTGGCCTCCTCGGTGTGATGAATCCCTTTCATTCCTCGCCCGTATGACGTATTGAACCCTTCTTCCACTGAATTGAAGTGTTTAATCCATTTTGTCTCGAGATCGTCAAGTTTCTTATCCCGTGTTGACTCATTTACATATTCTCTCTCCTCGAGTATCACAAGTTTCCAGTTCTGCCAGCCATATTTCTCACGAGCACGATTGATCTTTTCTCCTGCATAAGGGGTGTAGAGGTCTCGCCAGTCTGCCTGTCGCTTTTTGATATCATCGGTTTGACCAATATACACCTTTTTGTCATCACCGTTAGCCCTTGCCTCATCGCAATCAGGTATCAGCATATAAACATACGCTTTAAACTTTTTTTCCCTTCTTTTCCATAAGATAGCTTCTGATTTAAGTGGTTATAAACAGAGTTGCTGTCATTGATGAACAGCAATTCTCCTCTTCTCATTGACGCGTTAAAGGCACCAAGCCCCCCAAGTCGCATCTTTGCCTCTTTACGGTTACTGTACAAGTCACCGTTTCTCAAATTCTGAATCATTGCGTTTAGTTTTTTGAGAGTTAATTGTGAGTGTTACGCCCATCTTGTTGAGCCTACTCACTAACCCGCGGTAAGCGTCGATGCGCCTTCTTTTTCGCGGGATAATCTGTAACAGGTCCTGCAATGTGATCTCGATGCAGGTCCCATTCTCCAATGGATGCCCATTGAACAGGGCATTCTGGAGTTTGTCAATGTCACCGGCGTATGGATCGTTGTCGTTCCCATTTACCGATGTTGCGCCACTAATTCTTTTTTCATCTTGAGCCTTGATGGGTGAGCGCGCTCCCCACTTTGACCCATGCCATGTATCCGCTATCGTCGAAAACATGGCTTGTAATAATTGCATCATTTTCTATTATTTCAGTATATATGGCGACCAGGGGAACTGACCGCCATTTTCTTGATTTCATCACGTATAAGCGCAGCAGCCGATGTCAGCGCCATTTTTTCGCTTACACGAATAAGGTTCTGCGTGGAAATCGCGCGCGTTTTTTCAATTTGGGCTGTTTTATAATGATATCGGCTAGAGGTATAGCTTTTTTTATTATATTTGCGCTCACCAATTCATCCCCACATGGGTGATGCATGCAATAGACCCATTGAGAAAGTATAGCATAATCATTATGTTGGGGACTGCATTGGAGTTTGTCTATTTTTTTTCAATGATGCTATCCCAGATGAACAGAATAACAAATATAACAAAAAGGCAGATTCAAGACTTGTTTTGTCATGGTGTTGAAATGGGTGTCTTTGAAAAAGATATTCAATTATATCATTTTAGCGGTACTTTAACAGATGGTGAGTTTCTAGAAAGACTATACGATATTAAATCAATGCCAAGTTTAGATAGTCGCTTTGATAATGCATCAGGAGAAATTTGGCAGCACACCGTCAATAATGATGACTATGATACTGATTGGGTGTTTGATGACGAGCGATTTCCCTTGAAGAATGGAACCGATGAGGATTACCTGCGTTTTCTGATGGAGATTCTTTCCCCAGAAGTGCGAATTGACGGAGAAGTATTAACAAAATACATTGAAAGATTGAAAAGCCTTCTAGCTGTGGATGGCTATGAATTATATATAAGTAGCTATGTATCAAACCATCCAATATACACTTGGGGCTTATTAACTGAGGCCGAAAGGATATCCACTCGTTTTTTGCCTTTTTCTATAAGAAATGAAGCAGAGCTAAGAAAAAAGAAGTTAAGTTCTATTTCTAAAAGGAAGAGATCTGCAATTCTTGATTTAATGAAAGAACAGAACGAATTCTTTTTATGTAAAACCGAAACTGGGTATGACTATTGGAGCGACTGTATTTCAGAAACATTTAATAGTATCAAATCGTTTTATAAACCGATGGCGTTTAATCCTGACGATCAATATGTAGAGACTGACAATTATGAACAATTCATTATGTCATGTAAGCCTCAACATGTTTTTGATGCAATTGAATTATACCCAATCAATGTAAATGATATCAATCTCTTTCCTGCAAGAATCAATCAGATACTATCTCATTCTGTTTATAAATTAATTGACAGAAAGATGCGGCCATGCAACTATATTATTAACGTTGGTAAAAACATAGAAGAAAAAAGGCTCAAAGAGCTTGTTGAAGAGGCACATGCATATATTCAAAATGGTTCAAGTGATGATTTGCAACATGGATTAGAAAAAATCTGGGATGCTTATGAAAGAGCGAAAACACTATGTCACAAGGATAAGAAGACTTCAATAGGTATACTGATAGACAAACTTTCAGGGGGTGATGAGCAGATGAAAGAGAATATAAATGCCATCATGAGTCATCTCTCTTGGATTGGAAACAACTATCAAATCAGACACTTTGAAAAAGACAAGCTCGCTTTTCCTTCCGATCACATGAAGGTGTTTTACTTCAATTTATGTGCGTCATTTTTGAATCTGTGCATAAATTATATAGACGTAGAACAAGAGTAATAATAAAAAAAATATTATATGGCACAACTTTTTACAGAGCGCAACAACATGCGCGAACCTATAGCTAAAACATCAATAATGGCAAAGGATGTTTATATATTAATCATTCGTTGCTGTGAGAAATACTTTGTCAACTTGGCTAGAAAATTTCCTGATTTTTGTCCTGACGATGAAAGAATTATTTGTGGAGTAGATATTTCGCAACTTTACACTATATTGAGACATCGAATCCCGAATCTGTTTTGTAATCAATACTCTGCTGACTCTTTGATCCCTTCAGGGATTGATGAGTTTGATCAGTTCGCTGCTTTGGACCTTATAGAGTTTGTAGCTCAGAACATGTTAACAGTGAATAAGTATGATTACCATTCCTTTTTTCGGCATGACCATATAAGATTCTCTGAGTCGTCTGAGGACTTCGTTAGTTTTCAGAAAGATATTAATAGTATCTTTGATATGACAGGTTTACAGTATAAACTGACAGACAACAAGATTATTGAACGTATTACTGATGCCGATACTTTGATAGAGGAAGCAAAGATTATTGACTCGAAGATAATAGAACCTGGGGTTCAAGAATTACTACATGAAGCCATCAGCCTTTATCAGAAAGCTAAACCATCCGATTATCACCTAGCAACTGAGAAAATTTGGGATGCATTAGAACGACTAAAAACAATTTATGTGACTCATGAAATAGATAAGAAACAGTCATCAGAAATGATTATCAAAAATATTTCACAGGGAATCACAGAATTTGAGCAGCTTTTTAATGAAGAATTCTTAGCTTTGACAAAGATTGGAAATAACTTCAGAATCCGCCATCATGAGCTAGGGAAAATAGATATTCCCTCAAATGATTTATACGATTATTTTTTCAATCGCTGCCTTTCACTAATCATTCTAACAATTAAGAGTTTGTAAAAGAAAATAGTGGAATTGCGTTGGATATAATCACCTATCCACCAGCGCGTTTTTCACGTTTCAGGCTATTTTTCCAGCGATTTTGAAGTTTTTGGTAATAGATACTGATATTTTTCGTAAATTTGCGGTTGCCTATTCATTCTCATGGTGTGGGGATGATGCCCGCAAACGACCGAAATATAATGACATCACAGACTCCTTTGCAGTTGGTATATGGGCTTTGGTCGGCCTGCTGGGAACTGCATTGGGGTCTTTTTATATATAGGAATGACGGATATTGAACTGAAAACACTCAAGGATAACCTGTGGCACTCGGCTGACATGCTGCGTGCCGGTGCCCACCTGGCAGCCAACAAGTATGGACAACCCATCCTCGGACTGATCTTCCTCCGCTATGCCGATGTGCTGTTCAAGCAGCATAAGGACGAGATCGATGAGGAATACAACCGCTACAAGGGCTCCCGCATGGAGCGTGAGTACAAGGACGTGGCTGTGGAGAAGTGTGGCTTCTATCTGCCCGAGTGCGCTTATTTTGATTACATCAACGACGCGCCCGACGATGCCAACAAGGCCCTGCTGGTGAAACGCGCCATGGAGGCTATCGAGCGCGAGAATCCCCGCATGGAGGGTGTGCTGCCCAAGGAGGTCTATGGCCAGCTTGTGCCCGAGGAAGAACCGGAGCTGCTGAGCCGCATCGTGCGCGTGTTCAAGGACATCCCTGAGGATATCAGCATCGACCTGTTTGGACAGATCTACGAGTATTTTCTGGGCAACTTCGCCTTGGCCGAGGGCCAGGGCGGTGGCGCATTCTATACGCCAGCCAGTGTGATTCAGTATATGGTCGAGGTGCTGCAGCCTGCTACGGGAGACAAGAAGTTTCTTGACCCGGCGTGTGGGTCGGGTGGTATGTTCGTCCAGGCTGCACGCTACATGCACCGTCACAATGCCAGCAGCCAGGACATGATGCGCTTCCGCTGCTATGGCATCGAGAAGGAGCCCGACACCGTCAAACTGGGTAAGATGAACCTGTTGTTGAACAATATCCGTGGCGAGATTACCGAGGCCAACTCCTTCTACAGTGACCCCTATGACGCCTTCGGCCGCTTCGACTATGTGATGGCCAATCCGCCGTTCAATGTCGATGAGGTGGTGCTGGAGAAGGTGCTCGAGGACCGTCGCTTCTCCACCTATGGCGTTCCGCGTAACAAGACCAAGTCGGCCAAGAAGCAGTCAGACAAGAAAGAGACGGTCCCCAACGCCAACTACCTGTGGATCGGACTTTTTGCAACGGCACTCAACGAGACCGGAAAGGCAGCCCTCGTCATGGCCAACTCTGCCAGCGATGCCGGTGGCTCGGAACTTGAGATCCGCAAGCGCATGGTCGAGGACGGTATCATCAGCCAGATGGTGACGCTGCCCAGCAACATGTTCTCAACGGTGACGCTGCCAGCCACACTGTGGTTCTTCAACAAGCAGCGCCCCAACCGGGACGAGATACTCTTTATCGATGCCCGCAACATCTTCACCCAGGTCGATCGCGCCCATCGCAAGTTCAGCGACGAGCAAATCAAGAACCTGGGCATCATCACCCGCCTCTATGAGGGTGACAGCGACAGTTTCTGGGCGCTGGTGGAGGAATACAAGGCCGAGGGCAAGCAAGATCAGGTAGACTGGTTGTTGGAGCGCTGGCCCGATGGCAAGTACCAGGATGTAATCGGCCTGTGCAAGGTGGCTAAACTCGACGGCGAGGACGGCATCCGTGACCAAGACTATTCGCTTAATGCCGGTCGGTATGTGGGCGTAGTCATTGAGGACGACGGCATGACCGAGCAGGAGTTTGCCGATACCATGCGGGGCTTGCAGAGTGATTTCACGCAACTCAACAGCGAGGCACTTGCTTTACAGGCTGAGATAGAGCAAAATTTGAAGGATCTGTTTGGAGAGGGGTAAGTGTATGGTGTGGATAAAGTACAGATTGAAGGATATAGCTGTTTCTATACAAACAGGGCCTTTTGGTTCTCAACTTCACCAGTCAGATTACTCCGAAGTGGGAACACCTGTAGTTATGCCTAAAGACATGATTGACGGGACGATTGAGGAATCAAATATTGCAAGAGTGTCTGAGGCGCATGTGAACCGTTTAAGTCGTCATAAAGTGATGTCTGGCGATATTCTTTATTCAAGAAGAGGAGATGTTGGGCGATGCGCAATAATTACGGAACGTGAGGCTGGATGGCTTTGTGGAACGGGGTGTCTCAAGGTCCAGCTTGACAGAAGTAAAGTTGTTCCAACATTTGTCTTTTACATTTTAAAGAGGAAAGATTCTGTTGGTTGGATTGAGAACCATGCAGTAGGAGCAACAATGCCAAATCTTAATACAGAGATTCTTAAAAAGTTACCTATTACTCTTCCTCCCCTCCTTGAGCAGCGTCGCATTGCTTCTATTCTATCTGCCTATGACAACCTGATTGAGAACAACACTCACAGGATTCGTCTGTTAGAGCAGATGGCCGAGAATATCTATAAGGAGTGGTTCGTCCGCTTCCGCTTCCCCGGCCACGAAAACGCCGAATTTGAAAACGGCTTGCCCAAAGGATGGCAATTGAGACACATTGGTGATGTCTGTGATACGATAGGCGGGGGAACTCCTTCAACATCAAAGCCTGAGTATTGGGGTGGTGATATCAAGTGGGTTACACCAACAGACATCACGTCGAAAGACAGTCTGCCGTTGTTGACGATAGTGGGACGTATCACGCAGGAGGGGTTGAACAAGAGTTCTGCAAAATTGCTGCCCCCTTACACGATTTTAATGACCAGCCGTGCAAGCATCGGCTTCTTCGGCATGGCACCGTTCGAAGTGTGCACGAACCAAGGTTTTATTTCAATCATCCCGCATAGTGAGAACCTGCGCATGTATATGCTTTACATGCTGAAATCAAGGAAAGATGAGATTTTGTTGAATGCCAATGGCTCAACATTTCTTGAGATAAGCAAGGGACGCTTCCGCAAAATGAAGATGCTTATTCCTGATGACTCAACATTAAATGAATTTGAAAAGAGAGCGCGTGCTATTTTTGACACGATAATGAAACTTGAACAGCAGTCAATGATTCTTGCCCGTCAGCGCGACCTACTCCTTCCACGCTTGATGAGCGGCAAGTTGGAAGTGAGAGGATAATCAGACAAAGGTAAGCAATATGTTGTATAGCAGCCAAATAAATAAAAACACCAATGAAGATCCGAAAACTTTAGTTGTTTTTGGAGACTTGATGTTGTTGCCGGACAATGTGTTGTGGGACGTCTTGAAAAAAGCTGCATCCAATAAAGGAATTTTGCCTGAAGACGCCGGGTTGATGGCTGATAACGTCTTCTTCTGGCCTAAATGGAACCCCAACTCAAAATATGACACCGGAAATAGCAACTACGTTGAGCCCGATGTCTTCTTCCGGTTCAGAAACGTTGATGTTATCGTCGAGGCCAAATATTCTGACAATAGAGGGCAAGACAAAGAAGAATGGGAGCGTGAGTTCAAGGCATATCTCAATGAGTATGAGGACGACAAGAAAAATGTAGTGTTGCTCGCAGTTGGCGGGAATCCCACCTTTGAGCGTGAGCCAGTCATCAGAGTGGACAAACACAAGTGCCCAATCGTGAAGTATAGCTGGGTGAGCTTGCTGAGCGCTGTACTCGCCTTTGAAAAAAACGAGTTTTCTGTCATTCAGGATAATAAGCAGTCCTCTATGAAGAGATTAATTAGAAAGATTGAGTCTGATTTTCAGAATATTGGAATACATAAATACTACAAGAAGGTGGAACTGAAAGGATTAAGTAACCTGTATACATTAGGCCTGGTTTTTCAATCTGCAATATCCCGTGAAGAAGAGTTATATACTCTTTCTTATAGCAAGGAGTATATGAATAGCGTGCATTACGGATATCATTTTGTAGTTACGCCGAAGGACGGCAGAAGAAAACCTATAAGACTGTCTATTGCCATTTGGATTGACGAGCAAGAGGAAATAGGAATTGAGGCAAGATATGGGGATAGTTGGGCAGAAAAACTATGCAAGCAGATCGACGAAGGCAAAAGGTTCTCTTCAAAATATGCCGCAAAACCATATTCGGACAGCAATAGTTACTATTTTGATGTCACAGACAGGTTCAAGAAAGAATTCAGTGAGGCCGAGACCTTTGATGCACAAGTTGATTTGGTCTCAAAACTCATTGATGACGTGTGCTTGTATTATCTGAAATAACGAACGTAAAAGGATTCCGATCATGAAATCATTCATCAGTGAAGACAACATAGAACAGGCGATATGTAACCGATTATCGCAGCCGGAGTACGGTTGGACGCGCATCGAGTGTGATCCCAGTGTGGATGCCCAGGACGATGTGAGCCTGACGGGGCGTGCCAGCGCGTCGGAGTGCATCCTGCCCAAGGTGTTCTCAACGGCGCTGCGTCGCATCAATCCGCAGATCGACCCGGAGACGCTTGACGGCATCGTGCGTGAATACCGCAAGGACTACACCGGCACCGATATGGTGGACACCAACTACAAGTTCTATAACCAACTGCGTAACGGCATCAAGGTCAAGACGCGCAACCAGCATCGTGAGGACTTCGATATCGTGAAGCTCATCGACTTTGACAATCCTGGCAACAACGACTACCACTGCGTGAACCAGATGTGGATCAAGGGTCACTTCCGCTACCGCCGTCCTGACGTGTTGCTGTTTGTGAACGGTCTGCCGGTTGTCTTCATCGAGCTGAAAAACTCAACGGTGAAGGTCGAGGAGTCCTACAACAAAAACCTGGTGTCCTATCGCAAGGATATCCCCAACGTGTTCGCCCTGAACCAGATCTGCGTGCTTTCCAATGGCCTGCAAACCAAACTCGGCGCATGGAACGCCGGCTACGAGTTTTTCTTTGAGTGGCTGCGCGTGAATGACGAGAAGGAGAGGCTGGACCGTGAGCAGATTGCCGAGCACGGTACTTCTATTGAGTTCTTGATAGATGGTCTGTTCCGCAAGGAGCGACTGCTGGACTACCTTGAGAACTTCATTTTCTTTGACAACAAGCGCACCAAGATCATCGCCAAGAACCACCAGTACCTGGGCGTGAACAACCTGATGGAAAGCGCTAAACGCCGAAAGGAACTGGACGGCAAGCTGGGCGTGTTCTGGCACACACAGGGCTCAGGCAAGAGCTACTCGATGGTGATGTTCGTGAGGAAGGTAAGGCGCAAACTGCATGGTAACTTCACGTTCCTGGTGATTACCGACCGTGAGGACCTGGATACACAAATACACAAAACCTTTGTGCGCACCGAGGTCATCGGCGACAAGGAGGAATGCCAGCCCAAGAACGCTGCCCAACTGCGCGATTTTCTGAGAGGCAACAAGCCGATGGTGTTCACGCTGATACACAAGTTCCAATATGACAAGACCAAGAAATACCCGCTGCTGTCGGATAGGGACGATATCTTCGTGCTCGTGGATGAAGCACATCGCACCCAGTATAAGCAACTGGCCGAGAACATGCACACGGGACTGCCCAATGCCAACTACATCGCCTTCACCGGCACTCCGCTGCTCGGCAGCAAGCGATTGACCAATCAGTGGTTTGGTGACTATGTGTCGGAATACAACTTTGCCCAGGCCATCGAGGACGGCTCCACGGTGCCCCTGTTCTACAGCCGCCGCGTGCCCGAGGTGGGACTGACCAACAACTGGCTGGACACCGATGTCGCTGAGATCGTGGAGGGCGAGGGACTGAATGACCGCGAGACGGAGTTGCTGGAGAACGCATCATCACGCATCCTTGAGGTGATCAAGCGTGACGAGCGCCTGGACAAGATCGCCCAGGATATCGCCCATCATTTCCCGCGTCGCGGCTTCCTGGGCAAAGGCATGGTGGTGAGCGTCGATAAGTACACCGCCGTGAAGATGTACGACAAGGTGATGCATTACTGGAACGAGGAGATAAAAGCCATCGTCAAGGAACGCAACGAAGCCACCACCAAGGAGGAGCGCGACAAACTCACCGCTATGCTCAACTACATGAACCGCGTTGAGATGGCCGTCGTCATCAGCGAGGAGGCCGATGAGACCGAGAAGTTCATGAAGCACGGACTGGACATCACCAAGCACCGCAAGAAGATGAACGAGATCACACCCGACGGCAAGGATATCGAGGACCGTTTCAAGGACAAGGATGACCCGTTGAGTCTGGTATTTGTCTGCGCCATGTGGTTGACGGGATTTGATGTGCCGTCGCTCTCGACATTGTATCTCGACAAGCCGATGAAGAGCCACACGCTGATGCAGGCTATCGCACGCGCTAACCGTGTGTTCCCCGGCAAGACTTGTGGCATCCTGGTGGACTATGTGAACGTGTTTAAGTATATGCAGCAGGCACTGAGCGACTATGCCTCTACCGGCGGCGACGGCGATTTCCCTGCAAAGGATATAGAGCAGCTCATCGCCTCGCTGGATGAATGCATCATGGAGTGTGACATGTTCCTGATGAGCTTGGGCATCAATCTTGACGAGATTATTGCCGAGGACAACACGCTCGACCAACTGGATAAACTGCGTCTGGCATACGTGCGCATCTTGGAGAAAGACGAGTGGAAGGACCGCTTCAAGGTGTTGAGCAATCTGATCATGAATTTGTATGACGCCAGCAAGCCCGAGATATTTGAGCGAGGATGGTACAATCCCAAGTTCGCCCCGATCCAGTACATTCATGGCCTGTTCTGCAATCTGGTGGACGATGAGAAACTCAATCGCGCCAAGGCCAGGATGGCACAGACCCTTGACCAAAGTGTGTCGGCCCAGGGAAGTGACGGCGAGGACAAGCCCGACTACGTTATCCACCAGGGCAAGGTGATCGACCTGAGCAAGGTGGACATTGATTCGATACGCAAGGTGATCAACACATCACCCTACAAGGCGTTGGAGATCGACGACCTGCGCGCCTTTATTGAGAAGACGCTGGAGCAACTCATCAACAAGAACTGCACACGCGTGGCCTTCTCACAGCGCTACAGAAGCATCATCGACCGGTACAATGCCGGTGGCAGCGAGAATGAGGACTACTATGAGAAGCTGCTGCAACTCGTCGACGAGCTGAAGAAAGAGCAAGGCCGCTCGACCGACATGGGCCTGGCAGAGGAAGAGCTTGAAATATACGACCTGCTGATTCAAGACCGAAAGTTGACCCAGACCGAGAAGCAGAAGGTCATCCTGGCGGCCAAGAACCTGTACAAAAATCTGCTGGAGGAGAAAGACCGGGTGATGGTCGTCGATTGGTATAAAGACGAGCAACCCAAGAAAAAAGTCCTTGCCCTGATCCAGATATCGCTTGACAAAGACCTGCCTGAAAGCTACGACCGCGACACCTTCACCGACAAGACCAACCTGCTGATGAACCACTTCATCGACATGGCCGTCCAAGGCTACGGCTGGACCGCCGCGTGATTTAGTTATGACAGAAGCCGAAATACACGTCCGGTTTGTCAGGTACTATGAAACGGTCGCTGAACTGCACCGGATGGGCTACGAGCTGTTCCGTGTGTGCCCGTACATCAGCCCCAACGGAATGAGTTACCGCTGCTGGCTCACGATAAAGAAAAACACATGGAAGGGGTGCGGCGCATTCTTCAACGAGCAGCGCGGGGACAGCCAGGCACTATATACCCCCGACTGCACCCTGCCATGGGACGACAGCGGCATGACCCCACGTGAGAATGCCGAGAGGATCATCCAGGAATACCCACGACTCGCTCGCAACGCCCATGGTAGCGATCCAGAGTATGTAGAGTGGTTCAAGCTTGCCCTCGATGAATGCCGCCAGGGACACTACTTCTATGGCCTTGACGAGTACTTCAACCCGCTGCGTGAAGGCTATATCGCCATAACCGGCGTAGAAGGCCGTGGACTCCCTCTGCCACCCCCAGGTGATAACGACACCCAGTCGATCTACTAGAAACGCCCAGAAGCCACGTATGGGCACGAAAAAGGGAACGGCTCACCGCCGCTCCCCATCACTCTATCTCAAAATCAATTATTTCTCTTGACGTCGTCTTTTCTTATGGATCTCCTTTCTTTAGTCGTTTATATCTTTAGCCCCAACCGTTTGGTTAATAGTAGCCAATCAATAGTTTCCCCAGCTCGACAGGCAGCATGTCCTCATAGATGTCCAAGTACCTGCTTGGCACCTTGATGGTCTTTAGCGAGGTGCAGCCATCAAAAACTCCGGCGTCTTCATCCATTTTGGTCAAGCCGCGAAAAGTGATGGTCTGCAAACTGTCACATCCCTGGAACGCGTGGTCGGCGATGTAATGAACCGATGCGGGGATGTCGATGTCAGTCAAACTTTTGCACCAGTAGAATGCATGGGAATCGATGATTTTAAGCCACAGGGAAAGATTCACTTCGGCCAAACTTCTGCATTTCATGAAAGCCTGTGCACCGATGCGCGTTACTGAGATAGGCATGTCCAAACTGGTCAACCCACAGCCCTCGAAAGCAGAATCTTCAATCCAGCTCACCGAGGAAGGAATGGTTATGTTCTTCAGTTCAGAGCAATCACAGAAAGCCCTTACGCCGATAGTTTGTACCGTATCGGGGATTCTCACTTCCTGCAACCTGAAGCATCGATTAAAGGTTCCATGACCTATATGGTAAACCGATGCGTTAATGATTGCTCTAGTCAAATTTTGGCAATCATTGAACAGATAATCCCCCATACTGGTAACCGATGACGGAATATCGACTTCGGTTAGCCGATAGCAGGCACAAAACGCATTATGACCGATGCTGGTAACTGACCCTGGAATATTTACGTTGGCTAAATTCCAGCAGCTAAAGAACGCTTCGTCGCCAATGCTGGTGACCGTGTTGGGCATGCTAACATTGTCTAGATTGCGACAGAAGCTGAACGCTTCATCACCGATTCGGGTAACCGTGTTGGGGATAATCACCGATGTGATATCGTCCCTGCCCATGAACTCTTTTGAAACAATCTCTTTTGTTCCGATAGAAATTTTTCTTTCCATATTGTTTTAGTTAGTTAATAATATGTGACGCCGGAGGATACGCGACGTCTATGCCTGAGCACCGTATCATGCTGTCGCTACTTTTGGGACGGGCAGCGACCACCCGTCGATGACGGCATCAGGCCGTGTGATCGAAAGCTAACTAGTAACCGATGAGCCTCCATTGCAGATCTTCGGGTAACTTGTTCGCATAGTACTCAAAATACTTGCGAGGCACGTTGATGGCTTTTAATGCAGTGCAATCTCCGAGTATGTCAGCATCATCACTCATTTCGACCATGTCTTCAAAAGTGATACACTGCAAGCTGGAGCATCCCTTGAAAGCATGATAGCCAATAGTGTTTACTGAATCAGGGATATTCAAGCTGACCAAGCTACTGCAGTCATAAAACGCATGCTTGCCGATGCGGCCAACCGATGAAGGGATGTCCACATTGGTCAAACTGTTGCAGCCACTGAATGTTCCGTCTTCGATGCTGCTAATCGAATCAGGAATAACTACACTGACCAACTCTCTGCATTTCTGGAAGGCCTCAGCGTCGATGAAGGTAACGGAATCTGGAATCTCCAACTTGGTCAAGCCGCTGCCTTCGAAGGCTGCAAGCTCTATTCTCTTCACCGAGTTAGGGATGGTCACATTCACAAGGTCTATGCAATCACCAAATGCCCAGATACCAATGCTTGTTACCGAGTTGGGAATCGTTACCTTCTTCAATCTACAGCAAAACAGAAACGTACGATCTCCGATATGATCAACCGATGAGGGAATGCTCACGTCTGTCAAGTTATCACACGTGTTGAACACATCATCGCCCATACTGGTTACCGAATTGGGAATGTAAATGTTCGTCAAACAAAGGCAACCACCGAATGCACCATGGCCGATGCTTGTTACCGAGTTGGGAATATTTATCTTAGTCAGACGATGGCATCCACGAAACGCCCAGTTACCGATATGGGTTACCGAGTTGGGTATGCTCACGCTCTCCAAGTTTTGGCAGTCTCTGAACGCCTCGTCACCAATGCTGGTTACCGTGTTGGGAATAACTACCGAAGTGATGTTATTCTTGCCCGAAAACTGCTTGGGAGCAATAGATTTATAGGCTTTTAATTGTAATTTCATAATGAGTTCAAAAACTTTTTATTTA
This sequence comes from uncultured Prevotellaceae bacterium, assembly GCA_900318645.1. GTDB lineage: Bacteria > Bacteroidota > Bacteroidia > Bacteroidales > Muribaculaceae > Sodaliphilus. The sequence continues at coordinate 16,320 of ONLH01000036.1, forward strand.
ATAAATTTGTGGCGTCGGAGGATACGCGACGCCATTTGCTGAGCACCGTATCATGCTGCCGCTACTTTGGGTCCGGGGAGCGACAACCCGACGGTGACGGCGTGAAGCCGTGGCAGAGCAGTTTTGCGCCTCCTTAATAAGCATTCGCAGGAGGCGGTGCGCGGTATTGTGTTGCGGTGATCATAGCTTAGAACATAATGGACTTGGAAACTACAATACCGCTACCTTCGCTGGCAATCACAGCTGCAGCCTTGGCTACCTTGAGAATGCTGCTCTTGAAGTAGATTGAGCCCACACCACAGGAGCGCACAACATCAATCATCTGGTGACTCATGTTGGAAACTTCATCATCCGTGAGAAGATGCCTGTTTGGGCCGCTCTCAAGACCCACCAGAAACATACCGCAATAGCCAGCCGCTGCCTTAACCATGTCGAGCGAGGTCTGCTGGTCAATAACAGGCTCAATCGAGGCAAAGGTCTTGATGCCCATAGAGTGGATGCTCTTCATTGCTGCCACACGATCAGCATTGGGAGAAGCGCCAGTCTCGAGTTCATCGTGACCAGTAAGCGTGAAGCCTACTGCAAGAAGGCCCGTGCTTGCGCCCTTTGCAAGCAGCTCTTGACCCTCGGGAGTGTTCACCCAGCTCGTGAACTTGGTCAGCATCTTCACAGGTACACCGGCCTTAATGATAAGGTCGAAGGCCTGCTTGAATAGCGGGAAGGTAGCCTCTTGACCGGGATCGCTAGTGAACGTTGCGAACACACCATCAGCGGCTACAAGTTCATTCTTGTGGTTAACAAGATCGTGTGCAACACGAGCCAGAGCATTAGCTTCATTCTTGAATTTCTTCAGTAACTCAGGGGTGTCGCCTCCAATGGACTTGCTGATGATACCGTGTTCTCGATAACAATAAATGCATCTCCCTCTGCACCCTTTAAAAAGGTTGAGCCCATAGCCTTGAGCGGCATACTCTCCAGCGGGACCCTTGGGCTTATAGAATGCGGTCCAAGAATCGCTTCCAGGTGTATTACCGTTAGTGTCACGGTTAATCTCAAGCGTTGCCAGCTTACTGTACTTGGCTTCCAATTCGCTGCTGGTGTAAATTTTGCTCGGGTCAATACCCTTGGAAATAGCACTTGCAGCAGGTACAGGAGTAACTACATTACGGATCTCCTCGTTCTCACCCTGAGGAGTGGGTGCCTGAGCTACAACTACGCCCTGCTCAGTTCCGGGCTGTACCTCGGTCTCCACCTGGGAGAGTTTGGCCGTTTTGGTAGATTCACTACTCATAAAGTATTCTATTTGAAGTTCAGTGGTTTCCTTGTCGCGGTGGCGGAATAGTCCGGCGACTTGGCCTGGGGCGAACCCTGGTAGGGCTCTTCCCAACCTGCGCCAGCCACACCACTGGAATGACTGGCGCAAACAAAACTCTTGATGTTCTGCATAATTTCTAGAATAATGACGTTGGATGACGTCCAACGCCGTTGATTGAGTGCGCTCGCTTGCTTGCTACAGGGGGAGCGCGCAAACCCAGCCGATTTTGTAGTCGGAACCCGCGATGTCAAAGAACTCTTGCTGCCGTTAGGGTAGGGCCGGCAACTTGCCCTTGGCTCATAGAGCCGTGAGGTTGGTGTAATGGTTGCCCATTACTCATCTTTGTAGTGGGAGAGGTACTTTGCGATATCCTCTTCCGTGAACCTCGGTGAGCGACCCACATAGCCACCAGAAGGGGATATGAGCCCCTTGCGGCGATGGACCTTGAGGGTGGGTTTGCTGATTTTTAACCGGGCACACACCTCATCAATTGTGTAAAGGGGTGTTTCCGATGTGGCCACCTTCTTCGGCTCAGGTGCAGCCATGACCAGCCCTCTCTCCTCAAGGATGTCGACAACCTTGGCAGCTACCAAGGCTGCGAACTCGTCTGCTATGTTGAAGTCGTCTCTCATTGCGGTGCAAAATTACTACTGCGGCGTTTGCCAATTTGGGGGCTTTTTCGAGTATGTTGATGTCCATTTTCCCCCACTTGGGTTCTTGCCCATCGGGCTCGAGGGTCGTCCCAAAACCAGCTGCAAAGGAAGTGCATTCCGCAAAATATAAATGGGGGAAGTTTCACGAATTTGGTAGCGTGATTTCCCCCGATATAGCCCATTGGATAACAAGTGTCTTAGTCGAATATCTTAAGCAGTGGTTTCTTGATGTCGTCTTGGATCGCTCGGTATCTTTCGAACGCCCGGCTACCAGGTTTGTGTCCGGTCATTGAGGATATGACGGCAGGATCCTGAACCACGCGGTATAGATTGCCGATGAAATTACGTCGGGCCATATGCGACGAGGCTTTCTCATATATGGGGTGCTTCTCCTCAAGTCGAGTAGTTGGGTTCAAAATCGTGACGATACGGTTGATGCCGGCAAGCCTCAGCATATCCTTAATAGCATCATTATATTTTTGCTCGCTGATAAACGGCATGAGGCTGATGCTGCTATCGTCTGCACGGTAGCGGTTGATGATCTCTTTAGCTCGCTCTGTCAGCGGCACTCGAACTACATCGCCGGTGTCGTGAAGGGTTTTGCCTGGGATGTACTCGATAGCCTCACCCACGATGTTGGCGGTGGTAAGACCATAAAAATCGGCAATACGCATCCCGAGATTACTCTGCAACACAAAGATGTCGCGCTGAATGGCCAGCTTGGGTCGCCTGGAGAAATCAAAGTGATACAATGTGTTCAGTTCGTCGATTGTCATATAGAAAGGGGTACCATACATGCAACCCTGAAGTTGGAACGTGCGGAATGGGCTCTCGTTAAGGCGACCGGTCTTTACACACCAGTTGAACATGGTTCTAAGCTTCTTCATGAGCGCGAATATGGCATTGCCACCTCTTGGCTTTTGAGGGTGGCACGAGGGCGAGGCCTTGTAGATGTACTGGTACTTCCTTTTACACTTGCCCTTCTCGTCAAAGAACGTGTGCTCAATCTGAAGAAAATGTTGGTAGTCTGCAAGGTCTGAACTTGTCCACTCCTTGAGGCGTAACTCTCTTTTTACATATAATGTGTATCTCTTGACGGTGCGCTTCGCCACTTCCATTTGTTCTTTGGTCTTGGCGTTTGTGACCTTGGTGTTGATAAACGCTGTGAATGCGTCAATCACATCCTCGCCAAGGTCGATTTCGTCTTCTTCCTTGGTGAGTGGAGAGTTGGTCATGGGTTGACCTTGGTTGTGGAACTCCTTGACCTTTTGAGTCCAATAATCCTTGTCGGCCGATGATGGCGCCTCAATGCATTTTGACTTGAGGAAGGCCGACAGGTCATCTACCTGCGCTTGCAGCTGTGACAGCTGTTTCTGTTCCTTGCTTTGTATGCGAGGAATGATGAGTCTGCCCTTACTTGCATTCCATGCCGTCTGCGGAACCCAGATAAGAGTGTGCAGGCGATAGGAATGCTTGCGATCATAGCAAAACCGAACCATCAGTTCGGATGTTCCATTTCTGTCTTTCTTGGCAATTTCAATTTTAGTACTTGCCATATTATATCTGTATTTAAAAACGATGCAAAATTAGATGCTTTCCGTGGTTACATTTGGGGGAGTTTTTGGGCATTTTGGAATGCGTTTTCCCCCATTGGGCTCTGTAAAGTTATGGACAAAAAAAACGGTTGCAAAAATTGCAACCGAAATCGAACCCTATTTATCCCAAAGTATTAGGTTTTATTCATTGGGTGCCTTGCAAATGTTTGTGAATTAGGTGGTTATGGGATAAATAATGATGATTAGAGAAGGGAAAAAACCGCCCCACGGGTTCACAATTATTATTGAATATTTTCAATTAACGCACTGAAAATCAATAATATATAAAAAGTATTAAGGAACTGATTCTTAATTTTTGGCGACTTTTTGGCGACTTATTTAGCGTAAAGCAACATTTCGTCATACCTGGAATAGGTCGTTAGCGGCATAGATGACCGATTAAAAATGATATCAATAGGTTCTAAACAACATTCAAAATTAACATGGATAAGAACGAGTTTTCCAACGGCGAACAATATTTTTTAGCCCCAGGAGAGCGTGTTGAAGTGACTGCTGAGGAGCTAGCGTCTCAGCGCAGGACACCGCAATTAGTCAAAGAATTGGTTGAGAGCTTATACCGGGATAAGGTTGATTTGAAGCACTTTATCCAGGCATACCAACTCATTCAGGATAATCACATTACTGTAAAAGGGGCGCGCCGTGTACCGTCGGATACCGGGCGTCAACTAATCGTCAAGTTATACGATACTATTGAGCCATATCGTTCGCTGTTACTCGAGACGAATGACCATGGCCCTTACCCAGCACGAGAAGTATATGACCTCAGGTGCGCCATGGTTGATATCATAAGGATGTATGACGAGTATTGCGCGGCCATTCGTGATCTGATAGTTCCCCCCATGCCTCAACAGGCACCGCCCGCACAAGTTTATGATTCTACGCCTTCTGTCTCCGTCCCGACTAATGCTGTCTCCGATGACGGTGCATCTATTGAATTTGTTGCAGGTGAAACCGTGGATGAGACTGACGTCGCTTTACCAGTTGGGCAGGTTACAGATTTTTCACATATGAGAAGTTTCACACCTCGTATTGCGTTTGATATGGCGTCGCTATACACGTTCTTGGTGGACGAGGGTGTTATTGTCAATATAGATGAGAAACTGTTCATCGACTGTATTAGCCATGCCCACGTTAACGAGTTATGGGAGATTGCTGGCAAGCTTCGTAAGCGTAACTTAATGCAGCACTTTTTCAAGTTGCTTGCACAAGGATGGTATTCCAAGGAATGGATTTCAACGTGTGCAGCCAACCTGAATAAGGATGTAAAACATATAACCAACCCGACGTCTAGTAAAGCGGTCAATAATTTTGACACTAAACTGCGGTGCGTCTTAAAGCAGAAAAAGGGGGATTAGTGCAATTTCCCCAATCCTTCCCAAATTTCCCAAATTTCCCCAATTTGTTTCAAAGTATAACCCATTAGAACCCAGCGTTTTAATGAGTTTTTACGTTCCCCAATTTCCCCAATTATGACCCCCAAAAAATACCCTAATTTTGCATCGCTTTTCGGTGATGTATACCGACTTCACCATTAGCCATACGGCGAACGAAGCGCTCCGTCGGTAGGAGAGTGGGGAGGGCCGAACAATTAAATCTTAATAATAAATGGAAAAAGATTTGATTGCTCTTGCTAAGGCATGCCCAGGCCTGCAAGTGACGATTACTCTGGGTGACTTGCTGGAGGCGAACAAGCGAGCCTGTTATTGACCAGCAGACCTCGCTCGACATGGTTAAGGCAGCGGCTGGCTATTGCGATATGTTTCTGGTGGGTCTTGAGAGCGGCCCAAATAGGCATGTTCTCACGGATGATGAGGTTTCCAACATGAGTCACCAGATGATTGATGTTGTGCGCTCCTGTGGGGTGGGCTCAATCTACTTCAAGAGCAGCATTCTCAAGGTAGCCAAGGCTGCAGCTGTGATTGCCAGCGAAGGTAGCGGTATTGTCATTTCCAAGTCCATTATGTTCTAAGCTATCTATGATTACCGCAACACGATACCGCGCACCGCCCTCCTGAGGACGCTTATAGAATGAGACACAAAACTGCTCAACAACGGCTGCACGCTGTCCACTAACGGGACTGTCGCTCCCCGTTACAAAGTAGCGGCTGCACGATGTGGTGCTTATCAAACGACGTCGCGCATCCTCCGACGTTAAAGATTAATTCTAAAGAGATTTTTATATCGGTGGGGTGGGCAACCCTCACCCCAGCTATAAAATAATAATTAAATGAAAAAATTAAAGATTAAAGAAGGAATTAAACAGATCGCCCCCCACCAGTCTCATAGTACCTGACAAACCGGGCGTGAATATCTGCTTCTGTCATTGTTGAAATACGCGCTTAAATTAATCGTAGATGCGCCACATTAAATGATTCTGTCGCTTTTTAAGGTCTTTTCATTTGTCTCCTTTATGCCACGTTATACTTGAATATTACTTGAATATAATGAGTTGGGCTTTGGGGATAATTGGGGGCTGTAAAGCCGTGTTGGTGAAGATATTATTTGTGTTCTGTTTTCCCTAAAAGATGTTCGGTTTCTAACCACTTACTATAAAAATGACGCTTTTATTTTTAAACATGAGATAATAATTAAAAAAAAGCGTTAAATTTGCGACTGTTTTTGGAAAAGTCAGCTTTATTTTGGTGGCTTAACTATAATTTAGCGGGTTGTGAACAGAGTAGAAAATCTGCTGGTAATCAACAACCTGAAAGATTGTTTAAGTTCTAGATGTTGCTTGTTGATTAGTAATACTGGAACAGATGGTAAGTAACAAGACATATTTACAAAAATTACTAGTAATAAACGAACCTTTTATTTATGGAAGGTATGAGACTGAAGTCACTATTTTTAAGATGTTTGTTGGTGATGTTTTTGGTATCACCAACAACTCAATCGCATGCCCAGCGGGTGTTAACACTCGATGAGTGCCGTGCCATGGCTCTGGAGAACAACAAGCAGATGCAGGTGTCGCGGGTTAAGCAGAGTATTGCTGAGAATCAGCGCAAGTCGGCAAGGACGAAGTACCTGCCGCGGGTGAGTGCCCTCGGAGCATATGAGTACACCAGCCGCGGGATTTCTCTTCTCAACAAGGAGCAGAAAGCACTGCTCAACAACTTGGGCGAAGTGTTTACCTCGGCCATTGAGAATGAGGTGAGCAAGTTGCCTTTAGACCCCGCCAAACTCAAGGAGTTGGCTGAAATGGCCGCCCCCTACGTCAGTGCTACCCAGGGAACAATTGACCACTTGGGGCAATCGCTGAATGAGGCGCTCCAGTCCAATAATCACAATACCTTTGCCGGTGCCATCACGTTGACACAACCCCTCTACATGGGTGGAGCCATCAAAACATTGAACCGCGTTGCCGACATCAAAGAGGAACTGGCCGCCAACACGCTCGAGGCGCGCAGGCAGGCCACACTCTATGACATCGACAATGTCTATTGGCAGGTGGTATCGCTGCGCCACAAGCAGGATCTGGCCGAGTCCTACCTCAACCTGGTCAAGAAACTTGACCACGATGTCGAGAAGATGACCGAAGCCGGCCTGACAACACGCAGCGACAAACTGAGTGTACAGGTACGCGTCAATGAAGCCGAGATGGCTCTTGCCAAAGTCATGGACGGCCTGTCGTTGACCAAGATGCTCCTGTGCCAACTGTGCGGACTGCCGATTGACGAGCCCATCGAGTTAGCCGATGAGAAAGCCGACGAGATTGCTGCACCGGCCGCTATACCCTTGACAACTAACATCGATAACCGCCCCGAGCTACGCTTGCTCCAAAATGCCATTGACCTGACTCATCAAGAGGTCAATCTGCTCAAGGCAGAGAACCGTCCTCAGGTATTATTCAACGGCGGATATGCTGTGACCAACCCCAATGCCTTCAACGGCATCCAGCATCGCTTTGGTGGTTTCTGGCATGTGGGACTGCAAGTGCACATCCCCATTTGGAATTGGGGTGATGTGAAGCACAAGGTTCAGGCGGCCCAAGAGGCGACAACGGTTGCCAACCTCGAACTCGAGGACGCACGCGAGAAGATTGAGCTGCAGGTCAGCCAGAACCGTTTCCGCGTCAGCGAGGCCAACAAGAATCTGGCGCTCGCCAAGTCCAACATCGCTAGTGCCGAGGAGAATCTGCGCATGGCCAAACGCGGCTTTGAGGAGGGCGTAATCACGCCCACGACCGTCATGGAGGCCCAGTCGGCCTGGCTCATGGCACAAACCCAGAAAATTGATGCCGAAATCGAATTACAGCTCAGTAACACCGACCTGCTCAAGGCATTAGGCATCCTGAAATAACCCGTCACTAAATTAAAAACAATCAAACAATATTATATTATGTCAGCTAAAAGTCAACATACCAATATTTTGTTAGCAGTCCTCGGATTTGCCACCGTGGTCCTCATTGTCGCTCTCATCGGTCACCTGGCCCTGCAACGCGACCCCGAGGAAATCCAGGGCGAAATGGAAGTCGAGGAATACCGTGTGTCGGGTAAAGTGCCGGGACGTATCCTTGCTCTCCTGGCCAAGGAAGGTGACTTTGTACACGCAGGCGACACGCTCGCCATTATCGAGGCTCCCGAGGTGAATGCCAAGATGGTGCAGGCCCAGAGCGCTGCCGACGCCGCAACGGCCATCGCACAGATGACACAGAACGGTGCCCGCAAGGAGCAGATTCAAGCTGCCGCCCAGATCCTGGAGCAGGCAAAGGCCGGTCTTGAAATTGCCGAGAAGTCCTACAATCGCATGAAGAAACTCCATGAGGAGGAAGTCATCAGCGCCCAGAAGTTTGACGAGGCCGAGGCCATGTACAAATCGGCACAGGCACAGGTCAAGACTGCACAGAGCAATTATCAGATGGCCGTGAACGGTGCCCGTGACGAGGAGCGCCGTGCAGCTGCGGCCACCGCAGGTCAGGCCCGTGGTGCCGTGCAGGAGGTGCAAGGCTACGTGCGCGAAACGATTCAGAGGGCCCAGATGGCCGGTGAAGTCACCGACGTCTATCCCAAGGTGGGTGAACTCGTTGGCACCGGCACTCCCATCATGAGCATCGCCATGATGGACGACCAGTGGGCCACGTTCAACATCCGCGAGGACCAATTGAAGGGCATGAAGGTGGGTCAGGAGATCACGGTCAGGATACCCGCTCTCGACATCGAGGCCAAGATGAAGATCACATCGATGAAGGACAAGGGCTCGTTTGCCGTGTGGAAGTCCACTAAGGCCAGCGGCCAGTATGACCAGAAGACCTTCGAGGTGAAGGCTCGTCCTTCCCAGGCGATTGATGGCATCCGTCCGGGCATGTCGGTAATCCTTAAGAATAAGTGAGTAGTTAGGAGTTAGGAGTGATTTTCCTTATCCTTTAAACTTTAACCTTTAAACAGTGAGCAAGTTGAGAACTTGCGAACATTATGAAGTATATTTCTCAATTCTTCGACATCGTGCTGCGCGAGCTCAACATCATCGTGCGCAAGAACCGTGTCTACGGCTTCTGCATGGTGGTGTTCCCCGTGCTGCTGGTGGTGTTTTTCACCACGATGCTCGATGACGGGCTGCCCCAGGACCTGCCCATCGGCGTGGTGGACCATGACAACAGCGCTACCTCGCGCAGTCTCATCCGCAACCTCGATGCCATGCAGAACTCGCGGGTGGTGTATCGCTTTGCATCGGTCACCGAAGCCCGCAACGCCATGCAAGAAGGCAAGGTCTTTGCCTATCTGTACATCCCCGAGGGCACGGCGGCCAAGCTCATGGCAGGTCGACAGCCCGATATCTCGTACTACTACACCATGACGTGTATGACGGCGGGATCGATGGCATCCAAGGACTTGAAAACCATCAGCATGCTGGGCTCTGCGGCAGTGGGCCAAGCGACATTGAGTGCTAAGGGCGCAACTAAGGAACAGATACGCACGGCACTACAGGCCGTGACGATTGACGCACACATGATCGCCAACCCTCAGGGCAGTTACAACTACAGCCTGACCACGGTCTTTGTGCCAGGCATCCTGATGCTTTTCATGGCGCTGCTGTCGGCCTACGCGCTCGGAATGGAGATGAAGTTTGACTCGGGCAAGGAATGGCTCGCCCGCGCTGGCAACAACATCCTCGTGGCCATCCTCGGCAAGTACATCGTCCATGCGCTAGTGTTCCTGCTTGTGATATTCTCCTACCAGTATTATATCTTCAACGTGCTTCACTTCCCGCACTTGGGCGGCGTGTGGAGCATCGTGCGGCTCACCCTCTTGCAGGTCGCTGCCTCGATTGGCTTTGGCATCTTCGCTTTCGGACTTATGCCCTCGCTGCGCATGTCGATGAGTATCAGTTCGCTGTGGATGGTGCTCGGCATCTCGATGTGCGGCTCGGCGTTCCCTGTCGCAGGCATGGATCCCCCATTGCAGGCCATGTCTTGGCTATTCCCTTTGCGCCACTACTGGATGCTCTATCAGGCAACAGTGCTCAACGGCTTCCCCGTCATTGACGTCTGGTTCCATCTCGTGGCACTCGTGGCCTTCACGCTGCTGCCATGGTTCGTACTCCGTAAAGTCAAAATCGCAATGCTCAACTATGTCTATATTCCGTAAACTCAAGGAACATATCACCGACGTGCTATACGTATGGCGTCAGGAGATGAAACAGGTCATCAGGGACGAGGGCGTGCTCATGTTCCTCGTCATCGTGCCGCTGGGCTACCCGTTGCTCTACTCCTGGATCTACAACAACGAGACGCTGCACGAGACACCGGTAGTGGTCGTTGACCAGTCACACTCGGCCCTCTCGCGCCAGTTCATCAACGACTGTGACGCCACCCCTGACGTCGATGTGAAATATTACGCCGCCAATCTCGACGAAGCCCGTGCACTCGTCAGCCGCCAGCTCGCCAAGGGCATCTACCTCATCCCGTCAGACTTCGCCACTTGCATCAACCGTGGAGAGCAGGCGACCGTCAGCGTTTATTGCGACATGTCGCTCATGCTCGCCTACAAGGCCGTTTATCAGACTGCCATGGTCGAGGCGGGACGCCTCAGCGCTGGCCTGAAGATCAAGAAGGCCGGCAACTACACCGATCACGAGAATTCCATCACTGCGCAGCCTCTTATTGCTCACGATGTGGCGATGTTCAACCCATCGGGCGGCTACGGATCCTGCGTCCTGCCCGCAGTGCTCATGCTCCTGCTGCAGCAGGCGTTAGCGCTGGGCATCGGCATGTCGGCGGGTACGGCCCGTGAGCGTAATCGCAACGGCCAACTCATCCCCGACGATGATCCCCACTACCGTGGCGCCTACCGCGTCGCCTGGGGCAAGGCACTCTGTTATGGCATGATCGGTGCCGTGGCAGCCGCCTACCTGTCGATGGCTGTTCCCCGCATGTTCTCATTCCCACAGCTGGCCGACGGCAAGACGTTGCTGGCAATGTTGCTGCCCTATACGATGGCATGCATCTTCTTCGGCATGACCGTTTCTTGCCTGGTGCGTTACCGTGAGAACGTCATGTTGCTGATGGTCTTTGTCTCGATTCCGTTGCTGTTCCTCACCGGCGTGTCATGGCCGCAGTCCAGCATCCCCGGTGCATGGCAGGGTGTATCCTGGCTCTTCCCCAGCACCTTTGGTGTACGTGCTTTCATCCGTGTCAACTCCATGGGTGCCTCCGTCAGCCAGATCCTGCCCGAGATCCGCATCCTCTGGATTCAGGCTGCCGCTTATCTGGGCATGGCTTGCATCGTGTATGCTTACCAGAAGCGCCTCGCCCGCAAGCACGTTAAAAACCGTAACCAATTCAACCGACCTCATTGAGCCCGATAATCAATAAAACTGTTCACATCTCCTTAGATGCCTGGAGCACAGACTACTATAGGTAGCACCATGCGCTCAGCGACAGAAAGAGTAATCGCAGGGCTTTCTTCAATAAGGTGAAATCACTATATCAAGCATCGCCTATTGACGTTACACTCGTTAAACGAAATAATGAATTCCAACTTATGAGGCAATTTCTTTTTTATCAATTCTTAGCGATTGGCGCCTTGTTCCTGCTCTCGTCTTGTGAGCACGACGATCCCGTCAGTCCCATCAAGCCGCTTGAGCAGCGCACAGTGTTGCTACTCACCAGCGAAGGCTACATCTATGACCAGTCGGGCAAAAAAATCATGGAACTCCCGAACTGCGAAGAGGGCAGTGAAATCATCAGCGACGGCGATGACTATTTCGTGTCAGGTAAAACGACCAAAGACCGCGTTGGTTATTGGAAAAACGGCAAGTGGAACACCCTGCACGTGGATTTCATCGATGACGTGAACCACTGGACCGACGGCATCGGCAAATGGGACTACTACATCTTCCTGTTTGATTATCCCAACGTGCTGAGAAACAGCGGCATTTTCCCGCTTGAAGACTGCGAAGACTTCATCCCTGCCAGCAAATGCATGTCGGTGAGTGAGGGAAAATGTTATGTTGTTGGAAGGGACCATCCCGAAGACGATAACAAGTACCAGAACGCTTTGCTCTATTCCGAAAACAAGGGAAAATATGTCAAGAACATCCTTCCCAAGTCACGGGATGACATCAATGCCGCGGCCTATACCGTATTTGCCTATGACCGCACCCACACGGTAGTGGGCGGGCGCATAGGTGAGGACCCCTGCTTGTGGGTCGATGGACAGTTGCAGATTCTTCCGCGTCTCTACGATACCCACGACCAGACCGGCGAAGGCATGCCCGTAGCCTATGTCGGCTCGGTCACATACAACAATGGCCACATCTATGCTGTGGGGTCGGATATTAAAGAAGATCGAAACGAGGTAGCGATGCTGTGGGTAGATGGAGTGCCCCAGCACCTGTGTTCAGATCAGGAAGGTTTGTATTGGTCGTGGGCTCTCGAAGTCATTGGTTATGGCGATGATTGGTATGCTTTAACCATAGAGATGTATGATGCGCCCGGTGACGAATACAACCTGAGTATTGTGTTGTGGCTCAACGGCGAGGTTTACCGCAAGTTCCACAGCATCGACATCGTCAACTTCACTGTGCTTTAACTAATATATTCCTAAATAAACAGATAAAAACGATGAAAAGAACCATATTTTTACTCGTGTAGGCCTGCATGTTTGGCACCATGTCGGCCCAAATCACTAACATCAGCAGTGACAAGCGGCAATTTGATGCCGACAGTGTTATCGAGGAGTTTGACAAGCTGCCGTTTTTCGGGCCGTTCAAGGACACCTATTTCACGGTGGGCTTGCCACTGAACGAGAAGCCCAACGAATATAACAGCGACGTGAAGTTCCAGATCAGTTTCCGCCAGCGACTGACCAAGTCCATCCTTCCCTTCCACAGCCACTTGTTCCTGAGTTACACCCAGAAGGCGATGTGGAACATCTTTGAGGAATCGCTTCCCTTCCACGACCTGAACTTCAACCCCGGCATTGGTCTTCAAAAACTATTTGTCCATAATGGCAGGGCAGTGGGCTCAGCAATTCTGATGCTTGAGCATGAGTCCAACGGGCGCGACGGCGAGGCATCGCGCAGCTGGAACAAGGTGTCGCTCAGCGGAAGGGCGCTTATCGACCCGCAATTCATAGTGCACGCCAAGACGTGGATTCCCATCATCGATGGCCAGAACAACAAGGACATCCTCAAGTACTGCGGTATTTTCCAAGGTGGCGCTCAGTTCCTGTCCACCAACGGGCGCTGGGTGGCCGATGTCACCTTTGTCAAGCGCAAAGGATGGAACCTCAACTTCAACACGACGCTCAATGTGGGCTTCCGTATCCGTCAGAGGGACAACCAGTTCATCATGCTGCACTTCTACGACGGCTATGGCGAGAATATGCTCGACTACAACAAGTACCACTGCCGTCTGCGCATCGGCTTATTGATCCGTCCGAATTTCTTCAGCGAATTCTAATATTTCTAATATTCACATTCTTATTGACAAGTTTTCATGATGACCAAAAAAACCATTCTTATCAGTTGTCTGCTGTTGTTATGTGCAATGCCACTGCGCGCTCAGCGCATCCAAGTAGTGGATGGCGATGGAACGCCAATCCCCTATGTAACAGTAACAACCACCCAAGGCAAATTCATTGCAAGTACCGATATTGACGGTTGGCTTGAGAGTGTTGGCGAGAACACCACTATCCATTTGTCGCAAGTGGCCTATAAGCCCCTAACGATCGCCGTGGCTGACATCACAGACGGCCGAATCACTCTTGACGAGGCCGGTTATGACCTGCCTGAGGTCGTGGTCAAGCCCAAGGATCTACTCTATTGCCAGACCTACTTCCGTGATGTCTATATCGATGACGATGGTCCCATCTACTACCGCGCCGGCGTTATTGACAACGCCTATGATATCGCAAAAAAAGAGGTGTCCGCTAAGACACACCACCTTTCAAGGGCGCAAAGCGGTTTCTGGAAAGCCCTCTACAGCAGCACATCAGGGCAGTATGACAAATTCGCAAGATTGCCCGAAGAATCATATTATGATAAAATGCGTGAGCTGCAACAGAAGGGCACTATCACCCTGACCGATGCCGGTGATGGGCGACAGATCATTGCCGACAGCATTTGTCAACTGGGTTACATCCACTGGGATGCAGAGGAGCGCACTCGCACGGTGTCTTTCAATTTAAGTACCTACCGTAATCACATCAAGAATAAGGAAAAACAGGAAAAAGCCGCTAAAAAGGGTAAAACGTTTGTCCCCGACACCGTCAAACAACAGCGCACTTCGACAACTATTTATCAGGTCTATCGCACCGACTCGGTCGGAAACTCAAGAACCGACGACTTCGTGATGTCACAGCTCACCGTTATTGGAAGGCACAGGCATTCAGGCACCGAATACCTCATCCAAGTGCAGTCCTATGCCACCGATTACGCCTACATCGACAAAAAAGAATACAAGCAACAGCGCAAGGACAACGAGGTGGACATGAACATCGACGAACTGCGCCGATTCGAGAAAGTCAACAAGATTCCCCCACTGGCTCCGAACATCCAAGAACAGATCAACAAATTCATCGATAAAGACGACAATCAACGATAACAGTTTCAGTTTCAATTCATGACCCTAAATCAACGCATAAAACCCGCTGGGATGCAGCGGGTTTTTGTTTCTACTGTGCGCCTGATAGAAGCCAAGTTTGCGCCTCCCACAACCTGTGGTTCATCGAGTGGGCAATCCCACCATCCCTTGTACCGCCTGCGCCTACTGCATGCCGTGCCCCTATGGTGTGGATATCCCCGGTAACTTCGCCTTCTACAACGAGGCGATGAACAGCGGTCAGTTGCCATTGCCCGAGACATCTGCTCCCGACTATGCCGAGCGTCAGGCTGGATTCGCCAAGGCCTACACATCAGCAATACCCGTC
>ONLH01000045.1 GCA_900318645.1 uncultured Prevotellaceae bacterium
CCGTGTGGACGATACCACACGAATGCCCGCATCTGCTGATGTCATCACATTCATGGGCGGCACGAATGACGTGCGTAACCCGAACACCGTTCCGCTTGGTACGATGGCAGATCGAGGCACCGACACATTCTACGGTGCGCTGCATACCATCATGCAGAAACTCTACACCAAGTACATCGCTGGCGCATCAGTTGCCGATGGCAAGAAGGTGAAAATCGTTATATGCACGCCTATTAAACTGCTTGACCCGTCCAAGTCAAGCCAGAGCAACACCATTGCAAATAATGCTGGCGTGCTGTACGACTGGCGAGGTTTCATCGCTGCCATCAAAGAAGTAGCTGCATTCTATTCGCTGCCCGTGTGCGACCTGCACAACTTATCGGGCATCAACCCACATCTTGACCGCACGGTGCACGGAACAGAATCGGACTACACCGGCTATTATAACCCGTACATCACCGACGGGACGCACCCGACTGAGGAAGGTCACGAAATGATGGCTGACTTGTTGGTAGGCTTCCTGAAGTCGCTGAAATAGATATAGAACGGGCACCCGCTTATCGTGAGTGCCCGTTTCTCGTTGTTACCATCTCCTGAACCATTCAACGGCTTCTATGATGCCGATGTTCACGCCAGTCATTGAACCACCATATAGCGTTTGTGCTGTCGCCGTCTTTCCTCCGTCACCGCAGAAAGTGTGGTGAATGCCATCGTCGCCAGTGTATGAGCGCATTTCGGCAATGCCGTTGCACTGCTTGACCCAATCAACAAAAATCTTATGCCAAGAGTAAGGGACGGCATTATCTTTCGTTGCACACCAAAGTTTAACAGGAACTTTCATGTTCTTGTGTGACGCTTCAAGCAGCGATGTCAACGCTTGAGGCGGGTTCGCATCGTTGAACGGGTCATACGCTTGCACGGCATCCATATAATCGTCATAGTCGATATCGCTCATCACAGTAAACTGGTCAAAACTGCGATAGATGCCGTTGTTGGCGATGAGACGGTTGGCATCACCAATCTGACTCGCAGATGCTCCTGATTTCTTTGTCGCTCTTGTATATGCAGATGAAGATGGATAACTATTGCCCGTATTCAGAACAAAGTCATTCCAGTTTCCGCAACCGAAACGCTTGTTCCATGATTTCTGTATAGCATTACCGCACTGGCACAAACTGCTTGCCATTGATACAGATATAGAAAAGCCAGCTGCAGCTCTTACATTGAAAGGCAATGTTGCAGCTGTGTTCAACACCATGTAACCACCCGCACTTTTACCTGCTATGTACGGGTTCGGGTCAAAATTGTAATTCTGCATCAAGAAATCATAGCAGCTGCGAAGGCTTGCCATATATGCTGGAGATATGCGAGGCGTCCATCCGCTCTGTTGGTTCGCTCCAGGTTCTCCGCTCCACATTGACGTATATCCGCCGAGGCAAACGACAGCATACCCCATATTATTGAAGTATTTGAGGTTTTTCTCATATACGCTTTGTGTGACTTTTCCTCCGCTGACACCATAAAAAGGCGAGTGCCCCATGAACCACATTGCTCCATCACCGACGAACCATATCAAGAATTTGCAAGGAACACCTTGCGGGTCATAGCTTGGCGGCAGCATAACGAAGCAGTTGTCATGATAGCGGGTCGTGTCTGCATCAACCGATGCGTCAGTCGGGAATTCATGCAAAACGGTGTAATTGGTGTCCCACAATTTAGGGGTCTTGACCTCATAGTTATGGAACTGTGGGGTCAACGGATTGAACGTATTCTTGACAAACTGTGGGCGTGATGCGAATGTCACATCCAATGACAGCTGGACCGAATAACCGCTGGAGTTGTAAATCTGCATCTTGACGTACGCCGCACTTGACGGGATATTGTCAACGGACTGCACAACACCATCATTAAGCAGGGTGAACGTATCATCGTAGCAGAAAATCGTCAACGTGCTGCCGCTTGGCGTTGAGATGCCCTTGACTTTGTTGCCTCTCAATGAAATGTAGCAAGGCGTGTGCAGGTACTTGTTGTAGTTGTCATCGGTGTAGGTAAACGTGGGTACATTTGACCCGACAGTCAGCGTCACGGGCTGACACCAATAACCATCGGCATAGCCTGTGGTGGATTTCAGCTCGCCACCTTGCAGCGGGATTTTCACGGCAATAGTGCCGTCACCGCCTGCCACACATTCAGCAAAGTTATCATTGAGGTCCTGGATAAACTGATTACCCTTTGAACTTGCATCTATCGTTTTCATTGTTGTTAGAGATTAAATCGTTTCTTGTCAACCTTGTAATTTTGCAACTGCTCCGCTGGTGTGAGTTTGTCACTATATACACGCAGCGCGTAGAGGCTGCCCTTGAAGAACATCTCGTTGGATGTCACCCTGTAGAACAACGACAACACAGAGTTGGCGTTGGCCGCTTGACTTCCCGTGCCAGCGGATGTTTCTGCCTCACCATCAACCAAAAATGCACTTTTAACCATTGATAGATAATGGGTGGCCAAGAAATCTGTTTGCGCCATTAGGAATGAGACACCTCCTGGTATTGTCAAACCATTGGCCGCATTGCACATGGTCACATGGTTCTCTCCATCTGAATAAATGGTACTATGTCCAGTTGAAAGACACAATCTTAAACCCGAACCAATTCCATTGTGCATGATGATAAATGCTTGGCTGTTCAGTTCATTTGCAGTGTATGCTGCTTCTATGCTACAATCTGCTGCGGCAAGGTCAAGAAGCGACACATCAGCGATACCTTTTGCGTCGGAACCATTAAAATACACATGGTCATCTGCAGTCTCATCGCAATTCGTAAGCGTGAAGTCAATCTTTGAATTGCCGTAATCGACAAGTGATTTCCAGTGGTTTGCTATGCCACCTCGATTTGCAGTCTTTCCATCAAGGTGTAAAACGAGATGGTCTTGTACATAAGTAATCGCATTGGCTACAATCACCACATCGCCCATCACTTCGTCAATATAGATTTCACCTGTGCTCTCGTCCCAAACTCCAGTCTCGTTGGTGATATTCACACCGCCCATCGTGATGGTCACGCCATCATCGAACACATACATGTCGCTCGGCAGGTTGAGTTTCAGGCTGAGTGACTTGCTGTCTGCAATCTGCGAAGGAAGCGAAGACTCGCTCGTTCCGTCAATTTCCACATCGGAAAAAGTCAAGCCTCCCGTCACTCCGTTGACATTGATGAGGTGGTTAATGACGGTGCTGCCCCAGTCAAGTGCAGGCTTGCCATCAGGGAAGGCATACACACCGAGCGCATTGTAAATCTTCATGAGATTGATGCGAAGTACCTTTCCCATCTCTGCGCTGAGAGCGTCCGCCCCTCCACCTACAATGCGCCCTTGAATTTGACGGTAGCCTGGTGGATTGGGCGGTCACGGCCCTGGAGATATTTGTTGGTGACGGCGATGCTGCTGTGGCGTGCCTGGTCTCGGGCGATCACGATGCCGGCATTGTTGGCCAGATCACGGATGCCTGAGTCCTTCAGGCTGTAGAACTGGTATTCTTTTGGAATGGCCAGCCGTTTCCGTAAGCGTGCCCACCTGTCACGGAAGGCCCTGCTGTCGAGCTTCACGGTTCCTGGGCGCAGCCTGTTGCTGAAGATGTACCAGTCTTTGGGATGCTTCAATGTGCCAAGCTCTCTCATCAGCGACACGATGGCGGTGTTGAGACCGACCATCTCGGCCATGCCGTTCTTGCTGATCGAGGCACGCACATGGATGGCGTGGCGCTTCACGTCGATGTCACCCACCTTGAGCTCGGACAACTCCCCTGGACGGATGAACGTGTAATACTCGAGCATCACCGCCAGCAGGAAGTGTTTGTCATGGAGAACCAGGTGCTCTTTAATTCTCCTGAGCATCGCAGCTGGTAGCGGCTGTCTTATCTTCCCTTGTTCCTTCATCGGCTTGATGTCATCCATTGGGTTGGGTATGAGCCTCAGCCACGAACAGAACGACCGGCACCAGGTGCGGTAGTTGTTCCTTGTCCTCGGTGAGACACCCCTGTCATAGAATACCCAGTCCAGGAACTGAAGGAAATCTATTTCCTCCACACGAGTGATGCCGTGCATGGAGCACCACCTCTCGAGCATGGTGAGGCGCTTGTAGTAGTCTGTACGGGTGTTGTGTTTCGGAAGTCGTGCAAGGTGTTGGCGGTATGTGACCGCGATTTCGTTGATGTCAGCCATTTTTGCCGCAAAGGTAGTGAAACGCTACGAGAGTCGTTTTTAACATTTCGTTATTCTGCTATCCTACAACATTTAAGGCGCACAACACCGATTTTTTGCCTTCCAAGAATTTCGTGTCCTGTTTCTCCAACATATAATGGTGGTAATTTCGCTTGTTAAAACACCACTACTATGACTAACGAGAGAAAAGACAACATCACGGTGTGCAGTGCCGTGGCCATGCTCATTTTCGGCTGCGTGCTTACGACCATCGCCTTCTTCATCGAGCCGATGGGCGAAATCCACGACTCAGTGCTGTGGGTGCTCGGACAATGCTTCATCTATGCCGGCGGTGCACTCGGCATAGCCAACTATGCCAGGACATCAGCAAAACAGGAAGTTGACGAGCGGTTCAGGGAATTTGAAAGGCATCACCGTCACCACCGTCACATGGCTGCTGCCGAAGGTGACGGTGAAGATTTGGACGACATCACTACTTACGATAAACCGATAGACGATGGAGAGAATTGAGAAGTACGGCATTTTCTGCCGTTCCTATGAGGGTGGATGGTCAAACCATCCTAACGACAGCGGTGGTGCCACGATGAAGGGCGTGACCTATGCCACGTTCTGCAGGTACCGCGCCGCGAAGAGCCTGCCGAAACCCACGCTCAACGACCTGCGAAACATCACCGCCAAGGAGTGGAACGCAGTGCTGAGGTGGCACACCTGGGACAGGATCCAGTGCGATGCCTACAAGAGCCAGTGGGTGGCTTACCTCCTTGCCGATTGTGTGTGGATGAGCGGCCCGGCATACATCAAGCGTGTGCAGCGCCTGTACGGTCTGAAGGATGACGGTGTCGTCGGTCCCAAGACCTTGGCGAAGCTCAACGGTTTGGACCAGAAGACGCTGTTCTCTGCCCTGTGGAACCAGCGCAAGAATTTCCTGCAGGGCATTGCCACCGGGAAGAACTCCGTGTTCTTGCGCGGTTGGTTGAGAAGGCTCAACGCCGTCACTTATGGCAAACTGACCTGCAACGGAGGTCAAGAACTGACTTGATGGTATGAGCGAAATCAATAATAGAGAGTTTGGTGGGCTGGTAGGCCGCGTCGGTTGCGGTTTCGCTGTGCTCGCCATTGTTGTTTTAATACTGTCAATGTTATGGTAAACAAGGTAAGCAAGAAGCATCTCATTATCTTGGCCGCTGTGGCTCTCCTGTGCCTCCTGTGCGGCTTTTTCGTTGCGAAAGGTATGTACGACCGTCCCCTGGACGAAAGTGTCTCACGCGACACCGTAACGCTTCACGACACGGTGCCCGAGTATCTGCCTGCACCCAAGGACAGCGCACGCATCAAGTATGTTACAAGGTGGCTGCCTGCCAAGCATGACACAGTTTATTCGGAGAATTATGCACAGAGTTTTGCCGAAATTATGCACGACACCGTAGCGGTGCAGGTGCCCATCACATCGAAGCACTACGGCGGGAAGAACTATGATGCGTATGTCAGCGGGTTCGAGCCTTCCCTGGACAGCATCTTCGTATATAATGAGACGCAATATATCACCGAGACGATAACGAGAATGAAGCCTCCCAATAAGTGGTCGTTGTCTGTCAATGCCGGCGTAGATTTTGGGACTATATCAAGAAACTGGATGCCCTATGCCAGTGGCGAGCTGACGATCAATAACCACAAACGTCTGCAGCTGGGTATAGAAGGAGGCGTCAAGATGGACGAGGAGACTAATCACTTTGAGCCGTTCGCGGGAGCGAAGTTAAGGTTGAAAATATTTTAGTGTGTTAGACAGTTGTTTGTTAAATCCTAATTGAAAGGAGGGGTTTAATTTTAAGTTGTAAAAGGTGGCCAGTCGTGAGACCAGCCACCTTTCTTCGCAACGCATTTCCAACAGCACTATAAGCGTTACATTATATAATACCGATTACGGGCTTAAAAGTTCGGTTATCTGCAAAGAAAAGTGGCGGCATACGCATCACGCGCCGACCGCCACAAAAGTCAAACATTTAATCCTACTGGAATAAATGTCCGACAAAGTTAGTCAAAATTATTGTTACCATGAATGAAATCGCAAACTTTTCGTATCGCTGAGGTCGCCATCGCGGGCGTCACCTTGATATAAGAGAAGATGGTGGACTTGTTCCCGCTGTTCAGCGCATGCCCCAGGATGTAGTCGATCACTGACTCGGATATGCCAAGTTGGAAGGCGTGCTGGGCGAACGATTTCCGTGCTGAATACAGTGCGAGGTTGTCAATGCCGAGTTCATTACGCAGCTTTCTGTAATATGCAGAGACATGAGACGAAGAGTACACGTTGGAGAACAGGCCAAGCCGTCCGTCTGGACGCATCCATCGGAGGATGATTTCCTTCGCCTCGTCAGGAATGTCGAACTCAACGAACTGGTTAACCTTGACGCAGCGGCTCGTCTTCGTGCGTACATATTTTATGTGGTCGATGTTCTCCCTGAAGTCCATCTTCTGCAGGTCTATGCCGTTGATGCCGCCGAGGTAGTAGGTGAGCATGAACAGATCCCGGTACTTCAGATGGTTTTTCTTTCGGTACTGATGGTCACGGATGAGCCTCACCTGGTCGGGAGACAGCCAGTTCTGCCTCACGCTCATCTTGAACTTCATGCACTTCTTTGTCGGTGACGCTTGGAAGTCGGTGTAGTGGTTTTCCTGGCAATAGTTGATGATCTTTGACAGGATGCAGATGTGCAGCCTCAGAGTGGGCCTGGCGAGGTCGCTGCGCTGCTTGATGTACTTGCGGACGGTCAGTGTGGTCAGCGATGCCACCCGTGTCGTCTCGGGTATGTGTTTGACGATGGAGCTGAACGCCCACATGTAGTTGTGCCTGGTTGACTCCTTCACATCGGTGGCATAGGTCATCATCTCCTCGAATGCGGAGCGCAATGTGTGGTTCACCCGCTGCCTCATCTGCGTTATCGTGTCAATGAGCTCAGGGCATGACAGCCCCTCGGGGTAGGACACCTCGTCGATTGAGTGTTGCACCTCGTTGAGCTTTTGCCGCAGCCTGGTGTTGAGGTAGGCCGCGTCATCACGCCTGACGATCTGCCCGTTCTTCCATTCCCTGGGCGAGTTGATGACTACATCGGTGACGATGTATCGCGTCTGTGAGTTGTGTGCCACTGCGATGCGGACTTTGTTTCGGCCATCTTTGAGTGCTTTGGCCGGGAGCACTGTGAGTGATAGTGTAGGCATAATGTTTGACAATTTTCCGACAACAAAACGGCAACAAAAATGTGTTTTCGACAATAATACGACAATAATTCGGCTCCAAAAATGGAAGTGTTTCTCGTATAGGAGTACATTTTAACCGTCTAAAGGTTCGGTATTTATGTGTAAATCAACATTTTTTTGCTTTTGTGTCAATGTTAATAACTTTTTTAGGGCCAAAATTTTGTTTGGCTCTATTTAACCTGCTGAGAGGCAGGTATTTTTGTCTATTGGTGTAGCTGCTGTAAAATTGTCGCGACAATAATTCGGCAACAAATCACCAATCGTCGTCGGTTGTGCTGGTCTTGACTTTGCTGACAAATGTTGATACTATCCCGTTCACGAAGTTCTCAGCCTGGCCCTTGAAATCCTTCTGCTTGAGCTCGCCCTTTTCATTATACATATACATGGTGCCCGCCATGGCATTGCCCTTGCCCTTGCCGAAATAGAGCGTGCTCTTTTTGTTCACCGCCTCGTCGATAGACGGAGCGTCGATGCGGATTTTTCCCTCCTTGAACTGGAACTGGATGCGATAGTTGAAGTCATAGACGAAAGTCATGCCCATTGTCTTCTTCCAGATAGAGCCGGAGTCAAAGCCGTTGACGATGATCACGTCAGGCTCATTGTAGGACATGACATCCTTTGCGGACTTCCAAATCATGGTTACTGCCGTCTTTGCCTTGTTGTAGAGTTCTGCCTGTGTTCCTGGCACCTCAATAACGATGAAAGACTTCTCCTGGTCGTCGGCGTTCCTAAAGCCGTCGGGGGTTAATACAAACGACTGTGCGCTGCTGATGAGTGGCAACAGCATGAATAGAATTGATAAAAACTTTTTCATAATGCGTGAATTTTATTGATTTTGTAACTGTTTGATTTTGTCTTGCAGGTTGCGTATCGTTTCCTGCTGCATGGAGATCACGTCCACGAGGTTGTCGAGGCGTTTCTCCTGTGCATCGTTGCCCTTCTTCATGTCGCCCGTTCCCCTCATGAGCCATTCTGCGGAAAGGTCGGGGAAGTTGTCAAGAATGGCCTCTACTGTCTCAAGGCTGAGCTTGCGTTGGCCGTTGAGCTGGTTCCATAATGTCCGTTGTTGAACGCCGATTTTTGCGGCGAATGATGTCGGGTTTAACCCGGTGCTCTCAATGAGCTTTGAAATCCTATTTACCATGGTCTTTGTGCTTTTGAATTGTTAGCAAAAGTTAAATAATTCATTTTTTAGTACAAATGTGCTTGTATTTAGAACAAATGTACTACCTTTGCAACATACAAACATTTACAGACGCAAAAATACGACAAATTTTCTTATAACAAAACATTTTAAACCAAAAAGTTAGAGACATGGAAGAGAAAAATTTGAACGAGGCACAGGTCGCCGAGCAGACCACCTCACAGGACGAGAACAAGAACGTAAACGAGTTGGACACCCTCAAGAAGGAACTCAAGTCGATGACCGAGGAGAAGCAGAAATACTCCACATACTGGATTGAAGCCCTCGCCGACATCCGTCGCTACCAGACCGCCGTCACCAAGTTGGTCGAGGAACTCGGGTGGGACCAGGCAACCGCCATGGGGAAGATTGGCGAAATCCTCGGCGATGACATTTGGCGCGTCATCGAGATTAACGACTCAAGCCGCTTCAACCGCTAAGCACATTCCGAAGTTTGGTCAACTTCACGGTCTCTCGCGATGAGGGCCGCCGCAGTAGCACAAGAGCAGTGCCGCCCATGCCCGGGCAAGATGGAGAGTGCGAGTCCTCCCTGCGGAACACAGCAGAGTTCCTTGACATGATGGCTGCAAGATAGTAGAAGGCTACAGACTTGCGACAAATCCAGCCGCCCGAAGATGCTGGTGGAGTCCAGACTCCATAACCTGGAAGTGAGCCGCGCACTACAAACGCGTTGACAAAGTAAAAACGACAATGGTATCTGCCATACAACATATACGATTGAGATTGCTCATAATCATCCCGCTAAGCCGATGGGGGTACGATCCATAATCCTTGAGGGATATGGTGGGCCAAAGGAACTGGCGGTCGGGGTCGTAAGCTTCAACTGATAGAACACTCGCCCACTGGCGAGAGATGCGGGTTTGAATCCTGCCGACTCCACACTCATAGTTAATATGTTTTTCATGGTATGTGCTCCCGCTCATCCGTGAGGACCGGCGGGTTCTTTTTTGACAACAACTAAATCATTATTTTATATGGAGACAATGACAACAAACACTACGGACACCATCCGTAACATGGAGGTCGGCGATGTGCTGACCTTCCCCATCGAGAAGGCCGACACCATCCGCACCATCGTGTGGACACGTCTGCTGCCTGAACGGTCAAGGGGTATGCGCTGGACTACGATCCTGGACAAGGAACTTGCCACCATCACATTGAAGCGCATAGCATGACACGCCAGGAAATCGAGAACCGTTTGCTTGAGAATATCCTCGCAGTGACTTCGGGGATGATCATCGGCAAGCGCACCGCCGAGAAGTTAGTCGGCGGTCCAAAGAAACTGGAAAGGCTGCTGGTCGAAGGAAAGGTCGGCTGCACCGGAAAAGGAAAAGGCCAGAGCGGAAAGTGGCGCTTTGACCTGTCCCAGGTACTGCAACACTGCAGGCCTGCATAACTGCCACAAAAGTCAAACTATTTAATTCACGGAAAGAAATGAAGAAGTTTTTTATCATCGTATCGGCTGCACTGCTGCTGATTGGTTACCACCTCATCCCCGCAGAGGCACCCGTCGAGGACGTTTTGGAGTGGCTGGCCTCCGAGGTCTGCGCACTCGCATTGCTTTACTACCTGTTCCACTCGCTGGGCTGGAAGGAGAGCAATCGTTAAACAATGTTGGTGGGTTCAAAAAAGGGCATGAAACATTGCCCGTAATCCGCCAATAATCACTACCTTTACAATGCTTTAATTACTATAAGTCAAACATTTAATTCTTTGAGACATGGAAAAGAAGAATGAAAAGAGCGTATTCGCTACGCTTAACGCCATCAACGTGAACGAGCACGTTGAGAAGAAGAAAACGGGGGAGAAGAACCCCGACGGAACCGAAAAGACTCTTTCGTACCTCTCATGGGTATGGGCTTGGGGTCAGGTCAAGCAGTTGTATCCTGATGCCAGCTATGAGGTTAAGCACTGGGATGGCAAACCCTACCTTTGCGATGAACTCATCGGCTTCATGGTCGAGACATCTGTCACCATCCAGGGTGAGACGATGACGATGTGGTTGCCTGTCATGGACAACAAGAACAAAGCGATGAAGGCTGCGCCCTATACCTACAAAACCAAAAACGGAGAGAAGGAGGTAGCACCTGCCACTATGTTCGACATCAACACCGCAATCATGCGTTGCCTGGTCAAGAACCTCGCAATGTTTGGTCTCGGCCTCTACATCTATGCGGGTGAGGATTTGCCCGAAGAGGACGCCAAGCAAGCCAAGGAGGCTGCAACCGCAGCTGCTGACCTTCCCAAAGCCATTGAGGAGGCCAAATCCTGCAAGAGCCGCGATGCCATCAACGCTGTATGGGGAAAGTGGACAGCCAAGCACCCCGAGTTCGCCACCCAGGGACACGAGTTCTACAACGCCATCGTTGAAGTTGGCCAATCAATCAAGTAATTTTCCCAACCATGATAAAGTTTGAAGACCTTACGCAGTCGGCGGTAGTGTTCGATGAGGCAACTCACACCTACCGCCGTGGGGACGAGAAACTGAGCGGCATCACCTCGCTCATCCATGACGTTCTCCAACTGGGTGTCTATCCCGACGCCAGTGATTTCGTGTTGAAGGTGCAGATCCCGAGAGCCGGGTATTACGGCACCTGTGTTCACAAGGCCATTCAGATGTACAACACCGTTGGCATTGAGATGGTCAAGTTCCCCGAGGTGCAGCACCCGACCGCCGGCACATTGCCCGCACAGGATGTCACCGCCGACCTCGACGCCTACAAGAGCCGCAAGCCCTATAAGGTGAAGACACTCGCGAGCGAGTTCACCGTTTCCATGGGCATGTTCGCCTCGCAGATTGATGAGATTTGGGTTGACGATGAAGACGGCATCTACCTGGTTGACTTCAAGACCAACAACCTCGACTACTACCCCGGCAATGCCGCTGGACTGAAAGAGTACCTCTCATGGCAGCTCAGTTGCTATGCGGTGATGTTCGAGGCGCAGACTGGTTACAAGGTCAAGGGCCTTGTAGGTTTTTGGCTTCGCAAGGGTGACAGTGACCGTTGGGACATCGTCCGCCAGCCTGATGAGAAGGTCCTCCAACTCCTTGAGACGGAAATCCTGCCCAAGCCGCATGGAGGCTTCATATACATCAATGAGGCGATGCAGGTATCAACACCCCACGTCGAGGAAGTAAAGCCCGCAGAGGCCAAATCTGAGGCCCTGGTGGTGCCTCCCGAGATTACCACGGCTATCGCAAATCTTCTCAAGGCTGAGAAAGCCGCCAAGGACATGAAGGAGCGGCTGCGTGAACTCATGGAAAAGAACAACATCACCAAGTGGGAGTGCGATGCCTTCGTCGCTTCGATTGGCAAGGCGAGCACCGCTACATCCATTGACAGCAAGGCCTTGAAAGAGGCCGAGCCTGAGATTTTCAAGAAGTATAGTAAAACCACCACCCGCAAGGGTAGTTTCAAAATCGACGCAAAATGAGTCTTAATAGAGTAATGCTTATCGGCAACGTCGGCAAGGATCCCGACGTGAGAGCCAACGATAACGGCAAGTGGGCGACCTTCACCCTCGCCACTACCGACCGTGCATACACCACATCAAAGGGTGTTCAAGTCCCGGAACGTACCGAGTGGCACAACATCGTTGTCAGTCACCCTGGACTGGTGGGAGTTGTTGAGCAGTACGTTCGCAAGGGCACCAAACTGTTCATCGAGGGCAAGATCAGGACGAGGAAGTACACCGACCGCAGCAACAACGAGCGCTACGTCACCGAAATCTACGTTGACAACTTCGAGTTGCTTGGTGCTCGTCCCGAGCAGACGCAGGCATCTGCAGCTGCTCCCAATCCCAACCCTCCGTTCTACAACCAGCAGCGCAGTCAGGCACCCGGTGCTCCCTCGTTTGACGGGAGCGGCAACCCTGCACCTTACTGATATGGCACAGCGTGTTGAATGCGGGAAATTCCTCGTCATCGAGGCTTCCCGCGCTGAGATGCACCGCGCATGCGGCTCCCCTGGTATCTGCGACTACTGCGGCAAGGTTTCCGACAACGGTTACTACATCGCAGTCCTCAACCAATGGTTCTGCCCCAAGTGCTACGAGGAGTGGAAAGAGGATGCGAGGTATTATCCCGAGGATAGGCCGGTAGAAGAGCGGAATTATTGGTACTATGGCAAATTGCTTGGTGTGCTATGATAATCCACCTGCGAAAAGACCAGGGCCACGTCACCGACCAAAGGACGCTCGACCAGTGTTGCGCGTTCCTCCCGAATGGTGAATACGTCGCCGAAATCATGACCAGGGCGCAATGGGAAAAGAAACAACCTCGTTCCTTGAGCCAGAACGCCCTGTTCTATGTGTGGTGCCATCACATAGCCGCGTTCTTCAACGCGACCTATGGCGATGATCACTGGAACAAGGACAACGTACACGACCTGTTCTGTGAGATGTTCAAGCAGCCGTTCGTGCTGCCTAACGGTCAAGTGATCGACAAGTGGGTGGAGACATCGAAGCTCACAAAAAAGCAGATGACCGAGTTCATGAACAAGATACAGTCCTACATGGCCACCGAGCACGGGGCTTCGGTTCCCCTGCCCGATGACGACAAATACAAGGATTTTCAACTGGAATACTCATAATTTTCTTTAAGCATTTTAGAACAATTTTCCTTCCCGGCCAGCAGCGATGCTCGTCGGGATTTTCACAAGGGGCTTACGGGTGCTTGGCTGCAAACAACCATTAGTTAAATCGGTATGTTAAATGTTTGATTTCTCAAAAAGCGGCGGTCAGGTGTGGTTCAACTCCACGAGCCTCCCAAGCAGAAGTACTGAAAGTAATACTTTTTCATCGGCATTTGTCAAGTAGGCGGGAAACACGCCCTAACCCTTGAGGGGGACCGGCACCAAATAAACTGGCAGATGTCGTCCACAAGGAAAACTGCTTTTTCCGCTCCGTCGTGAGACGTGGCGGACTCATCACCTGGCACCGGGAAGGGCAACAAAAGAACAGTAATAATTTTTTCATAGGTTTTAATATACTTGAATTTTGGTTATAGTCTCGGCCTGTCGTGAGATACGCCGACCCAAACACCCGTCCTGTTCGGGTACAAGCAGGAAACCTCGTCGCGTTGGTTAGCGTCGGAGCGATCACGCTATGGTATAAGAGCCTAGGAGGCCAGCGCGACACCGTATCACAGCAGGGAGGTGGGAGCGGTAACGCCTCACACGGAATTAAAGGCCTCGGCAACCCCTGCTGAACGCATAACATCGTAGTTTTTCATGGTAATAGTTTTAAGTTTAAAGGTTATGTTAATGGTATTACAAGTTAATTAGTTTTTCACCCCGGTGTCCGTGAGGATGGAACGGGGTTCTCATCACCCAGCTGCGGGCAGCAGCGCAATTCACATCGGGAACGGCAGCGAGCCGTGGAAGATCCCCGCCGACGAGTCGGTGCTGAGATTAACAACTATAATTATTAACGACCGTGGGACTAAAGACCGCGACCTTACCATAGTTGCTTTTTCACAGGGATGACGAATATTTACTTTTTCTAATTTTCCACATGTTTTTGCTCGCCTTATCAATGAGGTGAGCAAACCCATCACAGCAGGGTGGTTGGTGCAGTAATGCCCGACTGGAATTAAAAGTCTCGCACACCCTGCTGACGGCATCCTGGCCAGGATGGTCAAGCTGACGACCTGAACATCAGCACCGAGTTGCCGGTCAATGCAGCGAAAATGAACGGTTTTGTTTGTTGTTTATAAAAGATTGGAGTCACGGCGAGTGACGGAAGACCCGCTTGGTCGTGTACCAGGCCGCGTAACATAAACGGTATTATCATCCGCCTTGCCCATGGTGCGGCTCTTCGTCCCCGGTTGTAAAGAAAGGCTGGCAAAGCCGTCACGGACAGCCAGCCTAAATAGTCTATATGTTTTATATACCTTTAGGTAACTTGTAGCGTAACCCTGCGATAACGCACCACATTAGATGTGGAATAATACCGTAAATGAGCAGCTGCGTTCAATTCCAGCCGTCCCTACACGACACATTTTCTTTCCGTGTTTCGGGTCAAGACCGTCACACCGTTGGCGGCTGGACTTTTTCAAGTCAAACATTTAATCAATGAAATATACATTAAGAGACTATCAACAACGGGCAAGCGACGCTGCGGTGCGCTTCCTGACCACCAAGACAAGCCATCGTGGCGGGCTGCTGATCCTGCCGACTGGCGCCGGAAAAAGCCTCGTGATTGCCGAAATCGCATCACGCATCGACGAGCCGCTGATAGTGCTGCAGCCGAACAAGGAAATATTGGAGCAGAACTATAATAAGCTGCTATCATACGACGTGTTCGACTGCTCAATCTATTCCGCGTCGTTGCGCCGCAAGGACATCAACCGCATCACATTCGCCACCATCCGAAGCGTGATGAACCACATGCACGACTTCGATGCGTTCCACAAGATCATCATCGACGAGTGTCACCTGGTCAACCCCGGCGAAGGGCAATACAAAGAGTTTCTTGATGCCGTTGAAGGCCGCAAGGTGGTCGGGCTCACCGCCACGCCTTACAGGCTCGAACAGCAGATAGACCCTAAGACCATCGAGTGGCCTAACCCTCAGTACGGAAGTATTCTCAAGTTCTTAACGAGAACCCGGCCCCGCGTCTTCGAGCGAGTGCTTTACTTCGCCCAGGTCAAGGAGCTGCTTGACAAAGGGTACCTCGCCCCCATGCGCTACTTCGATATGAACAAGTTGGAAATGAAGAATGTGAAGCTCAATACAAAAGGGTCCGACTACGACGAGAATAGCCTGAAGGCCGAGATGGAACGCGCCGACCTCTACGAATACACCCTGCAGATCGTCAACAGGGTGCTTCACCCGAAGGATGGCAAGCCGAGGAACGGCATACTGGTGTTCACCAAGTTTGTAGCCGACGCCGAGCGCCTCACATGGGACCTCGACGGCATCTGCGAGATGGTGTCGGGAGATACTCCCATGAAGGAGCGAACGGCGATACTTGAACGCTTCAAGAGTGGCGAGACAAAGGTTGTGGCCAATGTGGGAGTTCTTACCACGGGCTTCGATTATCCGGCACTCGACACGATCATCCTTGCGAGGCCCACGATGAGCCTTGCTCTCTATTACCAGATGGTAGGCCGTGCAATTAGACCTTACCCTGGTAAAGTTGGGTGGGTTATTGACCTATGCGGCTCCTGCGCTAAGTTCGGCGAGGTGGCAGATTTGGAGGTTGACCAGCTGGAGCGGAACAAATGGATCATCACCGGTGCCAAGGATAAGAAACAACTGACTAACATAATAATGAGAAAGTGACATGGCAATGAAATTCTTTAACAAAAAGGTCTATATCGTGCCCGGCAACGCCCACAGGTTCCGCACGGAGCATGATGCTATTTATTACTGCAATCAGCACGGCATAGACACCTCCACGATTGAGAAGTACGACTCAATCAAGGAATATGACCGATGGATTGAGCTCCAGAAGATGCAGGCTGATGGCCGAATCAGCGACCTTCGCCGCCAGGTCGAGTACGAAATCATCCCTGAGCAGTTCGAGATGGCGCATGTGCGTGACCGCGTCATCAATGACTGGATGGTGGAGAATGAACATTACCACACGAGGCGGGAGGCCGAGGCTTACTGCCGTGAGCATGGCCTCCAGTTCGCATCCATCACCAAGAGCCACCGCACTGAGCCGGTGTATAAGAAGGTGGTTTACGAGCAGAATGCGGTATATACCGCCGACTTCGTCTTTGTAGAGAATGGTGTAACGGTTGTTGAGGACTGCAAGAGCGAGTTCACCAGGAAGGAAAAGGACTACGTCTTGCGACGCAAGCTGATGCTCCATGTTCATGGCATCCGCATCGTCGAGACCTAAAACCGACAGCACTATGGAGGA
>ONLH01000018.1:0-73793 GCA_900318645.1 uncultured Prevotellaceae bacterium
AACTCTCTGACCACAAAGGTAATAACTAAACTTGAACTGATGAAGCCAGAAAGTTAAAAATGTTAATTCCCTTGGTGTGCAACATAGAAATAAATACAAATGCATCCGCCGATGCTTATTGTTTTGCGAGCCTTTTGCGAGCAATAAACTTTGCGACTTCGCGGCTTAGCGTGAGGCTTTGCCCTGCGGGGCTAACGCTAATTGCGCTAATTTTACGGATTTCACGAATTTAATATAAGAATTCGCGGAATTAGTTGAATTAGCGTAATTCGCATTTAAAAAACACTGCGGATGCCAACTGAAAACTAAAAACTGAAAACTAAAAACTGAAAACTAGGATTTTTTTTACTATATTTGCGGCAGATATTAACTTTTAATACGATATTGCTATGAAAAATAAAGCTTTACTTCTTCGGCTGGTCGTCCTGGTGGCGGCCATGATGTGTGCCCTCGGTGCCGCCGCTGCCGAGGCCTATGCCTGCTACACGTCGACGAATAATACGTTGACGTTCTACTACGACAACCTGCGCAGTAGCCGCCCGGGTGAGACTTTTGACTTGAACACGGGTAGCAATAGCCCAGCGTGGGACTATGTGGACCTCAATGAAAATGTACGCAAGGTGGTCTTTCATTCGTCGTTCGCTAGTGCCCGGCCTGCGAGCACCTGCCGCTGGTTCGCCAATAAGTTACTATTAGAATCCATCGAGGGCCTCAACTACTTGAACACCAGTGCGGTGACCATTATGGCTAATATGTTCTCTGATAGCTATCTTATAGGAAACCTTGACTTGAGCCATTTCAACACAGCTAATGTGACCGATATGTCATTCATGTTTGGAGAATTCTATACTGAAAAGCGTCTGTTGAATCTGAGTAGTTTTGACACGCGCAATGTGACGAAGATGGACCGTATGTTCAGTGGGAGCAATGTCAAGACGATCATTGTGGGCGATGGCTGGACTACTGAAAATGTTGCTAGTGCATACGGGATGTTTGCGGTTTGTGGGAGCTTGGTAGGAGGCATGGGCACTGCCTATCACTTTAACCAAGATGGTATAGAGTATGCCCATATCGATGGAGGCGAATCCAATCCTGGCTATTTTACCAGTGCACAGGATTACAATAGTAAACCCTATGCGGTACTCACGATAGAAGGACAAGACTTAGGCTCTCGTCAAATCCTGACGTTCTACAACGACCATCAGCGACTGTCCCATTCCGAAATCACCTATGGAATTGAAATAATCGAGTCTAGTAACTTTTTTATGAATATTGGTCCGGAGTGGTATATCCCCGATGACAATGAATACTCGAACATTAACGGAGTGGTGTTTGATCCATCCTTTGCCTCAGCGCGCCCTAAGAACACATATAATTGGTTCGCTGGAATGATATTTTTGGATGACATCACAGGAATTGAGTACCTGAACACCAGCGAGGTGACCAACATGGCTAACATGTTCAAGGGATGCAATAACTTAAGGGCAATTGACGTGAGCCATTTCAACACCAGCAAAGTGACCGATATGGAATATATGTTTTATGATTGTCAGCAATTATTACAACTCGATGTGAGCCACTTCAATACAAGTAATGTGACCAATATGGAAGGCATGTTTGATGCTTGTCAGCGATTATCACAACTCGATGTGACCAACTTCAATACAAGTAATGTGACCAATATGGAATATATGTTTCAAGATTGTCAGCGATTATTACAACTCGATTTGAACCACTTCGACACGGGTAGCGTGACCACTATGAGAGGTATGTTCGGCAATTGTGAATCTTTGAATTCAATTGATATGAGATCTTTCAACACCCAGAATGTGACAGATATGAACGCAATGTTCTTTTGTTGCCAATCGCTGATAACGCTTGATTTGAGCAGTTTCAACACGTCCAACGTGCGCAATATGAGCCAAATGTTCCAGGGCTGCACTTCGCTGCAGACCATCATCGTGAGCAATCAATGGACCACTGCAAGTCTGTCAGTTACAGGAAGCTCGATGTTCAATGATTGCACGAGTCTGGTGGGCGGTATGGGCACGGTTTATGATTCCAATCATTATGATGAAGACTACGCGCACATCGACGGCGGCCCCAGCAACCCCGGCTACCTCACCGATGCCTATACATATTATTATGCCTGCTACACGCCGTCGAACACGACGCTAACGTTCTATTATGACGACCAGCGCACTTCCCGCCCGGGCACGACCTACAGCCTGAATGCTGTAGGAACAAGTCCTGATTGGTACACCGATAACACTTATAAGAATGTCACTAAGGTGGTCTTTGATGCCTCGTTCAGTGCAGCTTATCCGAAGAGCACGTTCTCATGGTTTGCCCGCATGACCAATCTCACTTCTATCACAGGCTTGAGTAACCTGAGCACTGTTTATACTCAGGATATGAGCTATATGTTCTATGGTTGCACAGGCTTAACCAGTCTTGATTTGACGGGCTTCCAGACACCTAATCTGAAGAATATGGAATACATGTTCTTTAATTGCTCCAACCTGACCATGGTGGATCTTTCCAGCTTCAACACTGCTGGGGTGACAAACATGAATTACCTGTTCCGTGGTTGCAGCCGCTTGGCGACTATCTATGCAGGATCAGGTTGGACAATACCTGCTGTGACTGCCGGCAATTTTATGTTCTCGGGATGCACGAACCTTGTCGGTGGCCGGGGCACGACCTATGACGCCAGCCATGTGGATAAGACTTATGCCCACATCGACGGTGGCACGAGCAACCCGGGCTACTTGACTGCTGTTGGCTATGGCCTGTCGGTGGGTGGTGTTGCCGTAACTTACAAGAATGCGTCTAACATCACTGGTCCCGGCATCGTTAGCGGCACGGCCAGTTATAACCCCTCTACCAGAACGTTGACACTCAATAATGTCAACATCACCCTTAACACGGCTGCTGGCATCAGTGTGAATGGCACTTTTGATGGCGATGTGTGCTACATCAATCTCGTGGGCGATAACCACCTGGACGTCACCAACTATTACTCCTTATTTGTTGAAAAAGCGACCACCATCACCGGCAATGGAACGCTGGACACGGGCAGTGGTGGCATTAGAGTCATTCTAAGCGCGCCACTGGTCTTTGAGGGCGGTTGCACTGTGAAGGGTAATAGCATTATGGGCAGTAGCAGCGATGGCGAGACGCTGACCGTTAGAGGTTCTGAGACAAGCGTGATAATGTCCTACACCATTTGGGGCCTTGCCGGTCTCACGTTGAATGATGGTCTGTTTATCGTTGAACCCGCAGGTGGCTATTATGACCCGTCATCACGATGGATGAAGAATGCCAATGGGACCAACTGCACGTCGGGCGTGACTATCAATAATGGACGTCAGATGTATGCCGAGAGGTCTGCCGAGAACAATGGATCTGTAACACTGACATTCTATTATGACACCCAGCGCAATACCCGCCCGGGCATAACCTTCAGCATCTACGAGGGCATGGTTGATCCCGAATGGTATGAGGATGGCTATTCTTATGATATTACCAAGGTGGTGTTCGATCCCTCGTTCGCCAGCGCACGCCCCACGAGCACCTATCACTGGTTCGCCGAGATGTACGACCTGACCAGCATTGA
Source organism: uncultured Prevotellaceae bacterium (assembly GCA_900318645.1). Taxonomy (GTDB): domain Bacteria; phylum Bacteroidota; class Bacteroidia; order Bacteroidales; family Muribaculaceae; genus Sodaliphilus. The sequence continues at coordinate 3,620 of ONLH01000018.1, forward strand.
GGGCATGCAATACCTGAATACCAGCGAGGTGACCAATATGGCAAGTATGTTCTGGGAATGTGGTGCGTTGCCCGCTGTTGACGTGAGCGGCTTTGACACCCGCAAGGTGACCGACATGTCGGCCATGTTCGCTGAATGCTATGAATTGACTGCTCTTGACGTCACCGGCTGGAATACCAGTTATGTGACTGATATGTCCTGGATGTTCAGTGATTGCTCAGAGCTGACCAGCCTCGATGTGAGCCACTTCAATACTTCCAATGTAACTAACATGAGGCAATTGTTTGACGGGTGCAGTGGTTTGACAAGCCTGGATGTGGGCAATTTCGACACGAGCAATGTGACCGACATGTCGTCGATGTTCAGTTGGTGCAAGGGTCTGCAGCAGTTGGATCTGAGTGGTTTCAATACCAGTAAAGTGACAAACATGTCATGCATGTTCAATGAATGTGACAATTTGAGGACCATTTATGTTGGCGATAGCTGGACCACCGCAGCCGTAACGTCATCCTCTTATATGTTCGACGTATGCCACAGCCTGGTGGGCGGCAAGGGAACGGCCTACAGTTCCTCTAACCCGAAGGACAAGACCTATGCTCACATCGACGGCGGCCCGAGCAACCCGGGCTACTTTACCGGAAAGGGTGGCGGCCTGCGTGGCGACGTGAACGGCGACGGCAAGGTGAACATCAGTGATGTGACCGCCTTGATCAACCTGCTGCTCGCGGGCAACACACCACCGTACACTGCCGACTGCAACCAGGACGGCAAGGTGAACATCAGCGATGTTACCGCCCTGATCAACTACCTGCTTAGCGGAAGTTGGTGAGTTAGAAGTTAGAAGTGAGGAGTTAGAAGTTAGCATCCGCGTTGATGCGAGCAAGCTCGCAGATTAGTGGTTAGTGATTAGAGATTAGTGAAGCATCCGCGTTGTAGGGCCTCGCCTTGGCGTGGCCGCCCCACGACGGATAAACCTCACGCTAAGCCGCTAAGGCGCAAAGATTATTAAGCTGGCATCCGCGTTGATGCGAGCAAGCTCGCAGATTAGTGGTTAGTGATTAGTGATAGCATCCGCGTTCCTGTCAATTGGAGCGCGGATGTTCATTAAACTCTAAACTTTAAACATTAAACTGCGAGCGTGAGCTCGCATCAATCAAACTTTAAACTGCGAGCGCCAGCTCGCATCAAATATTTTACTATCTTTGCGATGTTTAATCAAAGTTTTTAGTGTATATGAAAAAGATTATTTCCTCAGTTCTGATTGCTGTCATGGGTTTGATGGCTGGTATGGCTTCGGCTGCCGAGGCTGGTCAGGGCAATAACGAGATTATCCTCCACGCTTGGTCGTGGTCGTTCAACACCATTAAGGAGCACCTGCCCGAAATTAAGGCAGCGGGCTATACCATCGTACAGACGTCGCCCATCAACGAGTGTGTCGTGGGCGAAGGCGGCGGCCGTCAGCTCTTCGGTCACGGCAAGTGGTATTACCACTACCAGCCGACGGACTGGACCATCGGTAACTACCAGCTGGGTACGCGCGACGAGTTCAAGGCGATGTGCGACGAGGCGACCCGCCTGGGGCTGCGCGTCATCGTGGATGTGCTGCCTAACCACACCGTCATCGACCGCACGCAGATCAATGCCCGCCTGGACAGCGCCGTGCATGGCCGCGAAAACCTGTTCCACGCCAACGGCCTGTGGCCCATCAAGGACTACAGCGACCGCTACCAGTGCACAACGGGCGAAATGGGTACGCTGCCCGACGTGAATACCGAGAATCCCGATTTCCAGTATTACTACATGCAGTATGTCAACGACGTGCTGGCCTGTGGCGCCCGCGGATTCCGCTACGACACAGCCAAGCACATCGGTCTGCCGAACGAGATGCGTGACCCCAAGTCGCCCGAGAACGACTTCTGGGACGTCGCCATGGGCCGCAAGGCTGTCAAGGGCTTGAGGTTGGCCGTGCCGCGCGAGGACCTCTTCATTTATGGTGAGGTGCTGCAGGACCGCAATGTGCCCGAGCAGGGCTATGCCGAGTATATGGACTTGACCGCCAGCAACTATGGCTGGGTGCTGCGCAACGTGCTCAACAAGCATGATGCCCGCGCCGACAATCTGTTGACGTGGCACCACTCGGTGGATCCCGCCCACCTGGTGACCTGGGTGGAGTCGCATGACACCTATTGCAACGAGCACGCTTCGGCAGGCATGAGCGACGAGCTCATCCGCCTGGGATGGGTCTTCCTGACCGCCCGCAAGTATGGCACGCCGCTGTTCTATTCACGCCCTCACGGCAGCACCCGCGAGAACTACTGGGGCGACAACGAGATTGGCAAGGTGGGTAACGACGAGTTCAAGCACCCCGTGGTAAAGGCCGTCAATGAGTTCCGCCACCGCAACGTCAATCAGCCCGAGAACATCGTCTATAGCGAGAACGGCAAGCAGATTATCGTGGAGCGTGGCTCTCGTGCCGCAGTCGTCATCAACCTCGACGAGCAGCCCAGCCAGGTAGCTATCCCCGTCACCCTGAGCAACGGCAAGTACCGCGATGCCGTCACCAAGCAGCGCTTCCAAGTCAAGAATGGCGTCTTCAAGGCAAGCCTTTCTCCGATGACAGCTTACGTTCTTGATTCAGGTCGCTAGTGACTTGAGATTAGAGGGGCTGCATTGTGCGAGCCGGAGGCTCGCAATACACCGACATGGCATCCGCTTCCAGTTTGGACGGATGCTTTTTTAATCAGCTAGAGTAGCGAGCAAAACTACAGCTCGAGGGGGAAGTCGACGGGGTGGCGGCGGCTGTAGCGGGTCCAGAAGGCGGTGCGGGATTGCATGGTGAGGCGGACGGCTTCGTCCTCGTTGAAACCGCGGGCGCGGGCGTAGCTGCGGGCGATGAGTTCGGTAAAACGCTTGGGCCCCCACAGGCGGCACATGGTGGCACAGCCGTCCTCGAGGCTTATTTTGCCGAAGCGCATGCGGTTGATGTCTACTATGGCAAAATGATAGCCTTGTTCATCCTTGTCCCACAGGATGTTGCCTGGAGAATAGTCCCGATGCAGCACCTCGCGGTCGTGCATCATGGCGGTAAAACGGCCGAGGGCATCGGCTATATCCTCGTAGGTGCCCTCCTGGGCGTTGCCGAATTCATAAAGCGTGTGCTTGAGCGGCGACTGCACGCTGACGAAGTAACTCAGGCCGAGCAGTCCGCAAGTGCGCTGCTCGATATAGGCGATGGCCTCGGGCGTGTCGATGCCGCGCTCCAGCAGTCGGGCAGGGTAGAGGAAGGCGCGCAGCCCCTTGGGCTGGCGGATGCCCAGCGAGTACACTACACGGTTCACGATGTGTGTCTTGCAGTAGCGCTTGACGTTGACGAGCGTGCCGTCGGGGGCAGTGATGACGCGCAACTGGTTACGCTTGTCATAGATCACCTCGCCCAAGTGCTCAAAATCCTCGGGTAGCCGTTCCAGCCACTCTCGCAGGTGTTGATATTTAGGATTAATTAGCATGCTTGACAAAGTTATCACCTTTAAAGACCCTAAGGACTATAAGGTGCCTTAAGGTCTTCAGGGTCTAGTTGCTAGCAGCTAATTGCTTGAATACAGCAATCAGTTTTTCAACGTGATTTCCCTTCACGATGACGTGGTGGTTGCCGATGCTGCGCTCCAGGAAGTAGTCCAGCGGCTCGTCGAGGCGCAGGTGCAGCTGGGTGCGGCACATGTTGGGGTTGGTGGTGCACTCCAGCAGTTGAGCCTTGCTGATGAAGTAGCGCTCCATGCTCCTGCCGCCACACTTGACCACGGTCATCTCCATCGGGTCGAAAATGCCCTCAACGGCGACACCGCTCAGCGACTCGTAGTGGTCGCGCACGATGTAGTGGTCGGTCATTGCGGGGGCAATGGTGCAGTGGGCAAATACCATCTCGTGGGCGGCATTGTCGAGAATCTTGGACGGGTTGGCCATGAAGGTCATCTCTCCCGTAGCGGCTTGCACGGCAAGCATGGTGAGTAGGGTCTGCTCGTCGCCCTCGCAGCCGGCAGGGATGCCCTCTTGATTAAGCAAAGCCAGTGCCACACAGCCCGTGGTGTGCGTCGTGGGGATAAGGTCAAAGCAGTTGAGGGTAAAGGCATCCAGGTGGTAACGTTCCACGATGCCCTTGACCGAGCGGTAGAGGCGCATGGCCTTGACGACCTCGTCGCGTGACGGCTCTTTCATGCCCATGGCCTTGTTGATGAATTCGTCGGTGATGTCCTGAACCTCACTGTCGGGTGTAGCCTCGTAGCCCTTGACGACCTCGTTGAGAGGCACATCGACCATCTCCACACCCCAGCGGTTGTGCATGGCGGCATAGTCCACATTGCTGGCGATGAGCCAACCTGACGGTTTGCCGATGACGCCCACGCGTTTGCCCTTCAGGCGGCTGATGGCATCATGGGCGGTAGTATAATCGTCAATGCCCTGCATGATGAAACTCGTTGGACCGTGCAGTACGCGGCCATGGCGGTCATTCTGGCGCATCCACGACAGGATCTCGAGCGAGGCTGCCAGCGAATTCTTCAGGCCATCGGCAATGAGCACGACATAGGGCGGCAGGTCATCGATGTGAGCCTTGACCATTTCTTCCACACCTCCGCTGCCGACGAGCACCATCGTTGCGCCTTCGGGTAACGGTTTGTCAAGTTCCTCGGGGAAGATATACTGCACGTCATATTTCTCTTTAATGGCATCGAGCAGCTCGTGATGGTCGGTAAAAATTGACTCACGTGTTGCCAGCGATGAGGCGAAAGTAATCAGATTCAGTTTCATCATGTCAGAATATTTTAAGCGTTAGAATTTAAAGCGTGCACCACCCAGGATAATGCCCTGTTCGCCGACACCCAGTTCGGCAAAGCCGCGCACCTGCTTGTTGCCCACTTCGACACCGATCAGCGAAGCCTGGAAATTGAAAAACACATCGTTGGTGATGTTTTTCTCGCCCGTCAGTTTGCCGCTTTCGTTATAGGCTTGGTCGCTGAAGCGAGCTACTGAGGCGCCGACGGCCACTTTGGAGTACAAGCCCCAAATGTCCTTGCGCAGCCAGTTGAATTTCACTGATGGCATGAAGGTGAAGTAGGAGCGGAGTCTGTGGTTTTTGATCTGCTCATTCCGGAACGCGTCCTCATTATTGTTGGCGAAGACAGCCACAGTACCGACGCCCACCAGCGGGCTGGTGTGATAGTAGTATTCCAGGCCGAGGGGACCAACATAGTGGTCGTTCTTGCTGCTCTCGCCGAATATTCCAGCACCGATTTTGCTAAAAACGTCAATCCATATCGAGTTGGGCATAGCACCGTAGCTGATAGCTATCTCATGACGCGGCTCCTCCTCTTCCTGAGCTTGGGCCGGCATAGACATGAATGCACAGGCGACCAATGCTACTGCTAATAAAAACTTGTTTTTCATAAACGTATCCAATATGTTAGTTAGAATGATAATTACGTTGCAAATTTAGAGAAAAACCATGAGCCACACAAAAAAAGCGGCCCGAGACTGCTCTCTTGGGCCGCTTTTTATCGTTGGTTGAATACATCAGAACTTGTAGCGCACACCGGCTAAGGCAATACCTTGCTCACCGATACCGAACTCGGTAAAAGCGCGCACTTGCCTGCTGCCGGCTTCAATGCCGATGGCTGTAGCCTGGAAGTTGAACACGATGTCATTGGCCGTCGCCTTGTCATCGATATTCTTGCCTAATTCATCATAATACTTTTCGTTAAATTTGGCGTAGGTGACACCAGCTGCAACCTTGGAATACAGACCCCAGTGGTCCTTGCGCAGCCAGTTGAATTTCACCGACGGCATGAAGGTGAAGTAGGTCCTGTTGATGTGTGAGTTCTGAATCTTCTCATAGAAACCGTCTTCTTGGTTGGTGCTGAAGACCGCTACAGCACCGACCCCAATCAGCGGGCTGGTGTGGTAGTAATATTCCAGTCCAATGGGACCGACACACTTATAGTTCTCATGGGTCTCTCCAAACAATGCAGGAATGATGTCGGTAAGAACGTCAAACCACGCTGAATTGGGCTTTACACCATAGCTGACAGCAATCTCATGACGGTTTCCATCCTCATCCTCTGCCTGAGCGGGCATACACACAAATGTGCTGATGACCAATGCGGCCAATAAAAACTTAATCTTCATAAATCAAATCATATTTTTAAAATTGGGTGCAAAGGTAATAAAATGATTTCATTTTTCGGGTTATTGCAGTCGTTTTTCTCTCTCTGCACCGCCACATTGAGGCCATTGTTGCTGCTGAGAGGGCTATTGGCGATGGGGTTTATGTTAATCTTTTAACAATATATGTGTTAAATTAACGTCATTTTCACTCGGGGGTGTTTGGTAATGATGTATTTTTGCACCTTGTAAAAAACGACTAATAAAGAACAAAAAGAACGATATTATTATGGCAGAATCAGTCAATATCAGGGAATTGAACGACCTGATTGCAAGTAAAAGTAATTTCGTGAACATGATCCGTCAGGGAATGGATCAGACTATCGTGGGCCAGAAGCACCTCGTGGACTCGTTGCTGATCGCGCTGCTCGCCAACGGCCACGTCCTGCTCGAGGGTGTTCCCGGTCTTGCCAAGACCAAGGCCATCAGCACGTTGGCATCGTTGATTGATGCCCGCTTCTCGCGCATCCAGTTCACGCCTGACCTGCTCCCCGCCGACGTGGTGGGTACCATGATTTACAGCATCAAGAAGGAGCAGTTTGAGGTAAAGAAGGGCCCGGTATTTGCCAACTTTGTCCTCGCCGACGAGATCAACCGTGCTCCCGCCAAGGTCCAGAGTGCCCTGCTCGAAGCCATGCAGGAACGTCAGGTGACCATCGGCGAACAGACTTTCAAGCTTGATGACCCCTTCCTGGTACTCGCTACCCAGAACCCCATTGAGCAAGAGGGTACTTATCCATTGCCCGAAGCCCAGGTGGACCGTTTCCTGATGAAGGTGCTCATCGGTTATCCCAGCAAGAGCGAGGAGAGCGAAATCATCAAGATGAACATCGCTCCCGACCCCGTTGAGGTGCGTCCCATGGTCACTCCCGCCGACATCGTTGACACCCGCAAGGTGGTTCAGCAGATTTACATCGACGAGAAGATTCAGAAATATATTGTGGACATCGTGTTCGCTACCCGTTTCCCCGCCGACTATGGCTTGAACGACCTGAAGAGTATGATTTCGTTTGGTGCTTCGCCCCGTGCATCCATCAACATGGCACTGGCGTCGAGGGCATACGCCTTCCTGCGTAACCGCGGTTATGTAATCCCCGAGGATGTACGTGCCGTTTGCCACGACGTGATGCGTCACCGTCTGGGTCTGACCTACGAGGCCGAGGCCAACAACATCACCAGTGACGAGATCATCAGCAACATCCTTGACAAGATTGCAGTGCCTTGATATTCAAGTTGCAGCAACTTGAAGTTTAGAGTTTAGAGTTTAAAGTTTAGGGTTTAGGGGGTGTCAGCAACCTGACAACCACCAACTGACAACTAAAAACTATCAATGGATACCAATGAACTGTTGCGCAAGGTCCGCAAGATAGAAATCAAGACCAAGGGCCTGTCGCAGAACATATTTGCCGGCGAGTACCACTCGGCCTTCAAGGGCAGGGGTATGACCTTCAGCGAGGTGCGCGAGTACCAGTATGGTGACGACGTGCGCGACATCGACTGGAACGTCACAGCCTGATGCTGCTTGTCGATGTGAGCGGCAGCAAGGACTTTGGTGCCGTGGGCGTTGCTAAGCGTGAGATGATGGCCGAGATAGGTGCCACCATCGCTTTCTCGGCTATCGAGAACAACGATAAGGTGGGCGTCATCTTCTTCAGTGACAAAATAGAGAAATTCATCCCGCCCAAGAAGGGCCGCAAGCACATTCTGCTGGTCATCCGCGAACTGCTTGACTTCCAGCCCGAGAACACTGGCACCGATATCAACATGGCGTTGGAATACATGACCAGTGCCTTGAAAAAGCGCTGCACGACCTTCTTGGTAAGCGATTTCATCGATGAGCATGATTACAGCAAGTCCTTGTCCATCGCCAACCACAAGCATGACGTCATCGCCGTTCAGGTCTATGACAAGCGTGAGGCACAGTTGCCCGATGTGGGCCTGATGCGCGTGCGCGACGCCGAGCGTGGTACCATGCGTTGGGTAAACACCAGCAGCAAGCGCGTGCGCGATACCTATCACCGCTGGTGGTATAACCAGCAGCAGGCCGTCAACAGCACGTTGCAACGCTGTAACGTGGACATGGCCAGCGTGGCGACCGACGAGGATTATGTCACCGCTCTGATGGGATTATTCAAGTCGCGCAAGGCGACTTGAGGTTTAGAGTTTAGGGTTTAGAGTTTAAAGACTGAGAACTACAAACTGACTACTATTGAATCATGTCACAGAAAGTGAGACATATTGTAATGGCCGCTATCGTGCTGCTGGCTGCTGTGCCAGCGGCTTGGGGCGGTAACGTGACGTTCAAGGCCAAGCTTGACAGCGCTACGCTGCTCATGGGCAAGACCACGACGTTGCATCTGGAAATCACCCAGGATAAGGATGCCCGTGGCTTTTTCCCCGGTGAACAGTTGGATACGCTCAATGCCATGGTCGAGATTGCCGAGCGCCCTGCCGCCGACACAATCGATTTGGATAACAATCGCATCCAGATCAACCGTGACCTCATCATCCAGAGCTTTGACTCGGGTATGTGGATTATCAAGCCCATCCCCTATGTGGTGAATGGCGATACGGCCTTCTGCAACCAGTTGACACTCAAGGTGCTGCCCGTTGACGTGAGCCAGATGAAAGACATCAACGACATCAAACCTGTCGAGGATGTTCCCTTCAATCTGCTGGATTGGCTGCCCGACTACTGGTGGGCATGGTTGCTGGGACTGTTACTCATCGGTGCCGGCATCTGGGCTTATCGCAAGTATTACAAGAAAGGCATCAACCCGTTGAAGCCCAACAAAAAACGACTGCCACCCTACGAGGAAGCGATGATCAACCTGCAGAACCTCAAGGCCGCCCAGCTGTGGCAGCAGGGACAGGAGAAGGAGTACTTCACGGGCCTGACCGACATCCTGCGCGTGTATATCGACCGCCGTTTCCACATCAATGCCGTGGAGATGACCTCTTCACAGATTATCGACACGCTGAAGAAGAACGATGAGACCAAGGCGGTGAACGAGCAATTGGAGATGATTCTCGAGATTGCCGACATCGTGAAGTTTGCCAATGCCCGTCCCCTTGCCGACGATAACGAGGTCGCTTACCAGCGTGCCGTGAACTTTGTCGAGGCAACACGCCCCGTTGTTGAACAACCTGAAAAGAAAGAGGAGGTGAAGAAATGATCAATCTCGCTCATCCAGGATTGCTGTGGCTGCTGCCCGTGCTAATCATACCGCTCGTCGCGTGGTATATCTACAGCCAGGACAAGAACGAGCCCGAGATGAACGTGTCGTCAACGCGTGCGTTTGACGGCATGGGCACGAGCTGGAAAGTGTGGCTCAAGCATTTCTCGTTTGCCCTCAAGATGGCCGCGCTGGCTTGTCTCATCGTCATCCTGTGCCGCCCGCAGACCAAGGATAGCTGGTCCACCAGCGACGTGGAGGGAACCGACATCGTCATCGCCCTTGACGTGTCCACCAGTATGCTCGCCAAGGATTTTTCTCCCAACCGCTTTGAGAGCGCCAAAAAGGTGGCGACCCAGTTTGTCAGCGGCCGTGACCACGATAACATCGGCTTGGTGCTGTTTGCAGGCGAGAGTTTCACCCAGGTGCCCATGACCATGGACAATGCGGCACTCGTTAACGCCATCGGCCAAACCGAGATGTTTGCGCTTGAAGACGGTACCGCCATCGGTGACGGTATCGCTACCGCCATCAACCGCATCCGTGACGGCAAGGCCAAGAGCAAGAGCATCATCCTGCTCACCGACGGTTCCAACAACACCGGTGTTGTCGCTCCTAACACCGCTGCCGACATCGCCCGCAAGTATGGCATCAAGATTTATACTATCGGCGTGGGCAGTAACGGCACTGCCGATTACCCGGTCGCTATTGACTATGCCGGCAACATCCAGTACCAACGCATGCCCGTCGTCATCGATGAGGCTACCTTGAAGAATATTGCTTCAACGACCGGTGGCAAGTACTTCCGTGCCACTTCGGGCAGCGTGTTACGCAACGTCTTCAGCGAAATCGACAAGTTGGAGAAGACCCACATGGACGTACAGCGCTTTACCCACACCGAGGATCATTACGAGCCGTGGGCATTGCTGCTGCTTGGCCTGTTGTTATTGAGTCTGTTGCTGGATTATACGATGTTAAGGCACATTCCCTGATGTGAGCGAGCTCACAGATTAGAGATTAGTGAATAGAGATTAGTGAGAATTTAATGGGTACATTGAATCAATAAAAGAAAACAATGATCAATTTTGCTCATCCGCAATATTTCTACCTGCTGCTTTTGCTGCCTGCACTGGTGCTGCTGTTCTTGTGGAACCGCCGTGACCGTAGCAAGCGACTGCAGCGTTATGGCAAGCGGGCATCCATCGAGCCGTTGATGCCCGAGGTGTCACGCTACAAGCCGTGGATACGTCTTGTACTGGAACTCCTGTTGCTCACGATGGTCATTGTGGTGCTTGCACGTCCCCGTGCCGGTTCCAGCAAGACCACGACCAAGGTTCATGGCATCGAGGTGATGGTTGCCGTCGATGTCTCCAACTCGATGAATGCGTCAAGCACCGATAATCCCCAGGACGTGAGCCGCCTGCAACGTTCTAAGATGATTCTGCAGAAGCTCATTGACCGCCTTGAGAATAATAAGGTGGGACTGATTGTGTTTGCCGGCAATGCTTATATGCAGATGCCCATGACGAGCGATGCCGCTTCGGCCAAACTGTTCCTGAATGGCATCAATACCAATATGGCTCCCACCCAGGGAACTGCCATCGGTGCTGCCATCAATATGGCGTTGAACGGCTTCTCGCAGAGTAAGAAATCCCAGAAGGCCATCATCATCATCACTGATGGTGAGAACTTTGAGGACGATGCTGTCGATGCCGCCCGTAATGCGGCAAAACTCGGTGTCCAGGTCAATGTCATCGGCGTCGGCTCCACCACAGGCGCTCCCATCCCCATAGATGGCGGCTACCTGACCGATGACGAGGGTAATCCCGTGACCACCTACCTCAACGAGAAAATGGCCCAACAGATTGCCGATGCCGGCAAGGGTGTCTATATCTCGGGAACCGCCTCGGATGCCGTTTCGACCTTGCAGGAGACGCTTGACAAGCTCGCCAAGAGTGACCTCGCCGCAGTCTCCTACACGCAGCACGACGAGCAATTCCCCGTGTTTGCCACACTGGCGCTGTTATTGCTGCTGGCATTGCTGCTCCTGCTTGAACGCAAGAATCCGTGGCTCAAGAAGTATAATTTCTTTACGAAGGACAAGAAAGAGAATACTGTAAAAAATGAGACTCAACAAGATAATAAATAATGTAGTCGCTGCGCTGATGCTGGCTGTGTTCTCGTCGGGCATGGCATTTCCCGCCATGGCCCAGGGTAAGGCACCCAAGATGACCAAGCAGGAAAGAGTGTGCCTGCGCAACGGTAACAAGCTCTATGAGAAAAAGCGCTTTGCCGAGTCCGAAGTCGAGTACCGCAAAGCATTGCAAGCCAATCCCTCCAGCGAGAAGGCCCAGTTCAACCTCGCCACTGCACTCATGCGTCAGGGCAGTGTCACTTCTCAGGAAAATGATGACAAGAACCCGATGAAGCAGGCCGAGGGCATCCTCACCAATCTTGCCAAGGGCGCACAGGACAAACAGTTGCGTGGCAAAGCTTGTTATGACCTGGGTAACATCGCCTACGGCCGTCAACAGTATGACCAGGCTGTAGAGTTCTACAAGCATGCCCTGCGTTGCAATCCCGATGATGAACATGCGCGCCAGAACCTGCGTCTTGCCCAGCTGAAGAAGCAGCAACAGGACAAGAACAAGGATAAGAATCAAGACAAGAACCAAGATAACAAGGATCAAAATAAGGACCAGAATAAGGACCAAAATAAGGACCAAAATAAAGATCAGAACAAGGATCAAGACAAGGACAAACAGAATCAAGACAAACAGAATCAAGATAAGCAAAATCAAGACAAACAGAATCAGAACCAAAATCAAAATCAGGACCAAAAGCAGCAACAACAGCAGAGCGGCATGAGTCAGCAGAATGCCGAGCAGGTGCTCAAGGCGATGCAGGACCGCGAGCGTGCTACCCAGCAGCGCATCAATGCCCAGCAGGCTCAGCAGCAGCGTCATGAGCGAATGCGCACCAACAAGAAATGGTAAATTGAGTTAGAAGTTAGAAGTGAGGAGTTAGGAGTTGCATCCGCATCCTAAAGTCTAAATAAGTCAATGAAGCGAATCATTAATATAGCAATCCTGCTCTTGACGGCCATTGTGGTCCAGGCGGCATCGTTTACCGTCGAGGCACCGCGCCAGGTCGTTGAGGGCAACAAGTTCAATGTCACATTTGTGCTCACTAACGGTGAGGGCAGCAGTTTCACTCCGCCCGAGGTGAGCGGAGCCAAACTCATCTATGGCCCCAGTGTGTCACACAGTTACAGCTCGTCGTGGGTCAACGGCAAGTCAAGCAGCAGCTCCAGCGAGGAATATACCATGATTTATAAGGCGACCGGTACGGGCAAGTGCCACATCGGTGCCGCATCCATCGTAGTGGGTGGTAAGCGCTTTACGACCAAGGCGTTGACTATTGATGTGTTGCCCTCGGGTAGCAGTCATCCCAGTCAACAGCCGCAGCGCACCCCTGGAGCCCCCACACCTTATAGCGATCCCATGACGCAGAGTGCCGATAAAGAGGTGAGCGGCAAGGACCTGTTTGTGCGCATCGAGATGAGCAAGCCGCGTGTCTATGAGCAACAGGCGGTGGTCTGCACCATCAAGTTGTACACCAAGTATCAGGTGTCCCAGTTCATGCCCACTATCCAGCCCTCGTTTGATGGCTTCCTTATTGAAGAAATCCCCATGCAGCCTAGCCTCAACAAGGTGGAAACCTTCAACGGCCAGCAGTATATGGTGGCCATTCTCAAGAAATGTATCCTCTACCCGCAGCAGAGCGGCAACCTGACCATCACATCGGGTAACTATGACGTGAGTGTGGTGCAGTTTGACACGTTCAAGAGCATCTTCGGCACCCTCTCCAAACCTGTTGAGAAAGACCTCAAGGTCACCAGCAATAAGGCGACCATCCACATCTTGCCGTTGCCTGAGCCCAAACCGGCCTCGTTCACGGGTGCCGTGGGTAAGTTCAATGTCACGACAGACCTCAAGCCTGCCACGGGCCTCAAGACCTACAGCGCCGCCACCTATCGCTACATCATCAGCGGTACTGGCAACATCAAGTACATCAAGGCGCCTGAGGTGAAATTCCCTGAACAGTTTGATGTCTATGACCCCAAGACCGACGTCCAGGTCAACGACGGAGCCGGCGACATGAGCGGCAAGGTGATTATGGATTATACCTTCATCCCGCAGTATGCCGGTGAGTTTGAGATTCCCGCGGGCGAGTTCTCCTATTTTGACCCCGAGACGGGCAAGTATGAGACGATTACCGTTCCCGCACGTCACCTCACTGTGGCCAAGGGCGAGGGCCAGCCCAGTAACCACTACCGCATGAAGAATATGGACATCCGTCCCATCAAGAGCGGTAACTTGAACCTCAAGAAGTCGCACGGCTATATCGTGGACAGCTGGACCTACTGGTTGTGGTTCCTGCTGCCGCTATTGGCACTGGTGGCACTGCTGATGTATTACCGCAAGCAGTTGAAGGAGCGTGCCGACGTGCGCCGCATGCGTTCCAAGCGCGCCAGCAAGGTGGCTCAGCGCCGCCTCAAGGCAGCCCGTGGCTTTGCCACGCGTGGTGACCGCAGCGGTTTCTATGCCGAGATGCTCAATGCCCTGTGGGGCTACATGAGTGACAAGTTGTCGATTCCCGTGAGCGAGTTGAGCAAGGACAACATCAATGCCGAACTCGAGCAGTACGGCATCGATGACCAGCTCCGTCAGGAGTCCATCGCTCTCATCGACAAGTGCGAGTTCGCCCAGTATGCCCCCGAGTTGGCCTCGGGCGACATGAATGCCGTGCTCGACGAGGCTGCCGGCATCATCGACCGATTGGAAAGTGTTAAACGCAAGAAAACCATCGTAGAGTCATGAAACAGTTCGTTATTACTATACTCTTAGTCGTGCTGGCTTTGCCCGTTTTGGCAGGCGATAACCCCTTCATCGGCCGTGCCAACCAGGCCTACAAGCAGGAACTCTATAACGAGGCATTAAAACTCTATCTGCAGGAAGCCGAGCGAACGGGTGTCTCGTCGGACCTGTACTGCAACATCGGCGATACCTATTATCGTCTCAAGGACAACGTGCACGCCGTGCTCTACTACGAGCGGGCGCTCTTGCTCGACCCGTCGAACAGCGACGCACGTTTCAACCTGGAGTTCGTGAGAAGCAAGATGCAGTTGCCCGACGATGCCGGCGACTCGTGGTTCAGCAACTGGGTTGACCAGACGGTGAGCCGTCTGTCGAGCAATGCATGGGCCATCATTGCCATCATCACCTTCCTGTTGTTCCTGGCATGCGTGGCGGCCTACCTCTTCCTGGATAATGTGCTCATGCGCAAGATCGGTTTCTTTGGCGGTGCGATAGTCTTGGTGATAAGTATCTTGGCCAATCTGGCGGCTTTTCATGTCCATGACAAGGCGACGGGTGGTAATGGTGCCATCATCATGCCTGAGAGCGCGACGTTGAGCACTGCACCCCGCGAGCCTCGCGACAAGGAGGAAGAAGCTTTCCAGTTGCAGCAGGGCACCCGCGTCGAAATTGTCGATTCCATTGCCGACAAGACTCATGGTAAGTGGCTGCAAGTTTCCACGGCTGGAGGTCACAAGGCGTGGATTAATGCCAAGGACGTTGAAGTTATTTAGGCTTTAGGTTTTAGGGTGGGGAATTAAATAGAAGAGAGACAATGCTGGATTATCTGAATGACATAGATACTGACGCCTTGCTGGCGGTGAATGGTCTGCACGATGCGTTCCAGGATGTGATGTGGTGGATGGTGTCCGCCAAGTGGTCATCCTTGCTCCTTGTGCTTGCCTTGATATGGGTGCTGCTTCATCAAAACCGACGTCATGCCGTGCTTGTGCTTATCATGTTGGTGTTGGCAGTAACTCTTGCCGATCTACTCTCGTCGGGCCTCATCAAGCATCTCGTGGAGCGCCTGCGTCCCACCCATGATCCATCGCTTGGTAACGCGGTTCATGTCGTCAACGGTTACCGTGGCGGCATGTACGGCTTTGTCTCAAGCCATGCTGCCAACTTCTTTGCTGTTGCCACTTTCTTGTCATTGCTGGTGCGGCATCGGTTAGTCACCTGTTCATTATTGGCCTGGGCGGTGCTGCAATGCTACAGCCGTGTCTATCTAGGAGTGCATTACCCTGGTGACATCCTCGGGGGTATCGTCGTGGGCGTGCTGGTCGGCTTTGTTGTGAGCTGCCTCATGCGTTGGATTCAACGCCGATGGCGTTTTCCTGACGGCCATTATACCGGTACCGATGCCACTGTCATGGCTTCCTCTCTGGCTGTCACGGTTGTCGGTCTCCTCACCGCAGCTCTCATCCAAACTATCTGATTTTTATTGTCTTATTCCATCGTTGAACGTTGGGTTGGAAATAAAAAAATCCCCGACTCACGCCGTGGATCATTTTTTGAAAAAATCTAATTAACCTCTAATACCATTAACATAAACCTTAAAACTAAATCTTAACCTTTTAAGCAGAAAACCTCATGCCTCACGGCAACGATTTTTGCCCTTGATGAAAAATCGAGTGCAAAGGTAATGCCAAATATGTTATTAAACATAATTTTTGGACAAGAAAATGTATTTCGTTAACATTATTTAATATTTGAAGACGTTTTTTTGTACTCATTCGGTGAAAAACCTGAAAAAACTCACGCCAAGTCGCCGTGTTTTTACAAAGAAAGAACAGGTGACTTTATGTGGCTGACTCATCAAGTCTATAGTTGGTTGATGCTTGTGCAATTTTCCCTTCGTTGACTTTTTTGTCATGTAATTGGTTGTTATGGAGAAGAATTGTTATCTTTGCAGTAGAAACTAATTATCAAGAACTTATGAAACTGAGACATTTGTTATTGTTGATGGTGGCGATGGCGGCAGTATTGCCAGCCACGGCCGACGTGCATGAGCGCTACACCACGATGGTGAGTGACGCGACAACGACCTACGTAACCAAGCGTCCGCCTGCCGAGGAGCGCCTGTTTACCAGCAAAATCATTGAGAAACGTATTCAGGAGGTGCTCAAGCAGATCAAGGGCAACCCGCGGCTGGCGTGGATGTTTGAAAACTGTTTTCCTAACACCCTCGACAGCACGGTGCATTACCGCATCGGTAATGACGGCGAGGATGACACCTTTGTCTATACGGGCGACATCCACGCGATGTGGCTGCGCGACAGCGGTGCCCAGGTGTGGCCCTATGTCAAGTATGCCAACAAGGACGAGAAACTGCGCCACATGCTGCGTGGTGTGATCCTGCGCCAGCTGAAGTGCATCATTCTGGATCCTTATGCCA
Source organism: uncultured Prevotellaceae bacterium (assembly GCA_900318645.1). Lineage (GTDB taxonomy): Bacteria > Bacteroidota > Bacteroidia > Bacteroidales > Muribaculaceae > Sodaliphilus. The sequence goes on from ONLH01000018.1 coordinate 20,326, forward strand.
ACGCCTTCAACGACGGCCCCACGGGTTCGCAGTGGGAGAGCGACCTGACCGATATGAAGCCCGAGTTGCATGAGCGCAAATATGAGATTGACTCGTTGTGCTACCCGATCCGCCTCGCCTATGAATACTGGCTTGTGACAGGCGATGACAGCATCTTTGGCGACCTGTGGCAACAGGCGATTCAGGCCGTGCTGCGCACCTTCAAGGAGCAGCAACGCAAGAATGGCGATAAGGGCCCCTACAAGTTCATGCGCCGCGATATTGACGCTAAGTCTTCCCTGACTTGGTACGGCTGGGGGCCTCCCGTCAATCCTGTGGGACTGATCGTGTCGTGTTTCCGTCCTAGCGACGATGCCACAGTGTTACCCTTCTTGGTTCCCAGCAACTTTATGGCAGTGAACTCCTTGCGAAAAGCTGCAGAGATTCTCCAGAAGGTTAACCAGGATTATCTGTTGGCTGAGCAGTGCCGCAGTCTGGCCCAGGAGGTAGAGGATGCCCTGCACAAGTATGCCATCGTGGAACATCCCAAGTATGGTAAGATTTACGCCTATGAGGTAGATGGTTGGGGTGGCCGCGTGCTGGCCGACGATGCCAATGTGCCCAGCCTGCTGGCGATGGGCTATCTGGGCGATGTGCCGATGGATGACCCCATCTACCGCAACACGCGCCGCTTCGTCTGGAGCGAGGACAATCCCTGCTTCTTCAAGGGCAAAGCGTGTGAAGGCATCGGTGGCGCCCACACGGCCTATAACCTGATTTGGCCCATGAGCATCATGATGAAGGCCTTCACCGCCGACAATGACGAGGAAATCGCCTGGTGCATGCGTCAGCTGCTCACGACCGATGCCGGCACAGGTTTCATGCATGAGTCGTTCAATAAGGACAATCCCGAGAAATATACTCGCGCCTGGTTCGCTTGGCAGAATACCCTCTTCGGTGAGTTGGTTATCCACTTGGTCGATAACGGCAAGACCGACCTGCTCGTCCACTGCCTGGATTGATCTCGCTTCTATAGCAATTATAGTATCTATAGCATCTATAGTGGCTATAGTTTCAACTATTCAAAAAAAACTTTTACAATCCCTATCAAATATTAAAATGATAGGGATTGTAATTCTATAATAGCCAAAAACATTACCTTTGTCCCCACATTTAATCATCACTTATCAATAATCATGAAAGAATACCTCCAATTGACAGACCAACAAATCCAATCCTTGAAGAAGAATGACTGTTGGGCACAAGACTGGAATGAGATAAAAGTAACGGCCGATTTTGACGCGAGCCGTTGCCATCGTGTACAATTTTACGGATGGGCTCGATTGGGAAACGGTTGTGGAACCGTGGAGATTACCGAGGGCTTTGTGAAGAACTGCGGCATCTATAATGCCACCTTACGCAATGTGACCATCGGTGATAACTGTCTGATCGAGAATATCGGCAACTACTTGAATAATGTGGCCATCGGTGATGGTTGCTATATCTCCAACGTGAGCACCATCGACACCGTGGGAAAACCCGACTATGGCCAGGGGCACACGATTGCTGTGCTCAACGAGGTGGGTGACGGCAACCTGTTGCTGTTGAACGAACTCAATAGCCAGCTGGCGGCCCTCATGGTCAAGCATGGCGATAACAAGCCCATGATGGAAGCCATCAAGCGGATGGTAGCCGAGTCGGTCGAGAAGTCACGTCCGGCGTGCAGTACCATCGGCAACCATGTGAAGGTAGTCAACTCTGGTGTCATCATCAACACCATCATCGATGACGGCAGCCAGTTGTGCGGTGTTTCACGCATGTCCAATTGCACCATCAGCAGCACGCTGGAGAATCCCATTATCATCCGCACAGGCGTCATCTGCGAGAATACCATCATCAGTGGCGGCTCTCGCTTGAACGGTAGTGTCAAACTGACGGATTGCTTTGTGGGTGAGTTTTGCCAGCTCGAGAATGGATTCACGGCAGCAAGCAGTGTCTTCTTTGCCAACAGTTATATGTCTAACGGTGAGGCGTGTGCAGCCTTCTGCGGCCCCTTCACGGTAAGTCATCACAAGAGTTCACTGCTCATCGGCGCGATGTTCTCGTTCTATAATGCGGGTTCAGCGACCAACTTCAGCAACCATGCCTACAAGATGGGCCCCATGCATTATGGAACCCTGGAGCGCGGCTGTAAGACTGCCAGTGGCGCCTACCTGCTGTTGCCAGCCAACGTGGGTGCGTTCAGCGTGCTGTTTGGCAAGCTGATGTATCATCCCGACACGAGCGATCTGCCCTTCTCTTACCTTATCGCCTACAGCGACACGATGTACCTCAAACCGGGTCGCAATTTCGCCACCGTGGGACTGTACCGTGACATCCGCAAGTGGCCCAAACGTGACAAGCGTCCGCAGGGAGTACGCAAGAGCGTGGTCAACTTTGACTGGCTTAGCCCGTTTACCATCAGTGAAGTACTGCGCGGCAAGAAGATTCTGGAGAACCTGCTCGCAGCCAGTGGTGATAACGTGAGCACCTATAACTATCATGAGTATGTCATCAAGGCTCCGTTCCTGCACATGGGCATCAAGTATTATGACATGGCCCTGCGCATCTATATGGGTGCTGTGCTCAAACGCCACAAACCCATTCCTCCCGTTTCCACCGAGGGCGAGGGCAACTGGATTGACCTGGCTGGCCTGCTCATGCCGCAGACTGCCGAAGAGCAGATTATCGACGACATTGTCAATGGTCGCCTTGATTCCATTGAGGCCGTGAATGCCCGATTTAAGGCTATTGATGCCAATTATAACGAATTGCGTTGGGCTTGGAGCTATCGCATTATCCTTGATTACTACGGCATTGACTCACTGACCGAAGAGGCTGTAGAGCGCATCCACCAGGACTACGTGACTGCACGACGTGAGTGGATTGCCCTCATCCGTAAGGATGCCGAGAACGAGTACACCCTGGGTGATGTAGATCGCGAGGTCCTTGAAGATTTTGTCACCATGCTTGACCGCGAAGTAGACTTTGAAAACCAGAAACTATATATGTAATGTTTAAAGTTTAATGTTTAAAGTTTAATGTTTAAAGTTTAAAGTTTAATGGGAATGGAAGTTTTTCAGTTTGAGAGTCTTACGGCATGGATAAAGGCTAAAGAATTAACACTTTCAGTCTATCGACTTGTCGCAAAGTTCCCCCAACATGAACAGTTTGCCCTCAGCAGTCAGATTAGAAGGGCGGCCATATCTATACCATCAAACATTGCCGAGGGAAGCGGTAGAATATCAATGAAAGAAAAAGCCCATTTTGTTGAAATAGCTTTTGGTTCCTTGACAGAGACTTATTGCCAATTGCTATTAGCAGTGGATTTAGGCTATATTGCTACCGCCGAATTAGAGGCTATCAAATCTCAATTCAGTGACACCTCTCGTCTGATGAGTGGCCTGCGCAACAGCTATACCTCTAAACATTAAACTTTAAACATTAACCTAATATTTTTACCCAAGGGGTAAAAATCAAAAGGAGCGCCACTCGATGTGACGCTCCTTTTGGTAGCGGGACTGAGAATTGAACTCAGGACCTCCGGGTTATGAATCCGACGCTCTAACCGACTGAGCTATCCCGCCATTTCTTAAAAGCGACTGCAAAGGTATAACCAATTTCCCAACCAGCCAAATTTTTTCTCAAAAAATTTGCATAACGTGATTAAAACAGGTTGAGAAAGGGTGCAATTCCAGCTCCCCGCACAATGGTGCAAGTGCCTAAATGATATATAGTTTTGGGTTGAAAACTTGTGGGAATGAAATATTACATCTATTTTTGTAGGGAATGGCAAACAAATTTCCACAACGGCCGGTTTGTGAGTACATCCGTAAGCATTGAACAAGTCGTTGTGCATCATATAGGAGTAATGATTCAGATGATTTGAGTATTATGAAAATCTGTTTTCAATCAATGGTATTATTGCTGGCGGTGTTGCTGTCACAGGCTGTCGGTGCACAGGGCGTCTATGGAGACGTGAACGGTGACAGCGAGGTGGACATTGCCGATGTGAACGAGGTCATCAATGTGATTTTGGGTTATACGGAACCTGTGCCACCACCCGATGAGCCTGAATCTGACACGATACCTGTCACGGTGTTTGACACTGAACTCTCTCCCCGTCACTACTACCGTATCCCCGCCATCGTTGAACTGCACGACGGCCGGCTGCTGGCCATGGCCGACGATAGGCACAGCAGCGATGCTGATATCGGCGGCAACAAAGGCATCGACATTGTGGGCAGAGTGAGCGCTGATGGTGGCAAGACGTGGGGGGAGACCTTCATGATTGCCAATGGTACCACATTTAGCAATGGCTTTACCAACAGCCATGGCGATGCGGCGGCTGTGGCCGATCACGAGACAGGTCGCTTGCTCATCATGTGCGCATCGGGAACGCAGGGATTTCTCAGTTCGACGTTGCAGAATCCGTTGCGTGTAGGACGCTATATGAGCGAGGATGATGGCCAGACGTGGAGCGAGGAGGATGTGACGAACGATATTTATGGCATCTTTGCTGAGTGTCCCGAGGTGAACAGCCTGTTCTTCTCCAGTGGGCGCATTTGCCAGAGCCGCCGCATCAAGGTGGGTGACTATTATCGCATTTACTCGGCTGTTGACGGGCCGATGGGTGTGGGTTGCCTGGTGCTCTACAGCGATGACTTCGGGCTGACGTGGCAGGCCTTGGGCGGTCCTCAAGTACGCCCGACCATCACGCCGTGGGGCGATGAGGCCAAGATTGAGGAATTGCCCGATGGCAATGTGCTGCTGAGTTGCCGTTCCAAACAGACCGGCACTAGCGGCAGACTGTTCAATATCTACAATTACTTCACTGCCTCGTGGGGCGAAATGGCCGTCAGCAATGATGCGGAACAGGGCACTTACAGCGAGGATTGCTCCTGCAATGGCGAAGTGCTCATTGTGCCCGTAGTGCGTACCAGCGATGGACGCAGCATGCACCTGGCCCTGCAAACCGTGCCGCGTGGCAAGGGGCGCCAGCTGGTGAGCATCTACTATAAACCGTTGCTGGATGGCAGCGACTATGACGAGCCGTCGGATTTCTCATTGGGCTGGCAGCGCTATCAGGTGACCGATAACTATTCGGCCTACTCGACGATGATTGCCACTACTGGTGGTGGCATTGCCTTCTTCCATGAAGACTGCAACGACAACAACAGCACTTCGGCCTACGACCTGCTGTTCCAGCAATTGACCATTGACAGAATTACTAACGGAAAATACACTGCAATCAAATGATAATGAACGAAAGAAATATTCAAGTGCTTGCGGCTCCGCTGCAAGGTGTTACTGATAACGTGTGGCGCATGGCGCAGTACGAAGTGTTTGGGGGCGTGGATGCCTATTATGCACCCTTCATGCGCGTGGAGCATGGCGAGGTCAGGCGCAAAGACCTGCGCGATGTAGATCCCGAACGTAATGCGGGTATTACGCTTATTCCGCAAATCCTGGCCTGCCTGCCCGATCATGCCCTGATGATGGTTGAGGCGCTTAAGCAGATGGGGTATCGTCGCATTGACATCAACCTGGGGTGCCCGTTCCCGCCCATTGCCCTGCATCGCAAGGGCTCTGGTATGCTAGCCTATCCCGAATTGGCCGAGGCTCTATTCCGCGCTCTTGCTGCCGTTGACGGAGTAGAGTATAGCGTGAAGATGCGCTTGGGCTGGGATAGGAACGACCAGTGGCGGGATGTCCTGCCCTTGATGGACATCATCAAACCTGCCAACATCGCCGTGCATCCTCGTATAGGCAAGCAGCAGTACAAGGGAGACTTGGATATTGAACAGTTTGAGGCGTTGCTTGCCGCTTCGCCGTGGCCAGTGATTTATAACGGAAACTTGCGGACTGTGGAGGATATTGAGGACATCACCCGTCGTTATCCCACACTTGCCGCTGTGATGGTGGGCAGTGGACTTGCTGCTAATCCGGGTATGTTTGCTCCTGCTGCCAAACCCGATGATTACCGCCGTTTCCATGACCTGCTGGTGGATGGTTACACCGAGCAACTCAACGGCGGTGAGGCACAGTTGGTGCGTCACCTGCAGGACATCTGGCAGACCTTCTTGCCTGGAATTGGCCGCAAGCTGTTCAAGGCCATCCGCAAGTCCCGCACCCTCGATCAGTATCAGAATGCCGCAGCTGCAGCCCTTGCCGATGTTGAGAACGCCTTGACCGCTCGCCCTGAAGAAGCGACGGACATGGCTGAGTGATGTGGCCATGTCATGCGCTGATGCATTGCCTGGCGATTGGAGACGCAAGATGTTGCGTCTCTACAAGGCATAGAGGGCTAACTCGTTGAAATATAGAGTGTAATTGATTGAATTTATGTGATTAATTACAGATAACAAGAAGAACCGCCTCGCGTGAGGCGGTTCTTCTTGTTATCTGTAAACACTGTGAGGAATACGTCACTTGTTGCCGAGCAGCAAGTATTGGTAAGGTTGAAGCGTTATACGTGCACCCAGATCCACTTCCATACCATTCATCAGGTTGATGACAGTGCGGTTGCTCCACATGCCGGGTACGGGAATGCTGTGCGATTCATTACGCACGTTGACAATAACCAGTACATTGTCGTTGTTGAGAACACGGTCAACACACAATATGTTGTTGTTATCGTCATCAAAGTAGGTGACCTTGCCGCTGGAGCGCAATGCAGGATGCTCATTATAAACCGAGATCAACTGCTTATACTCGTTGCGCATCTCTGGGTTAGCGTTCCAGTTAACAGGCACATACTTGAAGAAATTGATAGGCTCGGGATAGCCCACTTCCTGAGAACCATACACCAGCATACCGCCATGCAGCATGGTCGTTGCCACAAAGGCTGCCATCGAGGCCTTTGGTCCGCCATAGAGCTTGACGGGGGTCTCCTTGGTGGACTCATCGTGGTTGGTGGTAAAGCGCAGTTTATACTTACCTTTCCCCAAGTCTTTATACTCATTCTTGTCAGCCTCGATGAGGGTGTTCACCTTGGCTTTGTCTCTCATGACCTTGGCAATGGCACCCATGAATTCCCAAGCGTAATTCAAGTCAAATCCTGCTTTGAAATTGTCGGGGTTGGCACCCTCGGCAAGCATGAGAAGGTGGCGGGGCTTGGCTTTGTCCCTCAGCGTCTTGATACACTCGTTCCAGAAGTCGGCCGGCACTTGGTCGGCTACGTCACAACGGAAACCGTCAATGCCCACGCTGTCCACCCAGAAGCACATGGCGTCGATCATGGCAGCGCGCATCTCCTTGTTATTGTAGTTGAGGTCGGCCACATCGGTCCAGTCGGTACCGGGGGGATAGATGATATTGCCTATCGAGTCGTGGGTGTACCAGTCGGGATGCTGTTTTAGCCACACGTTGTCCCAGGCGGTGTGGTTGGCCACCCAGTCGAGGATGACACCCATGCCGCGTTCATGGCAGGACTCAACCAGCATGCGCAGGTCATCAATCGTACCATACTCGGGAGCCACAGCCTTGTAATCCTTGACGGAATAGGGCGAATTCTTGCTTTTTTCCTCACCGATGGGGTAGATGGGCATGATCCATAACATGTTCACACCCAGGTCCTCGATGGAGTCAAGGCGTCCCAGGATGGCTTGGAATGAGTTGGAAGGGGCAAACACACGGGGGTTGACCTGATAGAGTACCACATCGGCCACCTCAGGCACGTCAAAGGTGTCGGAGACAACCTGGGCATGATTCTCTTTGGGTTTGCAGCCCGTGATGACGATGATCATCAACGTCAGAATGGGCAATAATGCTAAAACAATCTTTTTCATCATAATATAAAGTTTTTGTTATTAAGAGTTTTCTTTCTCAATATTGATTAGTTGCCGTTCAATGATTGTTTGAACTGTTCAAAATCGTCATTTTCGATTTCGGTGACGGTGATGGTGATCCGCTCATCAGCATCCTTGCTGATGGTGAACACCAGCACTTGGTCATCGACAGTGTAACCCGTCTCGATAGCTTGGGTCTCACTGTTGAGTCGCCAGGGCACGGCCATGCGGGCATTACTGCCTTTGAGGGCGTTCTTGATGGCGAGTTTGGCCATTTCCACATCCTTGACGGCTGTCGAGAACATCGTGCAGCTGTTATCGCTCCCGGCGGTCTGGGTGAAATCATATTTCTCGCTCAACCACAGTGCAATATCATTGTAGTGGTACTTGCTCTGGATGGTCTTGTGTGAAGAAGCCTTTTTGCGCTCAGCGGCTTGCTCGCGTTCCTGCTTGGCTTGCTCGCGTTCCTGCTTGGCTTGTTCGCGCTCTTGTTTCTTTTTTTCTTGGGCGAGGCGTTTCTCTTCTTCTTTTTTCTTCTTTTCCTCAGCCTTTTTCTGTTTCTCGGCTTCTTTCTGCTTCTTGGCTTCCTCACGTTGCTGCTCTTGGGCACGGCGTTTGGCCAGACGTTGCTCCTGTTCCAAGGCCTGCTCGCGTTCGCGTGCTGCGCGACGGCGTTCTTTCTCGGATACTACTGGTGCTGGAGCCTCCTCTTCCTCGCTGATTGCGCTAGTTGTCACATCGTCTTTGTCGGCTTCTTCAACATCCTGTTGAGTGATGGCACGACGAGAGCGTGTGCTGCGTTTGGAAGATTTATTGGTGGCGGGTTCTTCCTTGACAGCATCGGTTTTTCCCTTAGTGCTCTTGCCTAGGGTCTTGTAATAACCGGCAGTTTCAGTAACGCTCACGTAGTAGGTGCCGTCGTCAAGGGCTTTGCGCTTGACGCTGAAGCGGAACTTGTTCTTTTCAAATCGGAATTCTTTCCAGTAGGTGGTGGTGGTCATCTGCCAGTCGCATACCGCTTTGATGTCGTCGTAGCTGGCCATCAGGCGGTCGATCATGTCGCGCACCTTCTTGGAATTGAGACCTTCGGGAGTGTTTAGGAAATAGGTCACCTCACCCTTGCTGCGCTGCTGCTCCATGTCGGCAGCGCTAGGAGTATAATAATATTCAAAGTAGTTGCGCCCGACAAAGACGTCATTCACCACTTCGCCAAGGTACCATTCCCACTCCTGTTGATTCATGACGGGCTGTGCTGACGATGCTATTGCCACGCATGCCATCATGCTCAAAATGATGTTTCTCAGTCTCATAAGCCAATTTTCAATTTGCTTGTGGGTCACAAATTTACACAATTAATCGATAATTCCCTCAAAAAGGACATAAAAAATATTTAAAAACTAATAACTTGCTCAGAATTTCGGTTAATTATGGGATATTTATTTTGTAAGTTGGGTAAAATGTTGTATCTTTGGGGGAAATTAGAAAATACTATCTATAAAATAGCATGGCTATGTCAAGAACCATCACATTCAATGAATTGAGGCGTATCAAGAAAAGATTGCCTGAAGGCTCCATACACACGATTGCCGACAAACTCAACCTGCCGGTTCAGTCGGTGAGAAACTACTTTGGCGGGTCAAATTATGAGTTCGGGACCAATATGGGCTTCCATTTGGAGCCGGGTCCTGATGGCGGCCTGGTCGTGCTCGATGACCCTCAGATTCTTGATATGGCCCTTGAGATACTTGAGAAGCAAGACGAATCGTAAAAACCTCTTTCTGATATGGACAATAACAAGAGCAACAACGATCCTAACAGGCTGGTTACTGTCGCCATCCACACGTTTGACCGTGCGGTGGAGCTGAAGAACACCCTTGAGGAAGAAGGCATCGAGGTGAAATTGCACAATGTCAACCTCGATGAGAAAGTGCTGGGCTCTGGAGTGAGGGTGCGCATCCGTGAACGTGACCTGCCACAGGCCTTGCAGATCATTGAATCGCCCGAGACCACAACCAGCGATCAGCGATGTGTGTTGTTGCCTGTGGACTTTGGCAAGTATTCGCTCAAGTCGGTTAAGCTCGGCATGGAATATGCCCGTCGCAGCCGTGGCCGTGTCGTGTTGCTGCACAGTTATGTCAACGAGCGCCACACGATGTCGTTGCCCTTTGGCAGTGATCGTTTTGAAAGCCCCGAGGACGATTTCAAGAATATCAAGAAGCGTGCTCGCCAGCACATGGATGAGTTCAAAGATATGCTTTTAGATAAGATAGCTGCTGGCGAGTTGCCCAAGGTGAAAATTGAAACCAAGGTGACTGAGGGTATCCCCGAAGAGCAGATCCTGCACTATGCCCAGAAGTATGACGTGTCACTCATCGTGATGGGTACCAGCGGCACCAACCGTCGTCGCCAGAACATGATCGGCAGTGTGGCGGGCGAGGTGATGGATGCCTGCAAGTTCCCCATTTTTACCGTTCCCATCGGGATGCCCGACGTGGGCTTGTCTGACATCACTCACGTGGCGTTTTTCTCCAATCTGATCCAGCAGGATTTGATTTCGTTTGACCGTTTCGCCAGGCTTTTCAATATGCGTGGCGTGGAGGTGACAATCATTCCTGTCGTTGATAAGAAAGACCGGCATCTGGTGGACCAGTCGCTGCAGCAACTGGTGCAGTATTGCCGTGAGCATTACCCCGAGTGCACGTTCAAGACCAAGCGCATCGCTGCCAAGTCCTTCATTGACAGCTTTGCCCAATATGCTAAGGACGAGAACATTCAGCTCATAGCTGTCCCCAACAAGAAATCAAGCATTTTCTCGCGTCTGTTCAATCCCAGTATCGCCCATCGCGTGCTGTTCCAGACCGACACACCGATGCTTGTCGTTCCCGTGTGACACATGGTGAACCAATCCTGAACAGTGATGCAACGATTCCAGGCCAAGCCACATTATGATATCCTTGATGGGCTGCGTGGTGTCGCTGCCTTGCTGGTGATTGTGTATCACGTTTTTGAATGTTTTGACTGGTCGCCGGTGCCTCATGGCTACCTGGCTGTCGATTTTTTCTTCGTGTTGTCGGGCTTTGTTATCGGCTATGCCTATGACGACCGATGGAGCGAGGGCCTTACGGTCAGCACTTTCTTCAAGCGACGCCTTATCCGATTGCACCCGATGGTGATTATCGGGGCTATTATCGGCATGATATGTTTCCTCTTGCAGGGCAGTGTGCGTTGGGATGGCACGCCTGTCTCGGTGGGGTGGGTTATGGTCGCGATGCTGATGGGCATGCTGATGCTCCCCTTATATCCTGGTGCTGCCGCCGATGTGAGAGGCAATGGCGAACTGTTTCCGTTGAATGGCCCGTCATGGTCGCTGTTCTTTGAATATATCGGTAATATCTTTTATGCCTTGTTGCTGCGTCGCCTTTCCACAAGATGGCTGGCTGTGATTGCAGGTGTGACCGGCTGCGTGTTGGCTTATGTTGCCGTGTCTGATGGCTACTTGGGCGTGGGGTGGTCGATGGTGGACGGAGGGCTGTGGACGGGACTTGTGCGTATGCTGTTCCCCTATACGGTGGGTATGCTCATGGCGCGTGTATTCCGTCCTGTAAAGGGCGCGCGGAGTGCCTTCTGGATATGTGCTGCCATCATCTTTCTGGTGGGATGTGTGCCGCTGGCGTTTGGAGAATTACTGCCGTGGCAGAATGGTTTGTACGATGCCCTGTGTGTCATCCTGGTGTTCCCGTGCTTGGTGTGGTTGGGTGCATCACAACTAACGGTAAGTGGCACCACGCAGCGCGTGAGCCATTTCCTGGGCGAACTCAGTTACCCGCTCTATGCGGTCCACTATCCGCTGATGTATCTTTTCTATGCCCATATCGGCTTCAGCGGTGACCTCGTGCCCATCGCAGTTATGAATGACGTGTGGCCTGTCGCCATAGCCCTGCCTGTGGCTTGCATCCTGCTTGCATGGCTCTGCTGGCGTTTCTATGACCGCCCCGTTCGCCGTTATCTCATGAAGGCGAGCAGGATGATCCAGCAAAGGCCGAGCAGTGCAAAGAGTGACGACAACATGTAGAGTTGGCGGCGAATGTAGCGACGTTCTGGCTTCTGGAAACTGCCGTGAGCAAACGTGAAGGCAGCCATAAACACCATGAAATCATCCACATAGCCAACGATGCCCTTGTCATCAAAGTCTCCGCCCCAAATGACATAGGCGATTGCAGCCAGTACCAGCACAACCCCTACCACACGACACACCTTCATGCCGGCGCTCACTTCCTGATGCTTATTCTCTCTCTTCTCCATATTAAATTATAGAATTAAATGTTTTGTCACCATATTTCCAGTAGCCAATCTAGGGCCGAATAAACGTGAATTGACTTGTCTTCAGAGGACACTATTTTCGAGTCGGTAAATGCAATTAGCGTGAGTTTGTCACAATTCAATTCATGAGAAGCCTTGACCAGTGAGGTCGTTTCCCGTTGAAGGGTTTTGGAATTACTGATGTCATACGCAACTTGGATCAGTTCTACGGCTTTGTTTTGATTGCAGATGACAAAATCCACTTCTTTTGCCCTAGGAGACGTTTTATAATAGTATATGTCAAGGAACAGAGGTGCACATCGGCGCATCAGTTCAATGAACACAATGTTCTCAAGTCTCCACCCCAAGTCTTCGGCCGCCATCGAATTCTCACGATTGTTTTGGATGCCTATGTCGACTGAATATGTTTTCTCATTGTGAATCCGTTGTTTACTTTTGAAAGAATGCTTTGTTAGCAATTGTATTAGGAACGCTTGTTGTAGAAATCCGACATATTTTTTGACGGTCTTGTCGGTAACATCCAGAAGCAAAGCAAGTTCACCATAGTTAATTGTTTGGCATGACGTTGAAATCAAGTGATGAGCCACTTTGCGCAGTACGTCAATATTTCTTACCTGATAGCGGTATTGAATGTCCTTGATAATAATGGCTTCAATTAGGCTCTGGACATAACCACGTTTATTGTGCAATGACTGAAGTTCTGGGAATCCGCCATCAATCATGTATTGTGCAAAGGCTTGCTGTCGCTCAGCGACCGCTTTGGTGGTAATACCCTTAGTGTCAATATGATGAAAATGACAGTACTCTGAGAAAGAAAAAGGAAAGAGATGTATCTCATTATAGCGCCCCGTAAGATGAGTGGCTAACTCACCGCTCAACAACTTAGCATTGCTACCTGTCACGATGACATGCATCTTGCTTCTCAACAATCGATTCACAAACATGTGCCAGCCTTCCACATTTTGTACCTCATCAAGGAATAGATACTGAATATCGGCTCCATAAATCTGATAGATGCATGACAGCAATGTGTTAAGGTCTTCGACATCCAAACTTGCAAGGCGGTCATCGTCAAAATTAGCATAGGCATAGTTAATCCCGTTCTCAATCAAGACCTTGTGGCAAAGAGTAGATTTTCCACTGCGTCTTACGCCAATGACGATTTGGGCAAGAGAACTATTCAGCTCAAATAAGGACTCCTCTCTTCGTGCGACCCATGTAGTTGTGTCGTAAGAATTTTTTTCATCCCTTTGCTCGGCTAAGACCTGGAGTATGATTCTTTCTGTTATCATAATGTGGATACTTGATTTTCAAGCGCAAAGATAGGTGAAATAATCATACACTCCAAATAAATAAGTGCATTTTATCGGAGTATAAAACGAAAAAATGTCATTTTATCGGATTGCAAAACGATAACGAGCATTAGGTAAGACTGTCGTATGGCGATTAATTCCCTTTGGGGGTTGGTCTATGCTGTGCATGGAGAGGTCGTTTTCGCTACGATCGTGGTTTAATAGCCGTCGCGGTCGCTGCGACCGTCTTCGAAGCCTTCGTCGTAACCTCGTTCGTAGCCGTCCAGGTATTGTTGTCGGGCCTTGCCACGGAGTTTGGTCTGGGGGGCGTAACTGTCTTCATAGGCACCGCCGTAGTCAGCACCGTCGTTGAAACCGTCTTCATAGCCGTCATCGTAGCCCATTTCCCAGTATTTGTTGACACGGGACGTTTTCTTCTTTTGAGCTGATTTCTTCTTGGTTTTGGCCTTGCTTTTCTTTTTGCTTTTGGTCTTCTTTGTAGTCACTTTGGTGACACTGGAAAGAGCCCCCAAAGAATGAGGTTCAGGCATCATTGCACCAGTTGTAAAACTGATGGCAAGGCACATGATGATAGCAAAAACGAAAGATCTCATCAATCGTTGACTCTTACTTGGGTTGGTCGATGCCGCGCATGGAGAGGGCGATGCGGCCGCGGTCATGGTCGATGCTGGCGACGCGGACGCGGACGTGCTGGTGGACGTGGACCTGGCGGGCGGGGGGAAGACCCTTCTGAGGCATCTGAGACACGTGGACGAGGCCGTCCTTGTGGATGCCCAGATCGACGAAAGCGCCAAACTGGGTGACGTTGGTGACGATGCCATTCAGCTCCATGCCTTCTCTCAGGTCCTTGATGTCGTTGACGTTCTCGTCAAATTCCCATACTTGCACCGTCGAGCGAGGGTCGCGTCCAGGTTTCTCCAGCTCGCTCATGATGTCACGCAAGGTGGGTTCGCCTACATCCTTGGAGAGATAGCGTTGCAGGTCAATCTTGTCGCGTTGTGCCTTGTCCTTGATGAGGTCGGCGATGCTGCAACCGCAGTCCCGTGCCATGCGCTCTACAAGGGCGTAACGCTCGGGATGGACGGCGCTGTTGTCCAATGGATTGGCGCTCTCGGGTACGCGCAAGAAACCTGCCGCCTGCTCAAAGGTCTTTGGACCCAGTTTGGGTACCTTGAGCAGCTGTTGGCGTGATGTGAAGTGGCCGTTGGCAGCGCGATAATCCACGATGTTCTGGGCGAGGGTGGGGCCGAGGCCTGCGATGTAGGTGAGCAGTTCCTTGGAGGCCGTGTTGACGTTCACGCCGACGCTGTTCACGCAGCTCTGCACCGTGAAGTCCAGGGCCTCCTTGAGCCGTGTCTGGTCCACGTCATGCTGGTACTGTCCCACGCCGATGGACTTGGGGTCAATCTTGACCAATTCGGCAAGTGGATCGAGCAGACGGCGTCCGATAGAAACGGCACCGCGCACGGTCACGTCCTTGTCGGGGAACTCGTCGCGGGCAATCTTGCTGGCGCTATAGATGGAAGCACCATTCTCGCTCACGACAAACACGTCGATGGGTCGGCGGTAACGGATGCGCTTCAGAAAACGCTCGGTCTCGCGACTGGCCGTGCCGTTGCCCAGGGCGATGGCGTCAATCTTGTAGGCCTCGGTGAGCGAGTGTATCTTCTTGGTCGCCCCCTCGATGTCATTGTGGGGAGCGGTGGGGTAGATGACATCGTTATACAGCAGGTTGCCCTGCTCGTCAAGGCAGACAACTTTGCAGCCGGTGCGGAAGCCGGGATCGACGGCTAATACGCGCTTGCGGCCCAAGGGCGGCGCAAACAACAGTTGGCGCACGTTCTGGGCGAAGGTTTCAATGGCCTCGTCATCGGCTTTCTCTTTGGCTGCCGTTGCAAACTCCGTCTCGATAGATGGCTTGACCAGGCGCTTGAAGCTGTCTTCGGCAGCCTCATCAACTAGCTGTGATGCTTCGCCATTGCCCTTGACCACGATGCGTGCGATATTGTCAAGCGTGCGGTCATCGTTGATTTCGATACCGACCTTGAGGAAGCCTTCCTTCTCGCCACGGCGGATGGCCAGTAACTGATGAGATGAAACGCGCTTCAACGGCATGGAGTACTCATAGTAGTTCTCATAGTTGCGGCCCTCAATCTCCTTGCCCTTGACGAAGTGGGAGACGAGTCGCGCGTCATACTTGAAGCCTCGTCTAACCGCGTTGCGCACCGCCTCGTTTTCGCTAACCCACTCGGCGATGATGTCTTGTGCTCCCGTGATGGCTGCATCGGTGTCGGGCACCTTGTCACCATCAACAAATTGTTTTGCCCGTTCCTCGATATTGCCGCTGCGTTGCGACATGATGATTTTGGCCAGCGGCTCGAGCCCCAGTTGGCGAGCTGCTTCGGCGCGGGTCTTGCGTTTGGGTTTGTAGGGCAGGTAGATGTCTTCCAGCGTGTTGGCATCCCAGCAGTTGTTGATGCGGTCGGCCAGTTCGGGAGTCAGTTTGTCTTGTGCCTCGATGGTCTTGAGGATGGTGGCGCGGCGCTTCTCCAATTCGCGGTAGTAACGCAGCCGTTGGTCAATAGACTGGATGGAAAAATCGTCGAGGTTGCCTGTCGCCTCCTTGCGGTAACGGCTGATGAACGGGATGGTCGCACCATCGTCAAGCAGATTGACGGTGCCTGCCACTTGGTTAATGGGTATGTTCAGCTCTTGGGAAATGAGCGTTGAGAGTTTGTCTGCCATAGCTGGGAATAACTGGGAAAACTGGGAAAATAGGGAATAACTGGGAGAGGGTGATTATTTCTTTTTCTTGAGGGTGATGACGGTGATTTCGGGGGTGGTGCCGATGCGCATGGGTGGTCCCACCATACCGGTGCCGATGTTGACATAGAGCCACTGGTTGCCCTCACGGTAGGCTCCGCCCCACTCGGGATAGCGTATGCTTGCCGGTGACCAGCGCCAGTTGCCCAACTTGAGCATGAGTTGCCAGGCGTGGGTGTGGCCGGCAAGCATCAGGTCGATATTGCTGTTGGTCAATGTGTTGGCACGCCAGGCATAGGGGTTGTGCTGCAACAGGATTTTAAAGTTGCCGTCTTTTAGTCCGCTATATGCTTTGGCAAGGTTGCCGCGCTTCTCAAACGGGTGGTCGCCGAAGTTCTCGGTGCCGATGAGTACTATCTGGTCTTCACCGCGCTTGATGAGCGTGTAGTCATCGTTGAGCAATTTCCACCCGGCGGTGGCTTGTAGGTCACACAGTGCCTTGCGGTCGGCAATCTGGGCGTTCTCGTCATCCCAACGCACGTAGTTGTCATAGTCGTGGTTGCCGAGCACCGAGAACACGCCGTCGGGAGCATGTAACCTAGCCAACAGGTCACGATAGGGTAGTGCTTCATCGGTCTTGCGGCTCACGAGGTCACCTGTGAAGCAGATCATGTCGGGGTGCAAGTCGTTGATGGTATTGATCTGGCGCTCAACGATGGCGGTTCGACCGTTGTAGGTGCCTAGGTGGGCATCGCTCCACTGCACGATGCGGTAGCCATCAAAGGCATCGGGCAGGTTGTCAAATGCCATTTCCACCTCGTTCACCTCGATTTTGCCGGGAGTGACAATGGCTCCCCACCACATGATGCCGAACACCAGTGCTGCCACAATGAAGGAACATATTGTCATCCACCCTTGCTTCAATAGTCGTCCAATGCCGTACACCAGCATTCCCAACGCCTTGGGCGCCAGAATGGCGAAGAAGGTGTAAAGCATGTATTGACCTAGTACAAAGGTGCTGTTGGGCGTTGAAGCCTCGTTGAGTGGCATCACGGCAACGGCGGTGGTCAGCGCTGCGGTGAGCACAGCCAAGGCGCCGTTGAACCACGCCAGTCCACGGTAGCCGCTACGGCGCAACCTTCGGCAGATAAAAACGTCCATGGCGATGCAGAGCACCGCCACGACGATTAATCCTAACCAGTGAATCTTCATTTTAGGCGTTTTGGACTTTAGACCTTAGATTTTAGACTCTAGACCTTAGACTTTAGGTTATCGCGGATGCCCCCTAAAGCCTAACAGCTAAAGCTTGAAGCCTACTTTGTTGCCTCCAGGTAGTTGGTGAGCGGGTTGCTGTACATCTGCAACATCTTGTTGTACATGTAGAAGCGGTCGGCCTCGCTCAACTTCAGACCTTCGGTCTTGTCAATCTGGCTGGAGAGGTACTGCTCGAATGACTCGCGATCCTCCTGAGTGTACTTGTCGGCAAAGAGCTTGTCATCAAACAGGATGTCGTGGGCGATGTAGTTGGTCTTATAGATTTTGTAGTTCTGATGGATGGCGTGGTCAATGATGGCGCACACGCGGTCAACCACCAGGAACTTGTCCAGACCCTCGGGAATCTTGTCCAGTTCCTCATTGATGCAGGGCGTGAAGGCGTAGTGTACCTCACCCTTGTGGCCGATGATACCGGTCTTCATGCTGATGAGGTCGTCCTCGGGCGCCTTGCGCCAGTTGGGGTTCTTGCTCTTGCACAGGAACTCCTTGGCCTTGAGGTAGTCGTTGGGATCATACTCATAGCTGATTGAGATGGGTGCGATGTTCAATTCCTTGAGACTGTCGAGGAAGGACTTGTCGCGGTTGCCGTAGGCCAGCATCTTGATGAGGCTCTCCTGAGTGCGGTCGTTGCTGTCCTTGCAACGTCCCTCGCGCTGGGCAATCCACAGCGAGGCGCGTTTCTCCTGCACGGCAAAGTGCATGTAGCCCGACAGCTGTACGGCAGCGGTCAGCGTCTGGATGCGGCCCAGGTTGCGCTTCACGATGAAGCTCTTGTTCATGCGCACCAGCTTGGTGATCCAGTCATAGATGAGCAGGTTATTGCCGATGGCGATTTCGCAGGCATCGCGGCCGCCCTTGATGAGCAGATAGCTTAGCTGGGCCGAGTCGAGCACGATGTCGCGGTGGTTGGTGACAAAGGTATAGGGCACTTCCTTGTCCAGGTTCTCGGTGCCACTCGTGGTGAGCGTAGTCGCCGTCTTGGCCATGAGACCCTCGATGAAGGGTTTCATCACCTTGACCTGGAACTCATGCTTGGAGTTGATGCTCAGCAGCACGTGTTTGAATTCCGAGTACTTGTAGTTGGGCAGTGCCATAGCCACAATCTTCTGGAAACCAGGTTCCTGAACCAGGATGGTCATTGCCGTTTGAAAATCCTTGTCAGGAATCGGGCAAATGTCCTGATACTCAACTGGAATGGGTATGTTCTCGTTCTCTATCATAGTGGTAAAGTATTGCAGAGGCTCTTGTCGACACCTCTCGGTTTTTTGGTTGTTCAATTATTCTTAACCCACAAAATTAGTGCTAAAAGCGCAAAATGCCAAATTTTGATTTGGTTTTGTTGAGGCACATGCAAATTTAACCCATTAACCCTGCAGAGCCAACGTGAATTACACGAATTAAGGCCACGCGAAGACGAGGCCCTACGATAAACAACTGAAAAGTCTAAGCCCATGCTATAGTTGTTGTGAAACTTCGTTTGCTGCAGCCAAGATTAACATAATTCTCCTTGCTATCGTGGTGGCATTCATTGTGTAAATCCGAAGTGCTACTCCCGATTTACATTGCAAATCCGAAGTAGTACTCCCGATTTGCGCGATTTAAAAGCATAATAATCAATAAAATGAAGTTTTTTTATTGAATTTTTTTTAGAAATAAATTTTTTGTGTAATTTTGCCGCAAATCATCAATAATTTAGTTATGTATCCACGCATTCTTTCACTTGACGAAATACAGGATGACAGTCTTTTCTTGTGGGGTGCCAGACAGACAGGAAAGAGCACGTTATTGAAAGCGTTGTTCCCTAAGGCCAGGTACTATGATCTGCTGAACGCTAATCTGTTTCGCTCCCTGTCACGTAACCCATCGCTGATGAGGGAACAACTCATATTGTTGCCCAAAGGCTCGGTGGTCATCATCGATGAAGTTCAGAAAGTACCTGACCTGCTTGATGAGGTTCACTGGTTAATCCAGAACCAAGGGCTGCATTTCATCTTGTGCGGCTCTAGTGCACGCAAGTTACGTCGTAGTGGTGCAAACCTGTTAGGCGGTCGGGCGTTATCTAACACGCTGTTCCCATTGGTGAGTGCCGAGATTGATGATTTTGACCTTGAACGTGCACTTAACTATGGGACTATACCACCTCATTACTTAGCAAAGAATCCCGTGCGGCGTCTGCAGGCCTATATTGATGATTACATCCAACAAGAAATTGTTGCAGAATTGGTATTGCGTAATTTGTCGGCTTTCACTCGTTTTCTTGAAGTAGCGGCATTGAGTGACACTGAGATTGTCAATTATACAAACATTGCTGCTGAATGTGGAGTGTCTGCCAAGACGGTAAAGGAGTATTTTTCAATATTGGAAGAAACGATGTTTGGCTTTATGCTTCCAGCCTATACACGCACCATCAAGAGGCGCTTGGTACAAAGTCCCAAATTCTATTTCTTTGATGTGGGAATCCCCAACTACCTGCTGGAAAGAACTCCGCTTAAACCTGATACAGCAGATTATGGTCATGCCTTTGAACACTTGATGGTCCAAGAATTGAGAGCATATCTTGGCTACCACCACTCTCGTAAACAATTGTCCTATTGGCGCACATCAAGTGGCATTGAAGTGGATTGCGTTATCGGCGACGCCGAGGTAGCGATAGAATTCAAGTCCTCTACTGAAGTGCGTAACGCCCAATTGAAGGGGCTACGCACCTTCGCCGAAGAGCATCCTGGTGTCAAGCGATATGTGGTATCTCGTGAAATATATCCACGCCTTGTCGATGGCATCGAGATTTGGCCCATTCGTGACTTCCTTGCCAAACTCTGGCAAGGGGGTGTCATCACACCGTGACAGGAGAAAGCCACTTGACCCCAAGGATCATTCTTGTTCCTTAAGAAAAAGAAAAAAGTCGGGAACCGTGGAGAGGGTTCCCGACCTGATTTTGTGTTGTTGTGATGGATGTTACTTCAGCATTTCTTGGACGGCGCGTTCGAGTTGGCGGTCATGGCCGGTGATGTAGTCCTCGGGGGTGTTATAGACCTCAACATCGGGCAGCAGCGGGGTGTTCTCGCAGTAGTTGCCACGCATGTCACGGCAGCCAACTTGCGGGATGCCGAAGATCATTGAGCTGTCGATTAGCGTCTCCCACCAGACGGCGGTCATCGTGCCAGGCACAGGGGTACCGATGAGTTTGCCGATGCCCAATTCCTTATAGACAAAGGGGAAGCCGTGACCATTGCTGTAGTCGTCCTCGCACATGAGTACACAAGAAGGCTTGGTCCACTTGTTGAACGGGTCGGCACCAACCACCTTGCCATGAGGCACAAAGTCCTGGTACTGCTTGCCGCTGAGCAGGGTGCACAGGTCATCGTGCAGCCAGCCGCCGCCGTTGTGGCGTTCATCGACGATGACAGCCTTGCGGTTGCGGTTCTTATCGCTGAGCAGTTCGCGATAGACGGTGCGGAACGACGGGCTGTTCATTTCCTTGACATGGACATAGGCCAGCTGGCCGCCCGAGAGGCTGTCCACCAGAGCACGGTTGCGGTCCACCCAGCGCTTGTAGAGCAGTTCATTCTGTTCGCCCTTGCTGATGGCCTTGATGGTGACATCAGAACGCTTCTTTGTCGTCGGGTTATAGACGGTGACATGGATGGGCTTGCCAGCCTTGCCATCAAGCATCCAATTGTAATCCTCGCCGGCCAGAATGTCGTGACCGTCGATTTTCTCGATGATGCAGCCGGGGGTGACACCTGTCTTCTTCACGTCAAAGGGGCCACGCTTGATGACCTCCTCGACACGAAGGCCGTTGCCCTCATAGGAATTGTCCAAGAAGAGGCCAAGAGCAGCGGTCTTGAGGCTCGCTCCCGGGGCGCTGTAGCGGGCACCGGTGTGGGAACCGTTCAATTCGCCCAGCATCTCGCTCAACATGTCGCGGAAGTCGTAGTTGTTATTGATGTAGGGCAGGAAGCGCTTGTAATTCTCGCGGTAGCCTTCCCAGTCCACGCCATGGATGTCCTCGACGTAGAATTTGTCCTTGACCTGTTGCCAGATGTGGTTGAAGATGTACTCGCGTTCCTGATAGGGACGGTAGTTGAAGTTGGCCTCAAAGCTGATGGGCTCGGGCTTGCCTTTGCCCAAGTCAATCTTCTTGATGCCATTGCCCGTGCAGACAAAGAGGTTCTTGCCGTCCTTGTCCAGCTCCATGGAACCACCGCCCACGCCCTTGAGCACGATTTCGGTCTTGTTTTCACGCAGGTCATGTTTCCACAGGTCCATGCCGCCCTCGAAGGCTGCCTGATAATAGAGCGTGTCACCGCCGTTGGACAGGACATAATCGCCCAGGCGGGAAGAGTTCACGGTCAGGCGCGCAATGCGGTCACGGCAGTTCTCCAAGTCAAACTGCAGTGCAGGCACGGCAGGCTTTTCGTCGGCCGCGGCCTTTTTCTTTTTATCGTTTTTCTTTTTGCCAGCCTTGTCGTTCTTTTCCTTCTCGGCTTCTTTCTTCTGCTCTTTCTCGGCCTCTTCACGCAGCACCTTCTCCTCCTTGGTCATCCTGAAGCGCTCGTAGGCGTCTAGGTCAAAGAACATGATATACACATCATCCTCGGTGCCCCAGCTACCGTGGCTACGATAGCCCGCGCGGTCGCTGGTGAAAATCATCGCCTTGCCGCCGAGCACCCATTTGGCATTACCCTCGTTGTAGCCACTCTCGGTCAAGTTGTGCACCTCGCCGTTGCCGCTGGCGTTGACAAGTGCAACATCCTGGCTGTTCCAGCCACCAGTGCCGATATAGGAGGAGAGGAGCCAGCGGCTGTCAGGACTCCACTCAAACCACACGTCGCCGTCGCTGTAGGAATAGATATACTTGCCATCCATGAGGGTGCGCACGGCCTTGCTCTTCACGTCAACGGCACGCAGGGTGGCGCGGTCTTCGAGGAAGGCAACGCTCTTGCCATCAGGGCTGTATTGCGGCTGGATGGAGGTGTGGCCTGTATTGGTGAGCTGTTCTTCCACCAAGTCGGTGGCATAGGTGAACAGTTTTTCATCTTTGTTCTTGATGGACGTCTGATAAATCTGCCACATGCCGTTACGCTCGCTGTCATAGACGATGCTGCGGCCGTCGGGCGAGAAATCGATGGTGCGCTCTTGCTCGGGCGAGTCGGTAATCTGCTTGGTCGTGTTGTAGTCCACCGAGGTGACGTAAACATCGCCGTGCATTACAAAGGCGATTTCCTTGCCACCAGGAGAAACGCTGATAGCGGTTGCGCCGTCTTTCTTGATTTGGCGAATCAGCTCTTTCTCGCTGCGGTCGGCATTGATGGTGATATTGACCTTCTGAGGTTCACCGCCCTCATTCAGGATATAAATCTCACCATTGTAGCTGTAGCATAATGTGCCATTGTTGGCAACTGTCAGGTAGCGTACAGGATGTTTCGTGTGGCGGGTAAGCTGCTTGGCTTGTCCACCGATGGTGTTCTTATAGACGTTGAAAGTCCCGTCTTTTTCGCTCAGGTAGTAATAGGCGTTGCCGTCGGCAGCCCAGCGGGGCGTGCGGTCCTCACCGTTGAAGTCGGTGAGCTTGGTGAACTTCCCGTTCTGCTTCAGCCAGATGTCTCGGGTGATGGAACTTGTGTGATGTTTGCGGAAGGGATCCTCATAGCCCTTGATGTCGTGGTAGAGGATGTCTCCACGGCTGTTGATGCTCAGGTCCTGCATCGGCAATTCCGAGAACAGGCGTGCCCTGCCGCCATCGGTGCTCACCTGATACACCTGCGGGAATTGGCTGCTGGCAAAGAGGATGGATTTTGCCGTGGGCATGTTGGTGGCCTCGAAGAGCACCGTCTTGTCGTCGAGGAAACACATCGGGGTCTCGTTACCGCTGTCGGTGGTGAGACGCTTAGGGATGCCGCCTTCCTTTCCAACGACAAACACGTCGAGGCTTCCCTCGCGTGCCGAAGCAAAGGCGATGCTCTGGCCATCGGCGCTCCAGACGGGGTAGGCATCATAGGCATCATTTGATGTCAGCTGATGGGCTATGCCACCTTGGGTAGAAACGGTAAACAAGTCGCCCTTGTAGGAGAATGCAATCGTCTTACCGTCAGGTGAAATAGCGCAAAAACGCATCCACAACGGGTTGGTTTGTGCCGCAGCACCGATTGTCAGCATCACCGCGACAATCACAGCAAGTTTTCTCAGAATAGTCATGTTTGAAGTATTTTCGGGTTAGTATTTTCCGCAAAGGTAATAGGTTTTCTTGATATTTATAAGATTTGAATCAAGAAATCAATATTCATAGTAATCCCATCGGTCCAAGTACTTGTTCCACTTGTAGTACATGGTCATTTTCCCGTTCTTGTCATAGACCTCCCACCGCTCCATGTATTTGTCCCATTTCTTGTAACCGATGCGGTTGTAATTCTTGTCGGTGATATCAATCCGGTCCATATAGCGGTCCTCTTTTTCATATTTCACGACGTTCCCGCTCCTGTCATAGTACACGGTGCGGCCCATGTATTTGTCATACTTGGCATAGCCGATTCTTGTCCCGCTGCGGTCAAAGAACTCGTCCCGATCCATGTACTTGTTGTATTTCCGATAGGATACCTGGCTCATCGTGGACAGGCTGATAAGCAACAGTAAGAGATATGTAATCAGGCGTTTCATCATTCTTTTATCGTGCTATCCACTATCCCTGAATTCTAGACGGTTTGAGACCAGCAAAAGGGAATCACTAAAGCAATTGCTTTATGTCGTTTATTTGGTGGCGAGGTTGCGGGCGTAGTCTTCCCACTTGGTGATGAGGGCGGCCATGTCGTCGGGGATGTCGCTGTCGAAGTCCATCTGTTGGCCGGTCTCGGGGTGAACGAAGCCGAGGGTCTTGGCGTGTAGGGCTTGGCGTGGGCACAGGTCGAAGCAGTTATGGATGAACTGGGCGTAGCTCGATGAGCGGTTGCCACGCAGGATTTTGTCACCACCATATCGGGCATCGTTGAATAGCGGATGCCCGATATGCTTCATGTGAACGCGTATCTGGTGGGTGCGGCCCGTCTCCAGCTGACATTGAACGACGGCCACATGAGCCAGATTTTCCACGGTGTGCCAATGAGTAACGGCATGCTTGCCCTGGTCACCATCAGGGAATACCTTCATCAGCACACGGTCGCGCGGGTCGCGCCCGATATTGCCCGTTACAGTCCCGTCAAGTTCTTTCATTTCGCCCCATACCACAGCAATGTACTGTCGCTTGGTGCTCTTCTTGAAGAACTGGGCACCGAGCGATGTTTTGGCATTGGGCGTCTTGGCAATGACGAGCAGGCCACTGGTGTCCTTGTCGATGCGGTGAACGAGACCCAGGCGCGGGTCAGTCACATCATAGTCAGGGTTGTCCTTGAAGTGCCAGGCCAGGGCGTTGACCAGCGTGCCGTCGAAGTTGCCGTGCCCGGGGTGAACCACCATGCCCGCTGGCTTGTTGACCACCATCAGGCTGGCGTCCTCATAGACGATGTTCAACGGGATATCCTGTGCAACGATTTCACATTCATAGCGGGGGCGATCCATCACCACGCTGATGACGTCGCCAGGGTGCACGCGATAGTTGCTCTTGACGGGGCGCCCGTTCACGCGGATGCATTGTGCCTCGGCAGCATTCTGCACGCGGTTGCGGCTAGTGCCCTTGATGCGTTCGACCAGGTATTTGTCGATGCGTAGCAACACCTGCCCTGGCTCTACCACATAATGGTAATGCTCCCAGTAGTCGCGCCCGTCCTCGGTGAAGTCGGGTTCGCTGTATTCATATTGTATCTCGTCCTTGCCGCCTGATTCCAATTCGTCGTCCAGCAGCTCGTCGTCCAATGCCATGGAATATTCTAAATGCCTGATTGATAAAAGTTAATGGTTTTTATTTCTTCTTGACCGTTTAGAGCTTATCTTACTTTTTTACCTTATCATTCAATTAATAAATAAGGTCACTTTCATTCAGTAGAGTATAAGTAAAAGTACCGTCATAAGTCTTAGAATCCTTAAAGGCTTCATTTTGTTTATCACAAAGATACATGAAGCGTTCAAACTCTTTTGGATTAGCAAATACTTGACATCCAGCGGAATATTTATTTATATAGACACTTTCTTCAAACTCATTAGATCTATGAATGTTAATTCCAAATATTCCAGTATCTATTGTTTTGGGCTTTAAAGTATAAACCTTATCTTTATTATTGTCCCTATAAACCTTGACGGCTTTATTTTGTACTAGAGCTTTATATTTGCCTTTATGCTTGCCGACCTTATAGCAACCACGATATTGGCCGGGAACAAGAATGCTTGTACCTTTTTTATTAAGTAATTTCTGAACCATATAATAAAGTCCAGGTTCAGTAGTAATTTTATAAAGCACTCGGGTAAATTCTTCGCTTTTAGGAGTGCGATAGATGACAACGAGCAGGTCATCATACAGATTAGTGACTTTGCCCTGCTGATCAGATCTAACACCAATGATGTTCAGATTATAAGCACCCTTCGTAAAGTATTTATAACCTTTTTCAGTCAAAATTCTTTCAAAATCAGCATTTTTGCATTTCTCGTAAAATTTGGATTCAGCCATGATTAATAAACTTAAAGGGTTAATGATAATGTGAAGTTAATACGCATGAGATAATGAATTATCTGCAAAAAGAGCGTCCAAGGTCAGTTCTTCTTGCCCTTGTCTTGATCTTTTTTCTTGTCTTTATCTGAGGACTTCTTGTCCTGATCCTTTTTCTTATCTTTGTTCTTATCTTTGTCCTTATCTTTGTCTTTCTTTTCTTCGGATGACTGAGACTTGCGTTCTTGTTCAGCACGAGCCTGGGCCGCCTTCATTTCTTCCTCATAGGTCTTTTGGGCGTCTTGATAGTTGGCTTCGTCGATGGAGTCCAGCATTTCAGGATCAAGAATCTGTTCAGGGTTAAGGTCAACGATGGAGCCGTCGCCCACGGTGATCTTGATTTTGCTGTTCACGCTGACAGGAGTGCCTGGTGCCACATGGTGGCCGTCAACAGTCACTTCCAGGATGAGGCCGCCCATTTCGCTGGGCACACTGTCCATGGTGACGTTCTTGTAGCCCATTGCCTTGAGGGTCGCCATGCCTTGTCTGCCGGGCAACTCTACCAGTTTAGGCAGTGCAATGATAGGAGCGTGCATTGCGTTAACACTCAAGTAAATGATACGTATTTTCTTGATATAAGACTTGGCCTTCGGGTCTTGGTCAATGACCGTTCCTGGTTTGTAGTTCTCGTAGAAGGTGGTCGAGTCACTGATTTCCCAGCGCAAGCCAGCATCTTCAAGGATATCTATAGCTTTCTCCAATGGCATGTTGCGTACGTCAGGCACCTGCACCTGTTGGCCATGGGAGGTGAAAACGTCGATAAACAGCAGGGCAATATAGCCAAAAGCTACCAATGCCAAAGCCATCAGAGCTGAGTTTACCAGTATGGGATGGCGGTCACGAAAGCGGTTAAATCCGCCCGAATTCTTGTCGTTATTATTGCTCACGGTCGTTTTTGATTAAGTTATAATTTGCAAAGATAGTGCAAATTGAGGGTAGAACAAATTCTTGGCTCGGTTTTTTTTCAGATTTGGGAAAAATGCTAATTTTGCAAGACAGTTATGGAACAGGAATATGACAGAATCGTAGAACAGTTGCTGGAAGCGCCTTATTGGGTGATTGACTTCTTGCCGATGCAGGTACCGCAGGACAGTGCGGGACAGTTTTTTGCTGTGGAGCAATATTATCTTGAGGAACCGCAGCATGAACGCTTGTGCCGCCAGTTTGCCGACGTGTTGCTGAAATTGAATTGCTACTACGACCTGTTGGTAAGCCGGGATGGTGGCGATGAATGGCTTTATCCCGATCCCAAGATGCTGGAAAAGTGGTTGATGGAAAGTCTGCAAAACGGTCACCTGTGCGTCTTGATTGGCGATGGCGATGCTCTGATTACTGCCAGCGGTGGCGACACCAATCTCACCCTCTACAACCTGTCGCCCGCCTTGCTTGAATTGGTCCGACAGCTTGCCACTGCTGCAGGCCTCTTCCTGTGGCAACCCCCAACAGACAGTAATTGTTGATTCCAATCAACTGGAGTCGTGATTATTGTGTGTTGCATGTAAACGACTATAATTCAATGAATTAAAAATTGCAAAAAATCAAAAAACACAACTAAAATAAATCATGGATCGTTCTTCACAGATTATCAGGACAAGTTGGATAGGCATCATTGCCAATGTGTTGCTTGCTGCATTTAAAGCGGGTGTAGGTTTGTTAGCCAGTTCAGTAGCCATCGTTATGGATGCCGTGAACAACCTGAGCGACGCGCTCTCGAGTGTCATTACCATCATCGGCACAAAGCTGTCTCAACGTCCCGCCGACAGGAAGCACCCCTTCGGCTTTGGCCGCATCGAGTACTTCAGCGCCATCATTATCGCCGTTATCGTACTCACAGCGGGTGTGACCTCGCTCATTGAGTCGGTCAAGAAGATATTCAATCCCACCGAGCCTACCTATACCACTACTACGCTCATCGTCATCATTGTGGCGATTGTCGTGAAACTGGTGCTTGGCAGGTATGTCAAGTCACAGGGTGAGAAACTCAAGAGCGACGCATTGATCGCCTCGGGCTCCGATGCCCTGTTCGATGCCATCATTACGCTAGCGACGCTCATCTCGGCTGGCGTGATGCTGCTGTGGGACGTGTCGCTCGACGGCATCCTGGGAGCCCTCATCTCGCTGGTCATCATCAAGGCCGGTATCGAGATGCTTGCCTCGCCAGTCAACGAACTGCTCGGCGCCAAGATTTCGCCTGAACTGCTGTCTCAAATCAAGAAGGAGGTCAATGACTTTGACGGCGTGCATGGCGTGTTTGACATCATTGTCCACAATTATGGCCCTGACGTACAAATCGGCTCCTTGCACATCAACGTAATGGATACGATGAATGCCCATCAGATTCACGGCCTCACGCGCCGCATCAGCGAAGAGATGTTTGAGCGTCATGGCATCATTATGACCGTTGGTGTGTATGCAGTCGCTACTGGCGAAAACAAGCGCGCCCAGTTGCAGCACACCCTCATGCAGGCCGCTGCCGCCCACGAGCACGTCGAGCAGGTCCATGGCTTCTATTACTTCGAGGACGAAAAACGTGTTTCAATCGATATTGTTCCCGATATCACCATCCACGACGATGCCGCCTTTATCGACGAACTGAAGGCCGAGCTACAGCCCCTTGTCCCCGACGACACGGTATCCATTGTCATTGACCACAACTACAGCGAGTAGTAATGCTCGCTGCGCTTGCAGTTTAGAGTTTAGTGGTTAGAGTTTAGAGAGGCATCCGCATTCCTTTAAATGCTACAACAACTGAACCATCTGAATGCTCTGAGAATTAACTCAGATTTTTCAGATGGTTCAGTTGTTAAAATCAGTTCCAGTTGTTAGTTGGATACAATCGGGGTGATGGTGAAGGAGCAGGTGCGGTCAATGGCGGGGAGACGGTATTGCTCCAGCGGACGGGCGCCCCAGCTATCGATGCCGCCCACACCGCAGTGTTCGCTGTCAAGGGTGAGAACGGTGAATGTTGACTTGGTCAACTGCGACGGGTGGCGCTGGTGCTTTTCGTCGCCCTCGTCAAGCATCACGATGTCATAGTGCAGTGCGCTGGCATAGAATGGCTTGTCAGCGGCCACCTTGATGCCATTGCCTGAACCGTCACACTGCTTCCACCAGCGGATGTCGCCCTTGGTGCCTGTCTCTTGCGGACGGATGTAGGGATAGAACTGCTCGTCGGCGGTCTGGCGGTAGATGCCCAGGCGCTGGCTGTAGCGGCGGTCGGCATAGTTCTCGACGGGACCGCGGCCATAGAACTCGCTGTTATCCATCTGGTAAGGCATTTCCATCACCATGCCGAAACGCAGCATCTCGGGCAATTCGGTATAACTGTCATCAAAGGCTATGCCTTGAGTGATGCACATGGCACCGCCAGCGTGTATTTCGTAGGTCAGCGTGAGCTTTGCATGCACCTCGGGCATGTCGTAACGTGCGACGACGGTCACCTGTGACTTGCTTGACGCTTTTTTGTCCACGCCAAGTGAGGTTAAATTCATTGCGGGATTGCGCCACACTTTCAGTTTTTGCTGTAACCATGCGCCCATGTCGTTGTCGGTCACAGCGCGCCAGAAGTTAGGCTTCAACGTACCGCCTTCTCCCACGATGGAGATACCGTTAACAACGTACTTGGTCATGAAACCTGTCTTGCCATCAAAAGCTATCTCCACACCGTCTCCAGCAATGGTCAGCGGGCATTGCTTGGCTTGCTTGACGCTGAATTTTGCCTTATCATGAGGCAGTGAGGCGGCTTGTGGTGCTACCTTGATGACAGGTAACTGAGCATAAGCTACTCGCTGCCCTGCCTCCATCAGTGGCTCGGCTTGCTTGAGCATGAAGTCAACGTTAAGCATGACTTCGCTGTTAGTCTCAAGCGCAGCAAGGGTGTTTGCGATGGGCAGATGTAGCATCTGGCGACCTTGGGGAGCGACGTTGAGGTTGTTCTCCTCGCCGTTGAGGACGGACTCGCCATCGACGAGCAGTTGCCACCGCATTTTCACGTTGCTCAGGTCACGGAAGAAGAACTCGTTCCTCACGGCGATGTCACCTTGGCTCACGTTCACGTCCTCGGCCCAGACGTTCTGGTAGTAATAGGCGGTCTCATAGGCATGCGGATTCCACACGCGGTCGGGGCTTACGAGGCCGTTGCAGTTGAAGTTGTTGTCGCTGGGGTCATGGGTGTTGTAGTCCCCGCCATAGGAGAAGTATTCCTTGCCGTCGGCGGTCTTCACGCGCAGACCTTGGTCCACGAAGTCCCATACAAAGCCACCCTGGAACTTGGGCACTCGGCGCACAACATCCCAGTATTCCATCAGTCCGCCGCCTGAGTTGCCCATTGTATGGTTGTACTCGCATAGGATGAGCGGCTTCTTGCTCTCGGGTTTGCTGGCATAGCGCTCGCACCACTCGGGCGAGGCATACATCGGGCACATGAGGTCGGTGTTCTCACCGCCCTGGGCGCGCTCCCAGTGGATGGGACGTGAGGGGTCGGTGGCGCGTATCCAGTCACGTGCGGCGGTGAAGTTGGGACCGTCGCAGGTCTCATTGCCCAACGACCACACGATGACGCTGGGATGGTTGAACTGCACGCTCACGTTGTGCTGGTTGCGCTCCAGAATGGGCTTGGCAAACATGGGCTTGTAGGTCGGAGCCGTATTAGGATCGTAGTGGAAACCGTGTCCCTCCTGGTTGGCCTCGGCAATGACATACAAGCCGTATTCGTCACATAGGTCATACCACTGCGGGTCATCAGGATAGTGGCAGGTGCGCACCGCGTTGATGTTCATGCGTTTCATTTCCTTGATGTCGGCAATCATGCGCTCACGCGACACGACGTAGCCGCCATCGGGGTCCATCTCGTGGCGGTTGGCTCCCTTGATGTAGATAGCCTTGCCGTTGACCAGCAGTTGGCCATCCTTGATTTCCACACGACGGAAGCCGATTTTTTGGACAATGGTCTCTCCCTTGGCTTTCTTGTCGGCGGGAACCAGTGTTGCAACCAAGATGTAGAGATAAGGCGTCTCGGCAGTCCATTGCTGGGCACCGGATACGGTCCAGCGGTTAACGCCGACGGGGGTCATGGCGACCTCATTGCCCCGGGCATCGAGCAGGTGATAGTTCATCGAGCCCTTGCCCGTAATGACGGGGGCAATCATCAAGGTGCCGTCTTTCAGATCATCGGTAAGGCCTGTTGTCACGCGCAAGTCATCGATGTGGTAGTTCTTATCGCGGCAGTAGAGGAAACTCGACCGTGCCACACCCGACAGGCGCCAGAAGTCCTGGTCCTCGCTGTAGGTGCCGTCACACCAGCGCATCACTTGGAACGCCAACAGGTTATCGCCCTCCTTGAGATAGGGTGTAATGTCAAACTCGGCCGCCATCTTGCTGTCCTCAGCATAACCGACAAATTGGCCGTTCACCCACAGATTGATGTTGCTGGTCACGCTGCCAAAGTGGGCGATGACCTGCTTGCCCTTCCAATCAGCGGGAAGGCTGATGTGTCGGCGATAGGTGCCCACGTGGTTGTCCTGGACAGGCACACGGGGCGGGTCATTCTTCCAGTTGTCACGCCACGGGAAACCAATGTTGACATACACTGGATCGCCGTAGCCGTTCAGTTCCCACATCCCGGGCACGGGCATCGTCGCCCAGCCGCTATCATCAAGGTCGGTGCGGTAAAAGTCGGTTGGGCGCTCGTTGAGGTTGGCAACCCAATGGAATTTCCAGTCGCCGTCAAGCGACAGGTAACGACTTGATTGTGTAGGAACGATATCAGTGGCGGTGAATGACGTGTGGGCAGGCAAACGGTTGATTTCGTTCACTTGTAGGTCCATCCACGGTTCTCCGGCGGGCTGGGCGCTAGCACCCAGTGCTAGTGATAGGCAAATTAATGTGAGAATTGAAGCCTTCATAATCGTTAGTTAGGAGTTAGAAGTTAGGGATTAGGAGTTACGTAGGTACTCTTCGGCACGGGCGAGGTCCTCGGGGGTGTCGATGCCGATGGTAGCAGTGGTGGTGATGCCCGCCTTGATGGTGTAGCCGTTTTCTAGCCAGCGCAACTGTTCCAACGACTCAGCGAGTTCCAGCGGTGACTGCGGCAGACGCGTGATCTCTGCCAGTACGTTAGCACGGTAGGCATACATGCCCACATGAGTATAATACTGAGTCAAGGCGGGCCACTGGTCACGCTCCTTTCCTCTAACAAACGGGATGACCGAACGTGAGAAATAGCGGGCTCGCATCTGGTTGTCCAACACCACCTTGGGTGAATTGGGGTTCTCCAATTCGCTGTAGGGGCGGCTGGCATCAAAGGGGCGCACCAGCGTGGCAATGTCGGTCGTCGGGTCGTCAAAGCACGCCATGATGGCTTGCAACTGATCGGGCTGGATGAACGGTTCATCACCCTGGATGTTGATGATGACATCCTCACCGCCGCCATTCTTCAGGTAGGCCTCCTGGCAACGGTCGGTGCCACTGCGGTGCTCGGTACTCGTCATCACCGCTTTGCCGCCGAAGGCTGCCACAGCCTCCATGATGCGGTCATCGTCGGTAGCCACTACCACATGGTCCAGCACTTTACTCACTTGGGTATATACCCGTTCTATCATCATTTTGCCGCCCAGCACTGCCAGCGGCTTCCCGGGAAACCTCGTCGAGGCAAACCTCGCTGGGATAATCCCAATAAAAGTCAAATTTCTCTGTTCCATTATATTAGTCCATTATTTTTTCGTTCAGTTTTGCCTCAATCTCTTTGATGGTAGGAATGGTGCCTTCTACCTTCTCGGGATAAAATTTCTCAAGTTCATACTCCGAAATCCCGATGGGCTGGCTGCTTGACTCCAGCGCATACTTTGCAAGTGTGTTGTCTTTGCTTCGACAAACTAATAAACCGATAGTTGGGTTATCTTTTCCCTCTTCTCTGAGTAAGTGGTTTGTTGCCGTTACATATGTACCTAATTGTCCAATATCCTTTGAGTCAAATTTGTCAATCTTTACTTCAATCACAACATAGCACCTCAGTTTGATATTATAGAACAGCAAATCAATGAACTTTTCTGTTTCGCCAATCTGCAAACGGTATTCTTTGCCAACATAAGCAAAGCCGGTACCAAGTTCTATCAGAAAATTAGTGATATTCGTTAATAGAGCCTCTTTTAATTGTGCTTCATTATGCCTTTTAGTGACTCCAATAAAAGCAAAGTTATAAGGATCCTTCGTCAGTTCTTGAGCCAGATCACTTGATTCGTCGGGAATTGTATGCTTGAAATTAGTGATTGCCTTTCCTTTACGTTCATAGAGTCCAGTATTTATCCAATTAAGCAAAATGGCTCTGCTCCATCCATTCTCGATGGTTTGGCTTATGAAAAATAATGCCTTGTTTACATCTCCTTTAACCTTGTCCAAGATGAGTTTATGGTGTCCCCATGGCACTTTGAAAATCCCTTCACATGGCAAGGCGTTATCGGATGATTGAAATTCGCCCCCAACTTGGGGATGAATTTTGGAAGAAGCATCATCAATACTTTCGCCCTCAATTTGGGGGCGAATTGTAGCCGTCTGAGAATAAAGGAGATAGAAACGCCTGCAATACCTCAGATTCGTGACTGATAAACCTTCAACTTGGGGCATCTCGCTTTTTAAATCCTTGCTCAATTGTTCAATAACGCTTTCACCCCAACGCTCTTCCACTTTCATCTCTACGATGTCTCGCCCTAACAACCAATTAAATTTCAATTGTTCATAATTTACTCTTATGGCTGCCTTGATTTGGCTTTGTCGGTAGCGTGAGACAAGGCTCTTGACCCATTGGGTGTATTCCTTGTCAATTATAGTTATTGCTTTGCTCATAATCTTGGTAATTTAATATAAGCGTCATGCAGCCCAATGTCTATGGTCTCTTCTCAATAACTGTCGATTCCTCTTCTGCTCTGTGGCATCAGTATCCCCAGTTCTCGCCGAGGAGGATGACGGTGTGGCGGTGGGCTGGGAAACTGTTGCGGGTGAAGTGGACGTAGTTGCAGATGCACTGCGGGCTGTTGCAGTTGTGGCACACACCGTCGAGGCGGCAGGGCGTGTCGCAACCCAGACGGGCGGTGTTGATAGGAGCGGCAACATTGCGGGCGCGGGCAAGTGCGGCCTCGATGGTGGGGGCAACCTTGTTCATCCCGATGACGTGGATCACGTTGTGTGGGCCCCAGGTAATGGCGGCGACGCGGTTGCCACGGCCGTCGATGTTGACGATGACGCCGTCCTGGGTGATAGCGTTGGCGCTGGTGAGGAAGTAGTCCACATCCATCGCATCGAGGTAGCATTGGCGCTTCTCCTCGTTGGTTACGGCCTTGTCACGGTCAATGACTTTGTAATTGCCGCTGTTGATGAGCTCGTCGGTCAGTCCCATTTCGCGGATGGTCTGGGATCCGCCCCAAGTGATGCTGCTGCCCTCAGGGATAAGTGACTTGACGAGGGAGATAGCTTCGGCAGTGGTAGCGCAATAGTGAGCATTAAAGTTGCGGCGTTGCAGGTGCTTGATAATACGTCCTGCCAATAATTCGTTATGGATTTCAATAGGTGTCATAATTTTGATTAGTGATTAGAGATTAGTGAATTTAGAATAGGTCAATGAGTTTCAGGGAACCCCAGATGATGGCGGCGTAGCGTAGCAGTTTGCCGATGGTCATGGTGACCAGCACAATCCAGACATTGGAACGCACATAGCCCAACGCGACGCTGATGGCAGTTCCCAACATGGGAATGAAGGCAAAGAATCCCATCCATGCGCCACGATTGTGCATAAAGTGCAGAGCACGGTTGAGTTTCTCCTCGCTCACGTGGGCATATTTCTCTATCCATTCAATTTTACCCAAGTGCCCCAACCAGTAGCACGTCATGCCACCGCTCACGTTGCCCGCCAGTGCCACGAACAGGCAGGTGACGGGATCCATGTGCAACGGTCCAACGCAGGCGATGACCAATGCCTCGCTGCTGAACGGTACAATACTGCCGGCCAGGAACGATCCCAGAAACAGTCCGAGAAATCCCCATTGAGTGAAAAATTGAATCAACGTATCGAGCATAGTTGCAGTTTACTGTTTGCAGTTTTTAGTTTTCAGTTTTCAGCTTTCAGCTTTCAGTTGTTTATTGGCGGATGCCACTGAAAACTGACGACTATTGTTTTATTTGAAGAGCAGCTGGGTGAAAATGACCAAGTAGTCGCGCCAATTGGCCCACTCGTGACCGGCACCGCTCTCATAATAGGTGTAACGCAAGCGATTCTTGTCCATCATTCCCCTGAAGTTGACGTTATCCTTGTACAGGAAATCATCCTTACCGATGCCAATCCAGTATAAACGGGGACGTTGCTTGAACTGGGTGATGAGTTTATCCTCAAGGTCGTCATATATTTTGCTCTTGCCCTGGTCCATGCGGCCGATGGCTGCCGAAAACAGGCCCACATAGGCGAAATCATCGGGTTGATTGGCGCTGATGTAGAGCGTGTGGTAGCCGCCCATTGATAGACCGGCGATGGCGCGGTAGCGCTTGGCAGCACGCGTGCGGTAATTGTTGTCTATCCATGAAACGATGTCATTGAAGCTGCTTTCAAATGTCCCCTCCATCCATTGCTTGTGGGCAAAGGTGGGTTGCTCATTGCTGTTCGGGCCCAAGCCAGGAGCCGCAGGCGTGTCGGTGTGTCCGTTGGGCATCACCACGATCATCGGCTCGGCTTTGCCTTCGGCGATGAGGTTGTCAAGCACTTGGGCTGCATGGCCTTGTTCCAACCATACTGTCTCGTCACCACCTGTGCCGTGCAGCAGGTAAAATACGGGATACTTCTGACGGCCTTCATCGTAGCCAGCCGGCAGATAGACCATCATGCGACGCTTGGTCTTGAGGGTAGGGGAGTCATACCATACCGCTTCGACTTTGCCGTGAGGTACATCGTGTGTCGCCACTGGGCTATCGCCCTTAGGGTCAAGTACGAAGGTGCTCATCACAGTCTTGACATCGCGCAGCACTTGGGCATTCTCCTGATCAAGAACCTTCAAGCCATCAACGATATAATAGTACATGTACAGGTCAGGTTCCAGGTCGCGCAGGGTGATGCTCCATGTCTCGTTACCTGTGCGTTTCATCAATGTATCTACGCGTGAGTCAATGATTAAGCGCACCGAGTCGGCCGCAGGTGCCTTGAGCTTAAAAGTTACTGATCCGTCTTTAGCAATCTCGGGGCTGGCGACTGTTGGGGCCAAAAAGACACCTTGAGCACTCATAACGAGCCCCATCGCCATGAATGCAATAGCAAGTAGGAAAAGTTTTTTCATCTTAGTAAAGTCTGTTAAAATAAAAGTTTTGCAAATATACTGGATTTTGAAGGCAATGCAAAAAGAAAAGCAGCCAAATTTTATTCCTGCATGCGAGTTTTCACTCTTTCCCAGGCATGAGAGCCGAACAGGAAACAATCCCGCATCGTGTCCAGCATTGCTGTGAAGCGGCTCATCGGGACAGTGAAGCTCAATTCGTTCTTGCCGACCCAGGGGCGTACCGACGGGTCAAACAACCCGAGGAAACAGCGGTACCCACCACGGGCATTCTCAACGATGGTCATCGAAACCACCGTGCTGCAGCCTGACCCAAATTGTGCAACCACAGCATCGGGCTCATTGGTGTCATAGAATGCCCACCCACACAGGCCTGAAAGCATATCAGGAGTAGCATAGAACATCACGCCCTCAAAACCTTCAAACGACTCAGCCTTGTCGATTCTTACAAAATTCAGATAAGGTTTTGCGGCACGGGGCATCTCTAGACTTTTGACATAGTTGGCGACCATCTCGGGCGTCTGTTTGTATTTTTCGGTCAATGAGACGAAATTGGGCACCCGCTTGGGCATATCGCTGAAACCCGTGTAAAGTTTGCCGCCACCACAGCCGATGACTTCGGCACTTAACGCCACGGGTGTGCCCTCGCGCGCTGCCTGCAAACTCTTGAAGAAACATCCGCCAATTTTTGCCGTCTGCGCTACTGGCGTGTCGCTGTATCCGAACAACAAGGGCAACTGAGCACCTTCCCCGAACGCTTTACGATAATTCTCAATAAATTCTTTCAATTCCATATCACATGCTTGCATTTGGTGAAACCATAAATCACCACAAAGATAATGCAAGTCAAGGGTAGAAAAAAGAAATCACTCATTTTTTGCCGAAGCAGTGATTCTTTTTGTTTTCTTCAACGGAGTGTTATATCTGGTATAGTCCATTTAAGACGAATATACTCCAGAATTCAACGGATTGGCCAGCAGTTGCTCTTTGTAGGGACGCAAAATTTGAGTCTCAGATTGTTGGGGATTACCGAAATACAGCCCTGGAGACGCAAAATTTTGCGTCTCTACATAGCGGATGAATCCGTCTCAGTGGAAAGGGATGTGTTAGACTCAGTTGTTTCCCAGGATGATGTCAAGGATGGCGTTGACATCGGCTATGTTGACTTCCCCGTCGGAGTTCACATCACCAACTTGGCTCTGGTCATTGACAAGAATCATACTGATGGCCGTGTTGATGTCCGCGATATTGATCTCATTATCAAGGTTGACATCACCGATGAGCGTGTCAAGCTGGAATTGCTGGTATTCGCTCCATTGCGAGGTGGTGCCATCAATGTAAACTGCCTGGACGCGCATCGCGTAGTTTCCTTGTTTAGCCTCTGTAATCTCAAAGGATTTTCGGCTGATATCTTCATAACAGGCCACATCATCAGGGTTGAATTGGTTGGAGTTAGCGCCCGTCATGATGCTTACTTTGCTGAGCATGACGGCTTGCCCCCTTACTGACTTGTTGAAACTGATCGTCTCTTTCCCGCTGTTGATGCATGGTAATACGAACACATTTTCAATGCCGGTAGGCGTGGCGACAATTGTTGTGTCATAGTCGCCACAGGTTACTTTGAGGTTACTCATGAACATCGTTTCAGGACACTTGGCTGTGATATGGACAGTCAAATGCCCATAGCTGTTGCTGAGGTCAATCTGTGGGGTGGTAAGGCGTCCTGTTAGGACATCCGATCCGATATTTAGATATCCGTTGCCAGGGTATAGCCTGTTGCCTGTCCAGCCAGGTGTAGAAGTGAACTCGTCGAGCCTGGCTGATATGTCATTGATTCCAGAGTCGGACGTCAAGTGCTCAAATGACTGTTCCAGCAGCATTTTGCCGGCGAACCAATGAATTATCTCTAAGCGATAAGACTTCACGTTCACAAAGGGGGTGCTATCCTGCCATTGAGCCTTGAAGGAAGTGGCCGACAGCCGAGTGGGCGG
Source organism: uncultured Prevotellaceae bacterium (assembly GCA_900318645.1). Classification (GTDB taxonomy): domain Bacteria; phylum Bacteroidota; class Bacteroidia; order Bacteroidales; family Muribaculaceae; genus Sodaliphilus. Next base: position 58,735 of record ONLH01000018.1, read on the forward strand.
CAACATGACCGGGTCATGCTTCTCCAGTTTAGCCCTGCCGATGAGCGTGAAAGTGACCGATTCAGCGCCCTCACTTTTCAAGGTCACGGTGGCAGTGTGGGTACCTGTTCGGGTCGGATGGAAGATGATAGGTACATTTATGCCCTCCTTGACTTCCTGGAGGCTCAGACGCGTCTTGTTGATGGTAAAGCTTCCGTCTTGGTCATTGAGGGTGACCGTGACGTCATGAGTCAGGGTGGATCCCTTGACTTCAAAGTAATTGGTGATCTCTTTATTGACCGTACCGTTGATATATATCCTGTCGGTCAAAATCTTGATGGCCGGAGTCGTAACAGGCGGCTGAAAATTGGAGAGGTAGCACTGGAAAATATTATACACAGAACCTCCGCCGTCAAAGGCATTCAACACATAGTAGCCGTTGTTGCGTCCACTCCAGCCGAAGTTGACATGGTAAGAGTCACCCGGTGCATTATAACCATCAATATTGAAGGCATGAGCGCCACCGGTAGCCGATTGGCCGGTATAAAGGATGGGACGTCCCGATTTGAGTTCATATTGGAGCATGGCGGCCCATTCCTCATCGTTGTAGTACACCTTTCCGGTCTCGTCATTCAGTTTCATGTGGATATCGATATCCTGGTCGTAGCCGAAAAACTGTGTCGCATTTAAGATATCCAGATGACCTGCTCCGCTAGCTTGAGGAGTGTAGTCCATATACTCGGCTTGACCGATATAGCGCATCAACTTGCCCACAGCCTCAGCTTGGATGCTGTTGTAACCCTCAGTATAGCTGTTGAGCATGTTGTTCCAGATGAAGGTTGTGGGCTGAAGTGTTTCGACCTCAATACTCTTGGTCTCGGTAGTATAGCCAGGAACTGACTTGGTGAGATTGGTGGGATATTGCCAATAGTGGAATATCATAGCCATCGATGTGGCGGCACATCCCGTCAGGCAGCGCTGGCCTTGGTACACTGGGCACATGCAGTTGTATGGGTCACGTTGATCCCACTTGGTTTTGAGTAGAGGCGAAATACTGGTGGCGGCAAACTGTTGTGCTTTGTTGACGACCATCTCAGGATGGGCTTGCAGGTATTCGAGCTGCCCTTTATAGAGTTCAAGGAAGAACTGCATGCCATCGGGCAAGTCGTTCATGTCAACAGCACCGTCGCCATGGGCCAGAATGGTCTCGGCTCGGTCATCTCCCGCAACGATGACATAGCTGCTGTTGTCGTCCGTGTTGAAAATGTAATAGTCGTTGAATCGTGTGTTGACCGATGACGGCTCGCTATGGACCAGACGCAGCGTCGATGAGGGAGCACTGGCTGTTAATCGGCCGTGTGAAGCAAGAAAACGGGCAGCTGCCGCACGGGCAGCATCAGTCTCAACGTTTGCCCCATAGGCACCCATTACTGCCCATGCCAATAATTGGATAAGGAAAAATATTCTTGTTTTCATCATGATATATGCCTTTTAAAAGTTGTAATGATGATACGATAACTGGTTGCCATGTCATATTTCGGTAACCATCATAGCATCGCAAAAGTACATTTTCAGACAATGGCAGTCAAGTCTTTTTATTCACAATTTTACCCAAAAACCGTTATTTTTTCAAAAACCGTCAAATTATTAGACACTTTGTGAGGAAAAAAGGGACGGTTCTTTTGATGTAAAAGTTCGACTCTTATTCTTTACTGATTCGTTGATGAGTCGTATTTGCGCCAAATTTTTGGGGGGTGCGTACGCTCCCCCTTTTTGCGCCGTTGGGCGCCTTTCCGCGCCTTTTAACGCCTCATCGGCTAGCTGGAAAGGACTGTCAATCAGACGTTAGGAGGTTTTTAAAGGTTTTGGGAGGTGCGAACCTGAGTCCTATCAGGCGCACTGGGAATGTTCAGTAGATGATGGGGTTAGAAAGTTGTGGAGATAAGAACAGCACGGGCCGATGAGATGTCGGTCCGTGCTATCAGGTATATCAGATTTGTCTGCGGTTTAGATCCAGCCCATCGAGTGGTAGAGGAAGGCGATGAGGTAGCCAGCGACACAGGCGACTGCGGTGTGTACCAGACCGGGCATCATGAACGAGTGGTTGAGCAGGTATTTGCCGATGACGGTGGTGCCCGTGCGGTCGAAGTTCACGGTAGCGATATCCGAGGGATAGTTGGGGATAAAGAAGTAACCGTATACCGAGGGCAATACACCCAGCAGGATCCAGCCGTCAATGCCCAAGCCATAAGCCAGCGGCAGCATGGAAACGACCACTGCGCCCTGGGAGTTGACGAGCACCGACACGAGGAAGAAGGCAAAAGCAATCGACCACGGGTATTGTTCAACCAAGCCTGCTAGCATGTCCTGGATTTCGCCTAGGTAGTTGGCGAAGTAGGTGTCGGCGAGCCAAGCGATACCATAGATGGCGACCACGGCAACCATACCACTCTGCCAAACGGGACCAGAGATGGCCTTCTTGGGTGAAGCCTTGCAGAAGATGATCATCAGCGCGGCGGCGGTAATCATCACAATCTGGATGACGAGGTTCATCTTCAGCGGGGTGGGATGTGTCTTGGTCAAGCCTTCAACGGCGATACCCAGCTTTGCCAGCTGGTCAGCGGTGATGGTCACACGTGAGCCGATGAGTTCGACGGTAGCGTCACCGTCAATGGCCTTGATGGTATCGTAAGCAGGCAACAGGTCTTGGAAGATAGCGAAGAACACGATCACCAGCAGGGCACCGAAGAAGATATACACGGCGCGCTTGCTCTCGGGAGCAATCTTCTTGTCGAGGGTGGTGGCGTTGCTGCCGTAGATGTACTCGCGCTGTGCGGGGTCGGCAATCTTCTTCTGGAACTCGGGGTCCTTGTCCAGGTCCTTACCGCGCTTGTAGGAGGCGATGGAAGCGACGATGATACCCAGCAGACAGGCGGGGATGGTTACCATGAGCACCTGCGGGATTGTGACGTTGTAGCCGTTGGCGCCGCTGATGGTGATGAAAGCCACTACGGCCGCTGCGATGGGCGAGCAGGTGATACCGATCTGGGACGCGATGCTGGCGATACCGCAGGGACGCTCGGGACGGATGCCCTTCTTAATCGCAATGTCGCAGATGATGGGCATCAGCGTATAAACCACGTGGCCCGTACCGACAAGCACCGTCAGGAAGAAGGTGCACAGCGGGGCGAGGAAGGTGATGCGGTCGGGATGCTTGCGCAGCATCTTCTCTGCCAGCTGGATCAACCAGTCCATACCGCCCGAGGCCTGCATGATACCGGCGCAGGTAACGGCGGCAATGATGATATAGATAACATCGGTGGGCGGATTGCCCGGTTTCATACCGAAGCCAAACACGAGGATGGCCAAGCCAATGCCCGAGATGGCTCCTAACGCCAGGCTACCGTATCGGGAACCCAGCCACAAAGCTCCAAGCACAATGCAGAGCTGTAAAATCATGATAAGTGACATATAGTTTAGTTTTAAGTTTTTAGTTGTCAGTTGTCAGTTGGTCTAGAGGATCTAGAATATCTAGAGAATCTAGAACTTCTAGTTTAATACCTGATGCTCACCTGGACAAACACGGTGCTGTAGTTGTGCTTCTCGAGGGCCTTGTCGTTGGTCAGACAGTACTCGGTCTGCACCTCCAGATACTTGCAGAAACGGTAGTTCAGACCCACCTCATAGTTGGTCTTGGCAGCGACCGACGAGGCGGTGGGACGGTAAAGGTCATAGCGAGCCTTGGCCATCAGCTTGTCCTTGATTACAGGAACGATGGCGAGGGCGTAGATACCGTCGCTCTTGTTGTTGGCAACCTCATTGCCGTCCTTGTCGGTATAGGTCTTGATGGCGACATCGCTGGCGTTTGAGGCGTTCTGATAGGTCGTGGCAAAGCCGAGACCGGTCGAGTGGATGTACTCGGTGCGCAGCTGCAGGTCACCCTTCTTGTACTCGGCACTCAGGGCGTAGCGGTGCTGGCGCAGGCTCACGGTCTTGCCACCGCCCTTGCGGGCATAGGAGCCTTCCCAGCCGAAGGCGCCGATGCGCATACCCTCGATGGGCATGACCCATGCGCCGCCGATGATGTCCTTGCGCTCATCAACATCCTTGACGTTGATACCTTGGCCGTTGAATACGCCCACCTGGTAGTGCAGCAGGTTGCGTCCGCTCTTACTCTTCAGGAAGTCGCCCTGGAACTGCAGACCGATGTCACGGCCGTTGCTCGCGTGCATACCGGTGCGGTCGCTGAAACCAGCCAGCTTGCTCACGGGCTGTGAATAGCCCATGAAGCCCTGGTCGATGGGGTTCATCGGGTTCTCGTAGGTGAACGGGCGCTTGAACTGGCCCAACTTCACGCGGAAGAAATCCAGTTTCTGCCACTCCATGAAGTAGTCCACCAGACGCGGGCTGCTGCCCAGTGTCGTGGGGTTGCCGTTGATCTGGCCCTGGATTTTGTAGTAGAAATCGTTGAGGATGCGGCCCTCGAACGATGCCCTGACGAGCCTCAGGTCAAACGAGTTGCTGTTGTTGCCATCCTGGAACGTCGCCTGATAGGACGCCATGGCAAAGCCGCTGAACTTGGGCTTGGTAAAAATCGGATTTTTGCCGTCGCCCTGGGCCATTGCCGTGAGCAGCAGCATCGACCCTAATAGGGTCAGCATAAGTCGTTTCATAATCAGTCTTTTTGGAGGTTAATTATATTTTTTTGCAAATATAAGCATATTTTCCGTAACGATGAGCGATTTGAGACAAAGAAACTGACTTTTTCTACTAAAAAGATATTTTTTAGTCGGTTTTATTTGTTGTTTGATAGGAAATATCTATTTTTGCAAATAATTGCTTTTTGTTAACATTTAAATACCATTGTGATTATGAAAAAGATTGTTTTATTATTGTTGTCTGCCATCCTGTCGATGGCAGTGAGTGCTAATCAGGTACAAAACGTGAAGTTGCCTAAGCCAGACCAGAACAAGACACGCCACACCATGACTGTGCCACGTGCTGATTTCTCCCCATCGTTGAGGAACGCTACTCCTCAACTGGCCGAGGCGGTCGTTACTCCTCCTGCCGCGTTGGAGACCCAGGGCTACCGCATGAATGGCTACATCTTTGACGGCTCAAGCTGGGAAGTTGTGGACCGCACGTTGCAGATCGGTATAGACGGCAATGACGTCTATCTGCAGGGCTTCAGCGTCTATCTGCCCGAGGCTTGGATCAAGGGAACCCTCAATGAGGACTTCTCCCAGGTCACCTTCCCCATGCAGTACTATGGCGACTACTATGGCTACGACCTCTACTTCTATCCTGTCACGCCGTTGAGCGATGGCACCTATGAGCCCATCGATGCGGTGTTTGATTTTGATGAGCGTGCGGGTGTCTTTGTCTTGAATCAGGACCAAGTCTGCTACATCGTCGAGAATGCCCGTCCCGACCAGTTGGGCTGGTACTTTATGTATGACAGCGAGATGTCTTTCACTGCCGACCTGGGAACCGTGGTTGTGCCCGAGGGCCTGAAGACCGAGCCTTATATGCTCACGGGCGTTTACATGGGCTACTATGAGGATGTTGAAGAGTGGTTTGAGGGTGAGCCCCTGATGGGCAGTGCCCAGGTGGGCTTTGACGGTGACGATATCTATGTGCAGGGCCTGTGCTCCTACTTGCCCAAGGCATGGGTGAAAGGTCACCGCGAGGGCGACAGCTATGTGTTTGACAACGGCCAATACTTCGGCCCGTTTGTTCTCGCTGGCGAAGTCTATCCGCTCTATTTCATGGGATGTGCGCCCGAGACCAATGATGCCGAGCCGTTCACGTTGACGTTGGACCCCGAGACTGGTGTCTTTGTCGCCCATCAGTGGTATGGCATCTGTGCCGATGATGTTGAGGTGAGCTGGTATGACCTGCTGGGCAATGTAGCACTGGCGCCGATCGTTGACGAGCCCGCCGTGCCCGAGATGCCCAATGTGCTCTATTATGAGTACTATCCCGATGAGGAACTGGGCTTCCTGGTGCTTGATATCCCCGTGACCGATGTTGACGGCAAGCCCCTGCTGACCAACCGACTGGGCTATCGCCTGTTCACCGACAGCGGTGAGGGAGCTGAGCCTTACATCTTCTGGGCCGATATCTACGGCTTCGATCAGGACGAGACCATCATTCCCTACAACTTCAACGATGACATGAACATCCTGATGGGTGGCCAGTTGGTAGTGGTTTACTCTATCGGTGACGATGTCAAGCGCATCGGTGTCCAGAGCGTCTATTTCGGTGGCGACGAGATGAATGAGAGCGAGATCGGCTGGTACGACCTCGGCACGACTGCTGTAACGACGATTGCTGTCGATGACAACCGTCCCGTCGAGTACTACGACCTGATGGGTCGCCGCGTCGATGCCTCCAAGTTGACGCCCGGTATCTATGTGACCAGCGACGGCCGCAAGATTTATGCTCGCTGATCGCTCGCTTCGCTCGCAGATTAGAGATTAGAGATTAGTGAAGCATCCGCGTTCCTTTTGGTTGGAGCGCGGATGCTCTTTAAACTTTAAACATTAAACTTTAAACTGCGAGCGCAGCGAGCATCACTGCGGATGCTAATTTGGTTAATTCGTATAATTCGCCGACAGCTAAAAACGCGGATGCCCCTCACTAATCACTAATCTGCGAGAATCAGCTCGCATCAGCTGGTCAGTAGCCAGTGATAGAATAGCTGGTCTTCAATGAAATAGCCGCCATCTTTAGTGGTCACTAGGCCATATTCCAAGAGTTTACGCAGGGCGGCCTGTACACTGCTTGCCGAATGCAGGCGGTGCCGCTTGATGAATTGTCCCGAGGTGACCCGTTGGGCTAACCCGTCCTCGGCAATGGCATAGAGTAATGCCTTCTGCGGCAGGGTGAGCCGTGCCAATGTCTCGCTGTATTTGTGCCCGCTCTCCTTCATCATGTCGCTGATGATGCGTTCTATTAGTGGAATGTCACATGTAATGCCACCTTCAACCGATGCCGAGAAGGCGTTGTGGAAGGTCTTTTGTATATAATAGGTATTGCCTTGGAATTGTTCATAAACCTTGCTGATGGCTGCTGGTGTTACGGCAAGATGATTGGCCTCAAAATGATGCTGGATGAAGGCACTGTATTTATCTAAACTGATGGGTTCAAGTGACATGATGGACGCACTCTGATAGAACGGGCGGGCATGGTCAAGGAATATCTCGCCCATGATGTGGCGCTCACTGCCCGCAAAGACGTAATTGGCATTGGCCGACTGCTGGATGTGGGTTCGCAGCAATGCCTCGATATTCTTCTCGGGATAGTTCACAATCTGCTGGAACTCATCAATGGCCACGATGCAGCGTTGCTCAGACTGCTCCAGACAGGCGAATATTTCTTCAAGCGTATAGGTGGGATTGGTGATGTCACCCAACTTGATGTCAAACGTCGGTGTACCCTGTATCGGGTCATAACCGAAACTGCCACGTAGCGACCTCAAGGTGTCGATGATGTTTTTCATCATCTGCTGGCTGCGGCTCCCTAAGGTCTTGAACACGACGCGCCCCAGCAGATAAGTGAACTCTTGCAGACTGGTCGTGCGCAGGATATCAATAAATAGTGTGGTGACCTGCTCATGAACTTCTGGTTTGTCAAAGCAATGATAGATCAACCCTGTTTTGCCCAGACGGCGGGGCGAGATAATCACCATATTCTCACCTCCCGAAAGAATGCAGTTGGTCAAACGCTGTGCCTCCTCAACGCGGTCACAGAAGTATTCTGGCTTGATTTTGCCTGTAACAATAAACGGATTTTCCATAATGAACAGTATTTTGATGGCAAAGATAGTGTATTCTTCTCAATTATCCAAATCAAATTATTTAAAATAAATTATTCATTTTGAATAATTTCTGTGAAATGTCATTTAATAGATTAAAAATCAACAAAATACATAAATTCACTATATATGCGTCAGTAACCTCACGCTAAGCCGCCAAGTCGCTAAGAGAGATTTGCTTGCTTGCAAGAGGCTCGCAAGGGCTCGCGTTGCTCGCCGATTAATGATTACAGGCATTTGCACTCCTTTTGGTTGGAGCGCGGATGCTCTTTAAACTCTAAACATTAAACTTTAAACTGCTCGCAAAGCGAGCCTCTTTGCGAGCCCTTGCGAGCCAAAAATAAAACCTTCGCGGCTTGGCGGCTTAGCGTGATCATTCCGTGAGGGGGGGCGATTTGTTGTTGTCGGGGAGATTTTATATATTTGCGGGCTAGAAACCCAAGAATTGAGACCAAAGATGAAGACCAGACAAATGATGAAGTGGATGGTAGCGCTCTTGCTCGCTATCGTGACCGTATTGCCCGCTGGTGCCCAATATGGCAGCCGTGGTGACAAACGTTATCGTGACCGTTACAGCCGTGCCGACTCCTATGGCGACGTGGTGGAGCTGCGCCTCTCCAGTGCCGGCACCCTCGCCGAGAAGATGCCCGCTGGCATGATGGACCGCGTGCGCCTGCTGCGCATCGATGGTCCCATGGACTCCAAGGACTTTGAGTTCATCAAGAAACTGTGTAAACGCTCACGCTGTGTCGATAACCACGACAAGAAGGTTGACAACTATCTCGACCTGGAACTGGAGCGTGTCCGCATCATGAGTTCCGGCAGCAGTGGCCTGTTGGGCTCACGTGGCGAACGCGACGTGTTGGGCGATGCCTTGTCCCATACCTCCCACCTGCGCTCCATCGTGCTGCCCGAGCGCACCAGGCGCATCGACCGCGATGCCCTGCGTGGCTGCAGCGATCTGGAAGAGGTCATCATGCCGCAGGGCGTGAGGTCGATTGGCGATAACGCTTTCGACGGCTGTTACAAGCTGGAATACATCACGCTCACCGAGGGCTTGGAAAGCATCGGCGAGGAATGCTTTGACGGGTGTTCCAGGCTGACCAGCGTGAACCTGCCGTACACCTTGGTCGAGATAGGCAAAAAGGCCTTCAAGGGCACCGGATTGAAGCGTGTGAGCTTGCCACGTGGCCTGGAGAGCCTCGGTGCCGAAGCCTTTGACGGTACCTCCATTACCACGCTCCACCTGCCTGCCTCGACACGCATCGAGGATGATAACCTGGGCACGATGAAGAAACTGGAAGAAATCACGGTGGAGGACGGTAGCCGCTACTACACCTACGAGGACGGCGTGCTCTATGACAACACGGGCAGTGTGCTGCTGCGCTGTCCTGCAGCCCGCAACGGTGCCTTCAGGATACCTGACGGGGTGGAGGAGATTGCCTGGAGCGCATTCTCGGATGCACAGATCTCGAGCGTCACAATCCCCGAGGGCGTGACCCGTATTGCTGGCGCCGCCTTCTACGAGTGTACCCAGCTGCAGGCCGTCAACATCCCATCGAGCGTCAAGACCATCGGCAATCAGGCATTCTATGGCTGTTCGCGACTGCAGAGCGTAGATCTGGCCTATGTTACAACGCTGGGCAAGAAGGCGTTTCAGGATTGCAGGGCACTGACGACGGTTGTCGCCGACAACCTGGGCATTGTGCCCCAGTCGGCCTTTGAGAGCTGTTCGTCACTGACCTCGGTCACATTGTCGGCTGACATCAACACCATCGGCGAACATGCGTTCAAGAATTGCAAGGCCTTGACCCAGATCGCCCTGCCCGCGATGTTGACCACCCTCAACAAGGAGGCCTTTGAGAACTGCGCCTTGACGTCGCTGGAGTTGCCCGGCCGATTGGTGACCATCGGCGAGCGTGCCTTCAAGAACAACAAGGGCCTGACCAGTGTTAAGGTGCCCGACGTCTGCGTGACTGTTGACAAAGAGGCTTTCCGCGACTGCAACTCGCTCACCGAGATCGACCTGGGCAACGGCTTGCGGTTCCTGGGCGACAATGCCCTGCGTGAGACCGCCATCACCACGCTCGTTCTCCCCGAGACAGTCACCGAGGTGGGTAAGAAGGTGGCCGAGAAGTGCAAGTCACTGACGCGCATCGAGTGCCACGCCGTGCTGCCGCCCAAGCTGGACGGTGTGAGCAACAACAAGGTGGAACTCTATGTCCCCGACACGTCGGTCAACGCCTATAAAAGCGCCAAGAACTGGAAGAACTTCAAGAACATAATGCCGTTGTGATGCGAGCTGGCGCTCGCAGATTAGTGATTAGAGATTAGTGATTAGTGAAGCATCCGCATCCTTTACCTCACGCTAAGCCGCAAAGTATATTTTTAAGCTGGCTTCTGCGTTTTTAGCTGTCGGCGAATTTTTCGAATTAACCAAATTGGCATCCGCGTCCCGATCAAACGGAGCGCGGATGTTCTTTAAACTCTAAACATTAAACTTTAAACTGCGAGCAACGCTCGCATCTCCTTTCTCCATTCTCCACGGCGTAAGCCGTTCATTTTTTCTCATTTTTCTTTTTTTTCTTTGCGCGCACGTGAGATTCCCAAGGATGCGGATGCCGACTAATGACTAAAAAATCTCATTTTCTTTGCTTTTTTATTGAAAAATGACTATATTTGCGGCAAATAATAACTTTTAATACAATATTGCTATGAAAAAGAAATCATTACTCCTCCGTTTGGTCGTCCTGGTGACGGCCATGATGTGTGCCCTCGGCGCCAGTGCCTACGACTTCGAGTATAGAGGCTATTACTACAATATCTTGACGGACAGCACTGTTACAATCACCTACAAGACCTATGCTGGAAACTCTTACAGCGGCAATGTGACCATCCCCGAAAGAGTTCAGAACCTCAGCACTTACAAATACTATACCGTTACGGAAATCGACATGGAAGCGTTCAGAGGAAGTACGAGCCTGACCAGTGTGACAATTCCAAATACGGTAACCCTTATTAATTCACGTGCTTTTCAAAATTGCACAGCACTTCAGTCGGTTGTGATGGGCAAAAATTGCTCGTTTTATGACCCCTTTACTTATGGGTATACGCTTAATGTCTTCCAGAATTGTCCGAATCTTACTTCCATCACTTGCTGGATGTTTAGTCCAGATAGGTGGCTTGAACATGATGGTTACTATAGTTTTGACCAGTCTGTACTCAACAACGCAACTTTGTATGTGCCCCGCGGTGCCGTCCCCAACTATCAAGGCACAGAGGGCTGGAGGCTCTTCGCCCACATCCAGGAAGCCCCAGGTGACTACAACTATGACTTCTATCAGGACGGCATCTTCTATAAATTCAGGGGCGGTAGTCAAGTGAAGGTCACCTACAGGGACGAGGATTATAACAACTATAGTGGCACGGTTACTGTCCCTGCGACGGTGACTTACAACAATAGTAACTACACGGTGATGGGCATCGGCGATTATGCTTTCAGGGATTGTGGCAACCTGACGAAAGTGAACCTGCCTGCCACGATAGATTCCATCGGCTCTTATGCCTTTACGTACTGTTCCAAGCTCACCGAAATTGACATCCCCAACGGAGTGACTTATATCGCCGATGGCGCTTTCGCGAGCTGCAGCACACTCAAATCCATCATGTTCCCTGCTGGCGTGACTAAGATCTACGGCAGCACATGTCGCGGTTGCTATGCGCTTGAAACCGTCTGGCTCCCCGTTAATCTCACCAATATCTATGCCGGCTCGTTCTCCTACTGTAACGCTATAAAGAACATCATCAGCCTGAACAGGGTTGCGCCCGACCTGTACAACAATTATGTTTTCAGTTCGGTCTATGAAAACGCAACGCTTTATATCCCCGAGGATGCCTACGGCAACACCTACACTTCAACCAATGACCACTGGTATAATTTCACTACCCAGAAGCCCTACGACCAGTATCTGTCTGCTGCCATCAACGCCGCTGGCACCGACATCACGTTCTCCACGCCATCGACCGACAATTACCCCTGGTTGGTCAAGACCAACGCAGGCCGCACCTGTGCCCAGTCGGGCAACACAGGCATCCACAGCAGCGCATCGGTCATGACAGCCACCGTAGCGGGTCCCGGCAGCCTCTCGTTCGATTTCAAGGCCTGGGGTGAGGCCTCCTTTTATGACGTGTGCAAATTCTATGTCGATGGCGTGGAAAAGTTCCGCTATGACGCCCGCGACAACGACTGGGAGACCTATACGGTGGAACTGGGCAACGGCACCCACACGCTCACCTGGAGTTACACCAAGGACGGCAGCGTCAATGCGTCGGGCGACTACTTCGCCATCAGCAATGTCCGCTTCACATCCTATGCCCCCGAGGCCTATGCCTGCTACACGCCGTCGAACACGACGTTGACGTTCTACTACGACAACCAGCGCAGCTCCCGCACGGGCACGACCTACGACCTGAACACGGGCGCCAACGATACCGACTGGGACACCGACGGCACCAATGCCAATGTGACCCGGGTTGTCTTTGACCCGTCGTTTGCCAATGCCCGCCCGACGACCACCTACGATTGGTTCTTTAACATGCAGAACCTTCAATCCATCACGGGCATGGAGTACCTGAACACCAGCGAGGTGACCAACATGGCCTATATGTTCATGTTGTGCACAAGCTTGACAAGCCTTGATGTGAGCCACTTCAACACGTCCAAGGTGACCGATATGAATTCCATGTTCTGTAAATGCAGCAGCCTGACGAGTCTTGACTTGAGCAGTTTCAATACGTCCAAGGTGACCAAAATGGGCTGGATGTTCTCTAACTGCAGCAATCTGCGGACCATTTACGTGGGCAGTGGCTGGAGCACTGCGGCCGTGACGAGCTCGAATGATATGTTCAGGGACTGCACCAACCTGGTGGGCGGCCAGGGCACGACCTACAATGAATCCAACCCTTGGGATAAGACCTACGCCCACATCGACGGCGGCACGAGCAACCCGGGCTACTTCACCGAATGGAAAGAGGCCTATGCCTGCTACACGTCGTCGAACACGACGCTGACGTTCTACTACGACAACCAGCGCAGCAGCCGCACGGGCACGACCTACGACCTGAACGAGGGCGCCAACGATACCGGTTGGGACACCGACGGCACCAAATCCAATGTGACCAAGGTGGTCTTTGACCCCTCGTTCGCTGGCGCCCGCCCGACGACCACCTACGGATGGTTTTATGGCATGCAGAATCTTGAATCCATCACGGGCATGAGTTACCTGAACACCAGCGAGGTGACCAATATGGCTTGGATGTTTACGAATTGTAAAAAACTAACGAGCCTTGATTTGAGCCACTTCAACACGTCCAAGGTGACTAACATGAATTCCATGTTCGGTGCCTGCTGGGGACTGACGAGCCTTGACTTTAGCAGTTTCAACACGTCCAAGGTAACCAATATGTACAACATGTTCTATGGCTGCACTAATCTGCGTACCATCTACGTGGGCAGTGGCTGGAGCACGGCGGCCGTGACGTCCTCGAGTGATATGTTCTTTAACTGCACCAGCCTCGTGGGCGGCCAGGGCACGACCTATAGCTCCTCGAACCCGACGGACAAGACCTACGCCCACATAGACGGCGGCCTCAGCAACCCGGGCTACTTCACCGCGAAGAATGCCGGCCTGCGTGGCGACGTGAACGGCGACGGCCAAGTGAAGATTGACGACGTGACAGCCCTGATCAACCTGCTGCTCTCGGGCAACACCTCAACGCCTGCTGCCGACTGCAACCAGGACGGCAAGGTAGCCATCGGCGACGTGACCGCACTGATCAACTACCTGCTCAGCAGCCAGTGGTAATGCTCGCTGACGCTCGCCGATTAGTGATTAGTGATTAGCGATTAGTGAAGCATCCGCGTTGTAGGGCCTCGCCTTGGCGTGGCCGCCTCACGACGGATAAACCTCACGCTAAGCCGCTAAGGCGCAAAGTTTTTTAAGCTGGCATCCGCGTTCCGTTTGCTCACGCTAAGCCGCTAAGGCGCTAAGATAATTTGTTTGCTCGCAAGGGCTCGCAATATGTGAAAAGATAGTATATTTGCGAGCCTCTTGCGAGCAAACTTTTACAATAAACTTAGCGTCTTGGCGGCTTAGCGTGAGGCCTAAAGCGCGGATGCTCATTAAACACTAAACTCTAAACTTTAAACTGCGAGCAACGCGAGCCTCTTGCGAGCAAACTTTTACAATAAACTTAGCGTCTTGGCGGCTTAGCGTGAGGCCTAGAGCGCGGATGCTCATTAAACACTAAACTCTAAACTTTAAACTGCGAGCAAAGCGAGCATCTTTGCAAGCCTCTTGCGAGCAAACTTTTACAATAAACTTAGCGTCTTGGCGGCTTAGCGTGAGGCCTAGAGCGCGGATGCTCATTAAACACTAAACTTTCTCATTTTTCTTATTTTTCTTATTTTTCTTTGCGCGCACGTGCGGGTTGCCTGTAGAGACGCAATCTGTCTTTCCTGGAGACGCAAGATTTTGCGTCTCTACATCGGTTCATCGTTTTCCACCACTTTCCACATTTTCCACCCTGTTCAGTGCGAGTTTTTCTTTCCACACGCGTGCGTAGAAAAAAGAGAAAAATGAGAATTTTAGAATTATCTATCTGTCTTAGTTGAGTATTCTATATGGAAATTATTGGTCAAAACTATAGAGATGACCAAATTTCTATATTTATCATTTTTATCATTTTTCTCTTTATATATATAATAGGGAAAAATGAGAAAATGAGAAATATCCATTTTTTCTTTCACACACGTATGCGTAGAAAAACTAGAAAAATTAGAATTTTAGAATTTTCTATCTGTTGAGTATTCTATATGGAAAATATTGGTCAAAACTATTGGGATGACCAAATTTCTATTTTTCTATTTTTTCTATAATATATATATTAAGTAGAAAAATTAGAAAATTAGAAAAACCAAATTCATCTGATATCCATTGTTTTACGATCTGCGAACGTTTAAAAACTTCGCGTCTTGGCATCCGCGTTCTGTTTGCTCACGCTAAGGCGCTAAGTCGCGAAGATAATTTGTTTGCTCACAAGGGCTCGCAATATGTGAAAAGATAGTATATTTGCGAGCCTCTTGCGAGCAAATGATTTAAAAAACGTGAGTTCGACGAAATTATTGATTGTCAATCAGTGCTTTAGCAATTCCCCCTCTAAGATTAGAGGGGGCAAGGGGGCGTTGATGCCCCAAGAGGAA
>ONLH01000018.1:73819-140290 GCA_900318645.1 uncultured Prevotellaceae bacterium
CTTTGAGGGTAAATCATACTCCTCCGCCCTGACGGGCACCTCCCCTATCTTAGGGGAGGAGTTGAGTATCAGCAACTTATTTTCGTCGAACTCACGTTAAAAAAAACTTAGCGTCTTGGCGGCTTAGCGTGAGGTTATCGTGAGATTAGTGTGAGGTAGAGAAATATGAATGAGGTAGGGTTTACAACGGCGTTGTTGAGGTGGTTTGCGCTGAATGGGCGCGAACTGCCGTGGCGTGGCATCGGTGATGCGTACGGCATCTGGGTGAGCGAGGTGATCCTGCAGCAGACGCGCATCGACCAGGGCCGCGACTACTGGTATCGCTTTATGGAGCGCTTCCCGACCGTGGAGGCTCTTGCTGGAGCCAGCGAGGACGAGGTGCTGCGCCTGTGGCAGGGACTGGGCTACTACAGCCGTGCCCGCAATATGCACGCCGCCGCCCGCCAGATCGTTGAGATGGGCGGTTTCCCGCGCACCATCGAGGGCCTGCTGGCTTTAAAAGGGGTAGGGGACTACACTGCCGCTGCTGTCGGCTCGATGGCCTTCGGTCTGCCTGCTGCCGCCGTCGATGGCAACGTCTATCGTGTGCTGGCCCGCCACTACGGCATCGACGTACCCATCAATACCACCCGCGGCAAACACACCTTTGAGGCCCTCGCCCAGCAGTTGCTGCCCGAGGCTGATGCCGGCACGTTCAACCAGGCACTGATGGACTTTGGCGCCACGTGGTGCACGCCGCGGTCGCCGCGCTGCGAGGACTGCCCCGTTGCATTGACCTGCGAAGCGTTGCGCACGGGCCGCATCGACCAGTTGCCCGTCAAGGAGAAGAAACTCCAGGTAAAGGAGCGCCGTTTATGCTATATCTACGTTCGCCACGAGGGGATGACGGCGCTGCGTCGCCGCCCTGCTGGCGACATCTGGCAGGGCCTGTGGGAGCCGCTGCTGGTCGAGGATGCCCCGTTGCCCGACCTGGGCTGCCCGCTCACGTTGCTGGCCAGCGGCGTGAAACACGTCCTCACCCACCGCATCCTGCTTGCCGACTTCTACCTCGCCGAGCCGACCGAGCGCCCGGCACTACCGCCCGGATATGTATGGATAAAAGAACGGGAGATAGGCGATTATGCCCTCCCCCGTTTGGTGGAAAAACTCTTAGAGTCGTTACCTTCAATCAGTCCTCTATTGCAGGCGGATTGATGTTGTACTGGTAGACCTTGAGCGTCTCGTTGCTACGGACGATGTCGTTGACCTTGGTGACACGCACGAGCTCAAATAGGCAGGTCAGGTGCTCTTTGCCCCCTGCGTACAGGCTCTGATAGGTCTCAAATTCCTTGTCACAGGCTGCAACCACAGCCTCGTCATTGCCTTGTGTGTCAGGCTCGGGATAGGCGGCACTGATGGCACTTTTCATACGCGTGACCGGGTTGAAATAGCGATCGGTATGACTAGTGGAGCCATCAACAAGAAATTCCTCCTCGATTCTCAGGTAGTAATCGATGACCGAATTGTCGGGCTCGTCATTCCCGCACGACGAGAGTGTTGCAAAGGCGGCAAAAACCATCAGCGAGAGCATCAGCCCCCGCCAATGTGAAAGCAGTCGTTTCATGCGTTATTCTTTCTTATTCATTTTCTTGTTGATAGCGTCAGTCACATCGTCGACATTGGGATCGCCATCACTGACAAGCACCTCATTGATAAGGGCTTTTACGTCGATATCCTTGGCAGGTGCCTTCTGCACATTGTTCTGCTTCAGATTCTGGTCAATCAGGAAAGCAATGTCAGCGACATTGAGGATGCCGTCTTGGTTGGGATCCATCGTGGGAGCAACGATACCCCTGGTGTTGTGATCCTGAGCCAGCAGTGCGTCGATGCACTGGCGGACAGGGGTTACGTCTTGGGCATTGGCTGCAACGGCCATGCCAGCGACACAAAACAGTAGTGTAAAGAACTTCTTCATATTCGTTTCCTTTCTTTTATAGTTGATAATCGATTTGTTGATGCAAAATTAATTTGAATTAGTGGATTCTGCAAAAATAAAGTGTGAAAAATCACCAATCAGGTTGTTCGTAGGTCGGAGGCAAGGCACCAAAGAAGAAAGCCGTCATGGGTTTGCTGTTGATCACGATGCCGTCGTCCAATTTGGCGCGATGCAGCTTCACCGTGCAGACTGTGCCTCTTTCCAGATGGCTGTACATGGTCTTGTACTTCCTGTATATATTGTCCAGAGCGGCAATGACAGCGGCATCATCGCCTTGGTAGGTGGGCTCGGGGTAAGCTTGCTTCAGTGCCGTTTTCATCCTGACAATGGTGTTGGATAATACATCTGCATCAGGGTCGGCCGATGTCCCTTGTTCCTCATCCTGTTCATAGACGCTGAGCCTGACCTGTGAATCAATCGTGAGATAATACCCCACGAGCAAGTTGGGCTCATCGCTGCCACATGACGTGGGCACCAGGCTTGTGCCAAAGCACAGCAGCACTAGCAGAATCAATCTGACGATAAGATGTTTTTTCTTTTCCATGAGTGTAGCTTTCCTTTTTGTCGCAAAGTTAGCCAAAAAAAATGTAACCTGCAAATTAAATGTCACCTATTTGCTGTTGAGGCTGTTGAGGGCAGTTTGAAATTTACTTTGTGAGAAAGTAGCGAAAAATAAGGACAACTTATGCCAAAAATGCTTAACTTTGCAAGTTAAACCTATTGAAAAGATATTACTGCTATGGCAAGAACAAAGAAGAATACGGTAACCGACTACGGCCTGATGCGCGTGGCAGCCGTTGTGCCTCAGGTAAATGTGGCCGATGTCGAGGGCAATCTGACCCATATCATTGAGGGGACTGACCAGGCTGTCAAGGCTGGTGCCCACGTTGTGGTATTGCCCGAGTTGTGTGTTACGGGCTACACCTGTGCCGACTTGTTCGGGAACGAGCTGCTGCTCGATGCGGCCGAACAGGCACTCGTCTCGCTGTGTGACCACTATAAGGAAACGCCCGTGATGGTCATTGTCGGGGCTCCGTTGCGCTGTAGCGGACATCTTTTCAACTGCGCGGTGGTCATCAACCACGGCGAGATGTGGGTGGTCCCCAAGACTTATATCCCCAACTACAAGGAATTCTACGAGAAGCGCTGGTTCACCACGAGCAATATCACTGCCATCGCCGGCAAGGACAGCATCGTCGTGGGCGGTGAGGAAGTGCCCTTCGGCACCCACCAGATATTTGAGGCCGGACGAGCCCGCGTGGCGGTGGAAATCTGCGAGGACCTGTGGGTTCCCGCCCCGCCCAGCAGCATCGCTGCCATCAATGGTGCCAACGTGATTGTCAACCTGTCGGCCAGCAACGAGCTGATTGGCAAGCATACCTATCTGATGGACCTCATCAAGCATCAGAGTGCCCACTGCATCGCGGCCTATGTCTATGCCTCGTGCGGCTATGGAGAATCGACGACCGACCTCGTCTTTGGCGGCAATGCCGTTATCGCCGAGAATGGCAAGATGCTCGCCGAGGGTGAACGTTTCACGACACGTGCCCAGATGTCCATCGCTGATATTGATATTGCCGCCCTCGAGAATGAGCGCCGCATCAACGGCAGTTTTGCCGACAGCATGGTACAGTTCGGCACCAGGTTTGACCGCATTCCCATGATTGTGGCAGGACCGCTCGATTACGAGAAAGAGGAACTGCTGCGCCCCGTGCGCCGTCTGCCCTTCGTGCCTGCCGAGGATGACCGCCTGACCGCCCGTTGTGAGGAAATCATCGCCATCCAGACCGAGGGCCTGATGCGCCGCCTGGACTTCACGGGCATCAAGACGATTGTCGTCGGTGTCTCGGGAGGTCTGGACTCCACGCTGGCGTTGCTGGTTGCCGTGAGGGCATTTGACCGCATGGGCCGAGACCGCAAGGACATTCATGCCATCACGATGCCGGGCTTCGGCACGACCGACCGCACTTACACTAACGCCTGCGAGATGGTCAAGTCGCTGGGCGTGACCTTGCACGAAATCAGTATCGCCGCCGCTGTGACCCAGCACTTCAAGGACATTGACCATGATCCGAATAACCATGATGTGACCTACGAGAACAGCCAGGCTCGCGAGCGCACCCAGATCCTGATGGACTTCTCCAACAAGGTGAACGGCCTTGTCTTGGGCACTGGTGACCTCTCGGAGTTGGCCCTGGGCTGGGCGACCTATAACGGGGACCACATGTCGATGTATAACGTCAACGTGAGCATCCCCAAGACGCTGGTTCGCCATCTGGTACGTTGGTTCGCCTCATCACTCAACGACGGCACCAAGAAGGGCAAGACCATCCGCGCCACCCTGCTCGACGTCCTTGACACGCCCATCAGCCCCGAGTTGACGCCTGCCGCCAAGGACGGCACTATCCTGCAGGTGACCGAGGATATCGTGGGCCCCTACGAGCTGCACGACTTCTTCCTGTTCAATATGCTGCGCTACGGTTTCACGCCCGCCAAACTCTATCTGCTGGCCCGCAAGGCTTTCAATGGTGTGTATGACGATGCGACCGTCAAGAAATGGCTCCGCACGTTCACACGACGGTTCTTTGCCCAGCAGTTCAAGCGTTCCTGCCTTCCTGACGGTCCCAAGGTGGGCAGCGTCTCGTTGTCGCCCCGTGGTGACTGGCGCATGCCCAGCGACGCTTCGTCCAGGCTGTGGCTCGCACAGATTGATGAACTCTGAGAGTTGGCATTGAAATTGCAGGACAGGGAGGAAATCCGTTAGAACATGAATCTGACAAGAGGAACATACAACGTAGTGCGTAGCGTGGTGGTTACCATGCTCGTGGTTATCGTGTTTATTGTCGCGCTGGCCGATTTGCTGTTGTTGTTGCCCCCTGTTCAACAACGCTTGTGCAAAGAGGGCGAGAAAGCCCTTAGTGAATTCCTTCAAACTGACGTCAAGATCGGCTCGGTTTCTATCACCCCGTTCAACCAGTTGGAACTCATGGATGTCCTCGTCCATGACCAGCAGGGCGACTCCTTGCTCATGGTGGATAAGCTGGGTGCCGGCATCAGCCTGAAGGATTTGCTGGCCAATCGTCGCATCGTTGTCACTTATGGCGAGATTATAGGCTTGAAGGGGCATGTGACAAGACCTGACAAGTCCAGTCCCACCAATGTGCAGTTCATCATCGATGCCTTCAAGCCCAAGGACGACAAACCGCCCAAACCCTTTGACGTTCGGGTCAAGACGGTCGTGGTGAGGCAGTCATCCCTTACCTATGATGTGCTGGACCAACCCAGGAAACCAGGACAATTTGACGTAAATCACCTGGCCGTCAACAACCTGCGTGCCGACCTCTCCTTGCCAAGGTTGAAGAACAACGATTTTGACATCCGTGTGAAACGCTTGTCATTTGACGAGGGGAGCGGTTTCTCGCTGAAGCGTCTCTCTACCGATGTCCATCTGACAGATAATGCCCTGGACGTCAAGGATATCAAGGTGAAATTGCCAAACAGTGACATCAAGCTTGATGATGTGCATCTGGAATATACCTCGCTCAAGACCCTGGGCAGTGAGATTGCACAGATGCCCCTGAGGTTGAGTACCGACGGCAGTAAGATTACACTTTCGGACTTTGCGGCTTTCTCACCGAAGCTCAGCCAGTTCAACGAGCCGATGAACATTGCAGCAACCGTGGTGCGTGACGGCTCACGGATTGAGGTGCCTGTCCTGAATGTGCGTTCTGATGACAGTGGGTTGGCACTCAGCACCCGAGGCAGTTATCTGTTGCCCACATCAGGCGGTTACAGCTCATTGGATCTGGACCGCATCGACTTGGATGCCAATGCTACCACGATCAGCCAGATTCTCGGTATGATTCCCGGCATTTCCAGTCAGGCGCGTGACATCATCTCGCGCTGCGGTGGCATCACGCTGGACGGAGAATTGCACAACAGGACCAACCACCTGACTTTTAACGGCAACGTAGGCACTTCGCTGGGACGTGTTGACCTGAACGGAGCCCTGACAAAACAAGGAAGGGCGTCCCGTTTCACAGGACATGTCAAGACCGATGGATTGGAGATAGGCAACCTGCTTGCCAAGACCGATTTGCTCAACCAGGTGGCAATGGATGCTCAGGTCGATGCAGTCATCAATGGCGGTGATGTGTCGGGCCACTTGCAGGGCCAGCTGCCGTTTATCGATTTCAAGGGCGTGCGCTATCATGACATCAAGGCCGATGTTGACAAGCAAGGCAATAGCTTCATGGGCAATCTGTCGATGAATGACCCCAACGGCCGTGTCAACATCGACGGCAAGGCTTTGCTCGATGGCGTTAACTCCAATTATGATGTGAATCTCTCGGTTGACGGGTTGGATTTGGCCCGTCTGGGAGCCTATAGCAAGTATCCCAATCACCGTCTCAAAGCCACCGCCACCGCTTCGTTCTGGGGCAATTCATTGGACAATGCCACTGGCCATGTCAAGGTGACTGACTTTGCCTTCACAGATCATGACAATGGCTTGAAGTTCAATAGCTTGGAACTCGATGCCGACAACAACGGCTATGATAAGGTCATCAGCATCGAGAGTGACCACATCGAAGGGTTTATCTCAGGACAATATGACTTCAAGACGATAGTCCCCACTATCAAGCACATGCTTGCCAGCACTTTCCCGTTGTATTTTGAGAATTATGCCGACTATACCCACAGCGGTATTCCTAACGATGCTACCTTTGAATTTACGGTTCATCCCGACGATGAATTGAACCGACTCCTGAAATTGCCGATTTACCCCTTCTTGACTTATACGCTCAAGGGAGGTTTGTCTGAGAGCGACAACACGTTTGACTTGACCGTTGACGCGCCGTTCTTGAGGCAAGGCAACAAGATCATCACGGGCACACAACTGGTTATCGGTATGGATAGCATCACCAATGAGGTGAAGCTGCAGGCCCAATCGGCTTACCCCATCAAGAACGGCAAGAAGATTGATTTGCAGATGCTGGCATCGGGACTCGACAACCGGATAGATGCCAAACTGCACTGGGCTGTTCAGGGCGACACGACAGCCACCGATGGAAAAAATTTCAACTTCAATGGTGATTTGTTGCTGAGCTCGTTGTTGAATCGTGGAGACAATGGCAAGATCAAAGCGATGATTGATGTCAAGCCCTCTGAAATGGTGATTGCCGATACCATCTGGAACATTGCCGAGGGTTCCATCAACATCGATAACGGTGTGATAACGGTCAATAATATTGAGGGTAGCCACGATCAACAGCTGTTGCGCATCGACGGCAAGGTTTCACATGACCCCGATGATGAGCTGTGCCTGGAATTGAATGACTTGAATCTGGACTATGTGTTCCAGACCCTGGCGATTGACCATGTTGACTTCGGTGGCCGGGCGACCAGCAAATTTGTTGCCAGCGACCTGCTCTCGGGCTCTCCACGCCTGCATAGCCCCAGCCTGTTGATTAAGAAAATATCCTATAATGGCACTGTCATGGGCGACCTTGACATGTCGGTGGACTATGACAACGAGACCAAGGGTATCTTGGTCAAGGGAGACATCAACCAGCCCAATGGGCGCCGTAGCACGCTGGACGGTGGCATCTATGTTGCCGACGATTCACTATATATTGAGTTTGACACCGATCATGCCAATGTTGGCTTCCTCAAGCCCTATATGGCTGCCTTCACGAGCGACGTGCAGGGCGAAATGTCGGGTAAGGCGATTCTATTCGGTAACTTCCACACCATCAACCTCGAGGGTGATATTGTGGCCGATTCCATCCGTTTCTTCTTGGATTATGTGAACTGTTGGTATACGGCCTCGGACGTGCCCATCCACATCATCCCTGACTACATCGCGTTCAGCGACATCCCCATCCATGACCGCGAGGGCCACGAGGCGAAGTTGGGCGGCTGGCTCAAGCATGACGCCTTCCATCGTCCCGAGTTCAGCTTTGCCATTACCGATGCCCACAACTTCTTGTGCTATGATACCAATCCTGGCATCAATCCCGTTTGGTATGGCACAATCTATGGCAATGGCGCATGCTTCGTCGATGGCGGACCAGGCATTGTCAACATCAGGGTTAACATGAACTCGGCTCCACGCAGCAAGTTCACCTTTGTCATGAGTGACGATGAACAGGCGGGAGCCTACGACTTCATCACCTTCCGTGACCGCAATGCTGTGCCCCCGCCCGTTGTTAAGGAGGACACCACGAGCATCAAGTGGGTGCTCAGCAAGTTGAACCAGTACAAGCCTCATCAGGAAGAACCGGAATCCGAGCCCAGTGCCTATAACATTGACCTGCAGGGCGACATCACCCCCGATGTGGCATTGACTGTCATCATGGACCCCGTCGGTGGCGACCGCATCAAGGCTACGGGCAGTGGTCACATGCGCTTGACCTATAACAATAACGGCGAATTGGGGACCTATGGCAAATACACACTGGACAAGGGAACCTATAATTTCACCTTGCAGGATGTGATCCTCAAGGACTTCACCATTCGTGACGGTAGCAGCATCAGTTTCCAGGGTGACCCCTACGCCGCCGTTCTGGATATTGAAGCCGTATATTCGCTCAATGCCAATATCCGCGACCTTGACGAGTCCTTCGGTCATGATGACGACTTCAACCGCACCAATGTTCCCGTACACGCCTTGTTGCGTGCAAAGGGCATCATATCGCAACCCGACATCTCGTTTGATCTGGAGTTCCCGTCGCTGACTACCGAGGCCCATAACAAGGTGAAGAGCATCATCAGCACCGATGAAATGATGAACCGTCAGATTATTTATCTGCTGGCGCTCAATCGGTTCTATACGCCCGAGTATATGGGAACCTCGGCCAAACAGAACGAGTTCCTCACTTCGGTGGCGTCCTCGACCATTGCCGGCCAGTTGAGCAACATCTTGGGCAAGATGACCGACAATTTATCCATTGCCCCCAATGTCCGTACCAATAAGGGTGACTTCAGCGATGTTGAGGTGGATGTGGCATTGTCCAGCCAGTTGCTGAACAACAGGTTGTTGCTGAACGGTAACTTCGGCTATCGTGACAATACTTACCACACAAGCAACACCAACTTCATCGGCGATTTTGACCTGGAGTATCTGCTCAACAGCAAGGGAACATTCAGGTTGAAGGCCTACAACCATTTTAATGACCAGAATTATTACTTGCGTAATGCCTTGACGACCCAAGGCGTGGGCATTATGTGGAAACACGACTTTGATAAGCCGAAGCGCAAGGAAAACGACAGATCGTCCCAACTCAAGACCATTCCTGAAGACAGTATTCCCAAGCGAGAACCGTCGAATGAGGACAAACACAAAGACAGTGTGCGTCAACCAGTGCCGATTGTCACCCTGCGCCCCTCCCATAGAACAGAATGATGTTGAAGCGTGTTGTCATATTGCTGATGTTGTCGTGGTTGGGATACGTAGTATCGCTGGCCGATGATGCGTCAGCTTTGACCGACACTCTGTTACAGGTAACCCCTATGGATACCATCACGGCAATGGATACGATAGCTGTGACAGCATTATCAGACTCGGTCCTCTTGGAGGACATCGACGTCAAAAATGCATGGAAAAAGAGAATCTTTCGTCACGGTTGGAGCATCAACGACACGACGATTGTCTATCCTCGTGCATTGAATTTCGGCTTCAAGGCCTACCGTTGGATTAACCATGCCCTGAACTTCTATGACACGACCTATGTTGTCAATCCTGGCAAGACGAAAGGAAAGAAGTTCAAAGTCATGCTCAAGAACAGTAACTGGCTGGACTTTTACTCGGGACATCTGGGCAAGTGGGAAACACCTGTGCAACTCAACAGTGATGTCACATCGCTGTTCGGATTTCACATCAGTGGCATGGGCCTTAGTTTCACCTATATGTTCAACGTCCGAGACCTTTTGGCTGGAAAATTCATCCACAACCGCCGATTGCAGTTCTCGTTCACCACATCACGCATCTTTATTGAGGGCTACTACCGCAAGAACGATGAGAGTTCCGTCCACCTGCATCGGTTGGGCAAGTGGCTGGGTGATGAGATTTTCTATGGTCTCAAGCGTGAGAGTTATGGCCTGGATGCCTATTACATCTTTAACCACACCCACTATTCCCAAGCGGCTGCCTATTGCTTCTCCAAGTACCAGAAACGTAGCGCCGGTTCGTTGATGGCAGGTATCTACCTGAGCCACCAGGATGTGGTCATGGACATGAGTATCCTCAGCGACCAGCTGAGAAAATTTCTCCCCGGCAAGGTGACCGACTACCGCTTCCGTTATCGCGACTTCGGGTTCATGATCGGCTACGGCTACAGTTGGGTCTTCCATCACGGGTGGCTCTTTAACGTCACCGCTGTCCCCAGTGTCGGCTATCGCCACAGTTTCCCCAATTCTATCGACGGCAAGAGGTCGCTGTTGTCCACCAACCTGAACGGTCGCATGGCGCTTGTCCGCACCGCTGGCAACTTCTTCTATGCCCTCACCTTCAGCCACGAGGGGCACTGGTACACGAGCACCAACCACAGCTTCTACAACAGCTATAGCAACCTTGAGGTTACTGCCGGCTTCCGCTTCTGAGAAAAATGAGTATCTTTGCAGCCTCAAACTGAAAACTGAAAACTGAAAACTGACAACTGATGAGTGTAACGATATTAGGAATAGAGTCGTCGTGTGACGACACATCGGCAGCCGTGTTGCGAGACACGGTATTGTTGAGTAACGTCATCGCCAGCCAGCGCGTGCATGAGGCTTATGGTGGCGTGGTGCCCGAACTGGCATCGCGTGCCCACCAGCAGAACATTGTCCCCGTCGTGAGTGAGGCTATCCGTCAGGCGGGCATCGACCGCAAGGACATTGATGCCATCGCCTTCACGCGTGGTCCCGGCCTGCCCGGGTCGCTGCATGTCGGCACCTCGTTTGCCAAGGGGTTGGCGCTGGCGCTTGATATCCCACTGGTGGATGTGAACCACCTGCATGGCCACGTGCTCTCACATTTTGTCAAGGAGACGCCCGATGCCGAGGTGCCCGAGTTTCCCTACCTGTGCCTGCTCATCAGCGGCGGTAATAGTCAGATCATCAAGGTCAATTCGCCGCGTGATATGGAGGTGCTTGGACAGACCATCGACGATGCGGCAGGCGAGGCCTTTGACAAGTGCGCCAAGGTCATGGGTCTGCCTTATCCTGGCGGTCCCATCATTGACAAGTTGGCTGCCGAGGGCGACAACAAGGCGTTCAAGTTTGCCAAGCCTCACGTTGACGGCTACAACTACAGTTTCAGCGGCTTGAAGACGTCATTCCTCTATACCCTGCGCGATGCGCTCAAGGAGAACCCTAACTTTATCGAGGAGAACAAGGCCGACCTGGCCGCCTCGCTACAGCGCACGATTATCGAGATCTTGATGGACAAATTCGGCAAGGCCATCAAGGCCACGGGCATCAAGACCATCGCCATCGGTGGCGGTGTGTCGGCCAACAGCGGCATGCGTGCCGCCGTCGAGGACTACGCCCGTCGTCACCGCCTCAAGGCCTTCATCCCCAAGCGCGTCTTCACGACCGACAATGCCGCAATGATTGCCATCGCCGGCCACTACAAGTTCCTCAACAAGGAATTCTGCGACATCACCGCCCCTCCTTTCCAGCGCGTCATTATATAGAAAAAAGTCTCCAATAGCAAATCAAGCAAATCATGGCAGATAATACAATTCAAGTTCCCGAATCAGAATACAATTCAATTCTGCGACAGGCTGTCGCAGTTATTGACAAAACACGCAACATTGTGGCCGCCAGTGTCACATCGGCAATAGGGTCTGCGCACTGGGAACTTGGCAAGTTGTTGCACGACAAGAAATTGGAAACTAAACATGGAAGCGGTGTCGTTAATCGCTTGTCCATGGATTTGAAAGAGCGTTTCCCTCAGATGGGAATGTCTCCCCGCAACCTCTGGGACATGAAAAAGTTTTATGAACGGTTTTGTGAAAGTGATCCAAAACTGCGACAAGCTGTTGCAGTTTTACCGTGGGGACATACGCTTAAACTGATGCAGAAGTTCGGAAACGATGATGAGACTATTCTCTATTACGCTAAGGAAACCATAGCTAAAGGTTGGAGCAGAGACTTGTTGACCAATGCTATCAGTATGCAGATGCACTTGAGAAAAGACGAGACAACAGATAACAACTTTGCATTGACATTACCGACAGCACAAGCTCAACTTGCCGATGAGGTATTCCGTAGTAGCTACAACCTCGGTTTCCTTGGTGTTCGCAATTCAATTCTTGAGACTGAACTTGAAACGAGACTTGTAAATAAAGTCAAGCAATTCTTGTTGGAATTGGGACGCGGATTCACATACATTGGTAATCAGCATGAACTTGAGTATAATGGAAAAGTCAGTCGGGTGGATATGTTGTTTTATCATCGTGGATTGCGTTGCCTTGTTGCCTTTGATCTGAAGATTGGCGAATTCAAGCCCGAATATGCGGGCAAGATGAACTATTATCTCTCTTTGCTGGATCGTCTTGAACGGCAAGACGATGAGAACCGCTCTATCGGAATAATACTTTGTGCAGAAAAGGATAAAGTTGAGGTCGAGTTGGCTCTTGAGGATATAGGTAAACCTATCGGTGTAGCCGATTATCAGCTGATTATTCCACAGGAAGAATTGAAACGCGTTGTTGCCGATGAACTTGAATCGTTCGGCAGAGAGTTGCCTCACCGAACTGAATTCCCTTTGTTGGACAGCGAGTAAAGCAATGATGAAAATTAACCATGTAAACTATTAATAATCTACTGAAATGAAAACACTTAGAGTTGCAGTAATCACCCTTGTCGCTCTAGCAGCTCTTGGGGCAATAGCACAAGAGCAAAGAACAGATACAATTATTCCGAAGTTCTTGATCAATGGCTATTTTTTTCAGGAGTTACCAGAACTCCCAGATGCCAATCCAAGTTACACACGACTGAAAGATTCAGAAGGGAACAAGATACTTGCCATTGGGCTTGATGTAGATTTACCCGAATCTGTCATCAGCAAGGCGATACCCCGAGAACAAGTGCACAATGCCAATCAGTTCCTGAATGGTGCCAATATGATGGCAACGATGTTGGAATTGGCTCAAGCAGGCGTAAAAGATGATGGTTCTTTCTACTCACCTAAAGCAGGTGAACCATTCCCTCCATTTAACGAAATAGATTTAGAAGGGCACAGATGGACCAATGACAGTGTTAAAGGTCATGTAATGGTACTTAACCTGTGGTATTCAGGCTGTGGACCATGCCGTGCTGAAATGCCTGAACTGTCAACGTGGAAGGAACAGTTCCCTAATGTCATGTTTTTCTCTGCCACCTACCATGATGCAGAGGTTGTCCAAAAGATAACCGAAAAACACCACTTCACTTGGACACACCTCGTTGAAGCCAAGGATATGATGTCGTGGATCGGGACCGAAGGCTTTCCCTTTACAGTGGTTGTCGATAAAAAGGGAATTGTCCGCTATGCCGTTCATGGCACAAGCCAGGAAACACGTGCCGAAATCATTGCTAAAATTAAAGAAGCAGAAGGAATTTGACAGACTAAATATGCTGTCTTTTAGGCTCAGAAGCGGTTACCGTACTCATGTGGTGCGATAACCGCTTTTATTATGCAACAAGACAAACGTCCCGTGAACGTCATCTAATTGGATGAGAATTGTTTGCGGCCAAGAAATCTAAAAAGTTTAAAATATTCTCCAATAAAGTTGGAGAAAGTCTTGGATAGGTAGCATAAAACTTCGGGATTCATGGAATAAATGCCTACTTGCGGAATTTCCTGCCGTTTTGTATATAGATCTGGCCTTTAATCATGTGTTGCGGTGCAACGCGGTGTCCTTGCAGGTCATAGATAGCGTGGTCGTGCAAGCCCGTGCGATCCTTTACCACTGTCGTAACTGACGAGATTTCATCATTTAGCGCTTCAGCCTCAGCCTCGTATTGTTCGCCCTTGGCAAAGTAGCCATACATGCAAACCTCAGGGTCATATTTCATGTAGATTCTTATCATGTAGATTCCGTCATCCCATGTCGAGATGTCGATGCGCTCATCCAGCTCGGGAGTGAGCTGCTCAAATGAGTCGTGTTTTATTACGGCGTAATCGTGCAGCTGGTCTGTTATGCCCACTTCCACATCATTGTAGGTGACATCGGTACAGATAAGAATTGAGTCCCATGAGACCCACACTTCAGGTGCGTAATCATCTATTGAGAGCGTGTCACTGGTGGCATCTAGCCTGGCCCATGCCTTTTTATTGGTTCGCACATGGCGGTATTTTTTGTTAGGGCGCTGAGTGCCCGCCGCCACAAGTATAGTGCCGATTAGGATAAGAATGATGAAACCCAAGATCTTCTTCATTGTTCAACAAATAATTAAAGGGTACTGATGAATTCATGGAACAGGTCGGCTGTCCCTTTTCTTTTAAAAAGTTTATAATAGAGCCTTGAGCGCATCATGCTCAAGGCGTTGGGCTCCATGCCCAGGAAGGCACAAATCAGTTTGTTAGGAACTTTGGCTTTCTCAAGCATACAAAGCATAATCTCTTTGTCCTTGAGTTTGCCATTGAGTTGCCTCACCTTCTCGATGCAACCGTCATAAGTGGTATTGAGCGCGTCTTCAAGAGCATTGTAGTCTGCTAACTTGGGTGCAAATCGGGGGTCGTGGAAATTGGCGTAAAGCGTTGTTTCCGAAAATGCTCGCGCCCCTTGCTCTCTGCTTGGACGCGGTTGCTGCTGTGCCTCGCGCAGTTCTTGCATCAGTTTTTCTGCTTTTTCGCGCTGGAGCCGGTTGAGCAGGTTTTTATGCTTGATAGTAAAATAAGCAAACAGCATCATGCCAATCAAGAAAAGTGACAAGGCGATAATAATCAAGTCTTGCTTGCGCAGCTTGGCATCCTGACGGCGTTCATTGTCCAACTTCTTGTTGAGCGTGGCAATCAGGTTAGCATGCTGTCCCTTTTCCACAGCCGTCAGCGAATCATCTTTGGCAATGCTCCTGCCCAGCAGTTCAAATGCTTCACGATATTGTTGACGTTCGGCCAGGATGTCGGCTGAGTTGAGCATGGCATCCCGCTGCACGTAGGGGTTGTCGGCGTCAAGTCCCTGGCGGAACAATATCGCAGCCGAATCAAGATTGCCTGTTGCAAGATAGTAGTTGGCATACTGATTGGTGAGGATGCAACTATCGGTTGTATGAAGGCCGTGACAGGCATCGAGCGATGCTTTCATCTGGGGAAAATCATCCAGGTTAAGGTATGTGTCCGAAAGCTCCACTTGGATGGTCTGGAACGACTCTGCATCATCGTACTCAAGAGCCATCTGTGCCGCTTTCTTGAACATTGCCACACCTTGATCATATTGCTCGAGCGCCACATGGCTGCGAGCCAGATTGCGGAGGGCGTATATTTGAATCACAGTATCCCCAGCCAACTCTCCAAGTTGAATGGCCTTCTTGAAGTGGGGCTGGCTCTGACGGTACAAATCCTGATACATATTCACTTGCCCGATCTGATTGACTGCGCGTGCCCTGATTGAAAGGACGGCACTGTCGGTCGATAGCGTATCGGTGCCCTGTGAATGGTTATAGGCATTGAAGGCATCACCCGTGAGCTGCATCTCGTCATAGACGCGCCCCAATTCAAACCAGGCAAGCGCCCTCTCTTGAGATGAGCCGTGCTTGTCAAAGTAACGAACCGCTTCTTGCATAACCGAGTCGTTGTTGTGGACGATATGACATTTTTCCTCGGCCCTGTTCCTGAGCAAATAGTACCGCATACGATCTTCCTTGGGCCATGTTTCGGCATCGGCAGCTATTTCGGTAAGCAGCAGCAATGCACTATCGGGGTGGTTGGTGATCAGACTGTCGGCTGTCAATAGTGCAAGCGGTTGTGAATGATTGCTGCCGCATGATACAATTGTCAGTAAGCAGCAACAAGTGATCAAGAATTGTACGCATCGTTCCATGCTGCAAAATTAGTGCATTTCAGCAATATTGCTGTCGCAACAACGGTATTTCATGCGTCTTGTGAACATTTGTGAACACATTGTGAGCAGTTATGATTCAGTGTGCTTGAGGTTCACTGGGGGCACTTCTACTTTTGCATCGCAATTTTAATTCTGACAAATTATGAAAGGAGATCTACTTTTTAGAACTTCAGTGACCATTTACTTGTGCATGGCGGTTTTGACAGTGGCTGGACAATCGGGCACATTGCCTGTGATGTACATCGAGACCCAAAATCACCAGCCCGTCACTTCAAAGACAGTTTACGTTCCAGCAACCTACTACATGGTTGACAATTTGAATCCAGACATGAATATAGGCAGTAAAGATACGCCAGAGCAGCTTGAGATACGAGGTCGTGGAAACTCCTCTTGGAGGGATGTCAAGAAGCCCTATAAAATCAAGCTGGCGAATAAAACCTCATTGCTTGGCATGAAGAAGAACAGGCATTGGGCATTGCTTCATTTTCATGAATCGACAGTGGCAGGATTTCAACTCGGCAACATCATGAGTATGGAATGGACACCATCGACCAAGCCTGTGGAAGTGGTACTCAACGGCGACTACGTTGGCCTGTATCTGCTCACCGAGACGATCCGCATCGGCAAGAACCGTCTCAACATCTATGAGCAGCCCAACTGGAATAAGGATGGAAGTACTATCCCTTACGGTTGGCTTGTGGAGGTGGACAATTATTCCGAGGCCAATCAGATTTATTTGCCAGAGAATGATCAATGGGGTATTAGAATCACTTATCACTCTCCCGATTCGCTTTCCAGCGTACAAAGGAATTGGTTGACCGATGAGTTTAGGGCCATCAATACGGCCATCTATGACGACGACAAAACCAGTGGAGACTGGGAGCGGCTGATTGATGTGGACGCAATGGCGCGTTATTTCATCATTCAAGAAGTTCTTGACAACAGCGACGGATTTCATGGCAGCTTTTACTTGCACAAGGATTGGGAGGATGATGCCCGTTGGGTGGCAGGTCCATTGTGGGACTTGAATTGTAATCAACGACAAAAAACTGATTATACTTTCCGCATGAAAACTTCTTATGGCTTCACTCCACACTGGATAGGTGAACTGATTAAGGATGGTGACTTTTGTGACGCTGTTAAAGACGCCTGGAATCAATTTTACCCTGTTCAGGTGCAACCGTGGATGGAATATATCGATGAAAATCTGCTGCATTGCGGCGAAGCACTCTATCAAGACAATATCTCGCTGATAGAGTGGAAAGAATAAAGAGTTCGTTAATTGCCAATATTGAATGGTTTGACGAGCATCTGCCTCATGCCACAGGACTTGATCATGTCACTAACCTGGGTGAGGGAAATATTGCCGATGTGAAATATATCAACTTGGCTGGAATGAGTAGCGATAAGCCATGGAATGGTGTCAACATCATGCTGACAACCTATAACGATGGTAGTGTTGACGCTATCAAGGTGCATCATCTGAACGGGTCTTTGTGATGGCACCGCTTCGCTTTTGCCATCAAAAGAACCTATCCCAGCTGATACTGCCCGTTGCATCGAAGGACTTGAGCAACTTGTTTCCCTTTAATTCCTATTAATGAAAGTTGTTATAGTTGTCCAAGTTGTCGTTTAAATGCGACGCGCTGGATAGCATTGTTTTTATTGTATTTATTGTTTTCCTTTTATCCCGGTTGTCGTTTCGGTTGTTGTACGGATGGCGCGGATGCGTTGGGCCAGGGTGGGGTGGGAGTAGCTGAACCAGACGACGAGGGGGTGGGGCGTGAGGTTGCTCAGGGCGTGGCTGGCGAGTTTCTTGAGGCCGCTGATGAGGGTCTCGCCATGGTCGTGTTCGGCAGCAAAGGCGTCGGCACGGTACTCGGCACGGCGTGAGATGGCGCTGCTGGCCGGGTTGAGCAGCAGGTCGATGGGCGAGAACAGCAAGGAGAACGCTACCAGTGCCAGAATGAACGATGGGGCGGTTCCTCCCAAGGCGGCCGGCAGGTCTGGGTTGCTGACCAGCAGCGAGAAGATGAACAGGTTAACGGCGACCATGGCAATCGAGATAAACATATTCTTGAAAGTGTCGCGGTGCTTGTAGTGGCCGAACTCATGGGCGAGCACGGCGACGATTTCTTCGTTGGTCATCTGGTCTTGCAGCGTGTCGTAGAGCACGATGCGTTTCTTGGGACCGAAGCCCGTGAAATAGGCGTTGGCCTTGGTGGAGTGTTTGCTGCCGTCGATGATGTAAATGTCCTTGAACTTGGAGCTGAAGTTTGCCAATGCCGCCGTGATGGCATCACGCAGTTCGCCCTCGGGCAACGGTTTCTGCTTGTTGAAAAGAGGCACAATCAGGTTGCTGTAGAACATCGAGAAGAAGATGATAAACACGGCACATACGAGCGTTGCCCATATCCAGAACTGCTGTCCGAAGGTCAGGTACAACCAATAGACTACCGCCATGAGCACAGCACTTAGCACCGTCGAGACGACGAAAGACTTCAGCGCATCGAGCCAGAAGGTCTTGTGCGTCGTGCGGTTGAAGCCGAAGCGCTCCTCGATGACAAACGTCGAGTAGTAACTGAACGGCAAGGCAATGACTGTGTTGAACAGGTTATAAATCACCAGGAACAGCACCAACTGCAAGATGGGCACGTCGGTCCACGCCTTGCACTGGTTGTCAAGCCAGCCTAGCAGGCCGAAGCCCAGGATAACCAGCGTCAACGTGAATGACACGCAGCGGGCGACCAATGAAACGCGCTTGTTGGTCTTCATGTACTCCTGCTGCTTGCGGTATTTCTCCTCGTCGTACAGCCCCTCCAATTCCGGTGGGACGGGATGCGTCATCCATTTGGTATTCAGCCACGACAACACGCTATTCACTACAAACTCCAGCGTGACAAACGCGATGATTAACCACAATAATGTCTGTGCCATATCTTATTTTCTCTTTAGTTCTCTTTGATGAAACAGGGTTGGTCTTGTTCGCTCGAAGTGGGGCTGAAGGTGAAGCCCTCATACTGGAATGCGGACAAGTCCTCGGGATGAGTAAGTCGTTCTTGCAGCATCATACGGGCCATAGCTCCGCGGCACGTTTTAGCCCAGACGGCTTGCACCTTGAGGGTATCGCCCTTGCGAACAAGGAACATGGGTTGAATTACATGCACTTCTTGCTTGACGCGCTGCCAGTCCACTAGGCGCTGGAACTCTTCGGTAGCCAGATGTATGAGCACACCGTCATCGGCCTTGACGCTGTCGATCAGCACTTGGGTCAGACGTGGTTTCCAAAAGTCAAACAGGGTGCCTCCTCCCGCGTTGGGCAGTTCCACATGCCCTTCCAGCCGATAGGGGCGGATGTCGTCAAGGGGACGCAATAGGCCATAGAGGAACGACATTACCCACAGATGGCTCTGTGCATAGCGCAACGTATCAGTGTCCAGCGTCTCGGCTTTCAGATGCTTGTAAGCTTGGCCATGATAGGCAAGGATGGCAGGTAAGGGATCATGCGGGTCATCAAAGCGCAGGTACCGCAGGCGGTTCTGCGACGCAATGGTCTGTGAGCATCCCAGCATCTCGGCAAGTGTTTCGACCGGATACTGCATCATGTCATGAGCCAGCGACTGTGCCTCCTGTTGAAATAACGGAGTGGTGGCCACAATATCCTCAGGCACCACCGCCCGTTCATTCATAATCTTAGCGCTTGCAAGAATAATCTGCATCGTAGTTTTCCCTTTAAATATCTTTTCAGTCCGCTAAATTACAAAAAATCCCTTTGTTTTGGACTAAATGATGAATAGTTTGTCGGCTTTCTTGGTTGAGATTTTCTTGAAAATGTTGGTTAGCTCTAAAATGCGTTGTACCTTTGCGGTATCACAATACTTTTTTAAAGAGAAGAAACTATGAAACAGATGAAATTGTGGATGATGGCCGCCATCCTGGCTTGCGGCGCAGCCTGTGTGACTTCCTGCAATAACAATGGTAATGCCAATGCTGAGAAGGCTGCCAATACTGATAGCGTGGACGCAGTGGAAATGATGAATCATTTTCCTTTCCTGCCGGCGTTAAATCAGTACCTGGTTGATTCAATAGGTTCGCAATATGCTCCCGGTGAGGTTTGCATCCCATGTCCCACGATTGTGGCATGTGACAATGCTGACTCCGACAGCGCGATGCTGGTTTATGGTGATTTCTGGGTGTATAATTTCAATATCGCTGGTGACACACTCAAGACCGTTTCTGGTGGAGATCATCCGGGCGTGATGCGTGTTATGCAGAACGAAAAGGGCGAGTTTGTAGTCCTCTCATTTGAACAGGTTGAAGACGGTCATGGCAACGAGGCCAGTGCCAAGCGCATCTTCGGTGATATGTATGAGGCCTTCCATGGCATCAACAGTGATGAGGAGACACGCGAAGAGGCCCGCAGTATAGCGATTGGCTGGTATGTTAAAAACCACAATCTGCCCGTGAAATACTATCAGGACTATGGCTGGCCGGCCAAGGAGATTCCTGCCAGTCACATGGTCCCCAGCAGTAACTAAAATATTACAACAATACAGTGAAATACAGCATTATTGCCATCGGCGACGAGTTGCTCATTGGGCAGGTCACCGATACTAACTCGGGCTGGATAGCCCGTCACATGACGCCGCGCGGCTGGGACGTGAACACCGTTCAGGTTGTTCCTGATGACGCCGAGCAGATTAAGCTCGCCATCGACCGCGCTTTTGCACAGACCGATGTAGTACTGATGACAGGCGGACTGGGACCGACCAAAGACGATATCACCAAGCCGACGTTGTGCCGCTACTTTGGCGGCGAGATGGTGCTTGACAAGGATGTGGAGCGCAACGTCATGCAGGTGATGGAGCGCCGCCACCTCAAACTCAACGAGTACACCCGCCTGCAGGCGATGGTACCCTCGTCGTGCCGCGTCATCCAGAACGAGATGGGTACCGCTCCGCTGATGTGGTTTGAACGCGAGGGCAAGGTGCTTGTGAGCATGCCTGGTGTGCCTTTTGAACTGCAGGGCATGATGGAGCGTGCTGTCATCCCTCAGTTGCTGGCCCGCTTCAACGACGGTGAGGACATCGAGTTCCGTACCTTTGTCGTTACAGGTATCATTGAGTCGGCACTGGCGATGCAACTCGATGAGTTTGAGCGCGCGTTGCCCCATGGCATCCATTTGGCCTATTTGCCCGAAGGTGGCATCATCCGCTTGAGGCTGACGGGCTCCTCGACCGATGCCCGCCAGATTAACGATGACATGGAGCGCTTGTCACGCCAGTTGCATGATATCTTGGGCGGTCACATCATCGCCGACGGCGACAAACGGTTGCCCGAAATTCTGGGCGAGCGTCTGCGAGAGAAGGGGTTGACCCTCTCCACCGCCGAGAGCTGCACAGGCGGTAACATCGCCCATCAGATTACGAGCATTGCCGGCAGCAGTGACTATTTCAAGGGCGCTGTCGTGAGCTATGCCAACGAGGTGAAAATGTCGTTGTTGGGCGTCAGCGAGCAGGACATTATTGACCATGGCGTAGTGAGCGAGCCTGTCGTGCGACAGATGGTAGATGGCGCTTGCCGAGCCCTAGGTACCGATTGTGCTATTGCTACCAGTGGTATTGCCGGTCCTGGAGGCGGAACCCCGACCAAACCCGTGGGCACCGTGTGGATGGCCGCCAAGTGTGGCGATAAGGTCGTTGCCCAGGTCAAGCAGTTGCCTGGCGACCGCGACCGTGTCATCACCCGTGCCACGCTCGAGGCCCAGCTCTTGCTGCTGTCGCTGTTATAGAACTGAGTATAGTTTCTATAGAGGCTATAGAAACTATAGTTATAGGATAGATATATAGAAAGATAATCATGGGAATAAATAGATGCATCCTGCTGTTGCTCATGGCGTTGCTCGCCATGCCTGTGGCTATGGCTGATGGCATAGGTGATGATGATGACAAGAAAACAGTCATCCAGCGCGACATCCGTCGACTGCATCCTGAGCGCGAGCGTGCCAAGGCGTTAAAGAAGCTTCAGGAACAGTTGTCACGCAAGGCTGAACCCAAGGCCGATCCCTGGGACACCAGTGATGAGGTGTGGGGAACGGTTGACGTGCCTCGTTCTGCGGTTAAGGACAGTGCGGCGGTTCAGGGGCGTCGCTTGGGACAGTGGCAGCGCACCAGCAAGTCACCTGCCGAGCAGGCTGCTCTGGATTCCCTGTTGGGACGTGATTACTCATTGACTGAGTACGGCCATCGCCGCATGAAGTGGCGCGACCTGCCCGTGACGTCAACTGTTGACCAATTGATGCCGGGGTTCGTGGTCAATGACGAGGGAGATTGTCTGTCCAAGTATGTTTCTGGCGATAGCATCAGCAATGAGGTGTTTTTTACTTTTGCTATGGCCGATGGCGACAGCGAACCAGGACCGCTGCGGCTGTGCGTGCGTTACTATGCCGACGACCCATTGGATTTTGACCAGTTGATTTTCAACATTGATGGTTATGACTATCCTTTCTATCCTGGTGAGCATCGGCATGGTAGCTTGCCAGACGGTTTCTATTGGGAGTCGAGTGATGATGTGTTGGATGCCCGATACAAGGACTTGGTCTATGCCCTGGCACATAGTAATTGGGTAGCACTTAAACTGATGAGCACCAGGGGCATCCATCACGTTAAAATGCTTACTGACGGGCAGAGGGCTGACTTTGCCGCTACACTTGACCTCTATCGTCTGCTTGGCGGCGACTTTTAATTCCCACAGCTGATTACCTAGCGCCAAACTAGCACTTGAATCCTGTTGTCTAACGTCAAATTTCTATGCAACCGATTGCATGACGGTTTTTGGGCGTTTGCATGACTTTTTGCATATTTTTTTCATGTGATTGGCAAAAAAAGATTACCTTTGCGGCGATTTTAACAAATCATTGATTGTTTTAATAAAGGTTTAATACATTTTTTTATGATCAACGAAGAAAACATTGGTACTTGGGCAGGTCTCGTGTGGAACGCCCTGAATGATGCGCAGAAGGCTATGAACCTGAAGGACCTGCGCAAGGCTACTAAGCTCAAAGTGAACGAAATGCACTGCGCCCTGGGTTGGCTCGCCAAGGAAGGTAAGCTCAACTTTGCTGAGGGTAAGGACGACATCGAGGTATCGCTGCGTTAAGCACATGACCAACCGACCTCTGGATTAAGAAATCAACATTCCCTGATATAGCAGTGATGGCGTGGACAAGTTCTCCACGCCATCGTTGTTTTTTTGCGTAGTGTTCAGAATTAATGTGGCATTTTGTTCGACTTGCAGAATTTTTCGTATCTTTGCGACATGATGAATCACGCCTTGTGAAGAATCATTTAATCTCATTAACCCGAAAAAGAACCAGAAAAGAAATGAACCATGCATATCTGTTAGGCCTGGATGTGGGCAGCAGTTCGGTGAAAGCGTCGCTGGTCGATGTAGAGACGGGCTGTTGTGTAGCATCGGCTTTTTTCCCGGAGCAGGAGGCTCCCATCAAGGCTGTAAAACCTGGTTGGGCCGAACAAGACCCGCGCTCATGGTGGCAATATGCCAAGCTGTCGCTTGCCCAGTGCATGAAGCAGACTGGCGCCAGAGGTGAGGATATCAAGGCCATAGGCATCAGTTACCAGATGCACGGGCTGGTGTGTGTCGACCGTGACTTGCAGCCCGTGCGCGACAGCATCATCTGGTGCGACTCCAGAGCGGTGCTTTATGGCGAGCGTGCGATGCAGGCATTGGGTAAAGACTGGTGTCTGGAGCATCTGCTCAATTCGCCGGGTAATTTCACTGCCGCCAAGCTGGCATGGGTTAAGGAAAATGAGCCCGATGTGTACCGGCGCATCTATAAGGTGATGCTCCCAGGCGACTACATCGCCATGCGACTGAGCGGCAAGCCTGCAACGACCATCAGTGGCCTGAGTGAAGGCATTATGTGGGACTTCAAGGTCAAGCGGCCTGCAGAGGAGCTGCTGGACTACTACGGCTTTGACCACTCGCTGTTGAGCGAGACGGTGCCCACCTTCGGCATTCAAGCCACGGTGTCGCCTCAGGTGGCCGACGAATTGGGACTTAAGGCCGGAACCCCGATAGGCTACCGTGCCGGAGACCAACCCAACAATGCCTTGTCGCTGAGCGTGCTCAATCCTGGAGAGGTCGCAGCTACGGCTGGCACGTCGGGCGTCGTGTATGGTGTGCTGGGCGAAGTCAACCGCGA
Source organism: uncultured Prevotellaceae bacterium (assembly GCA_900318645.1). Lineage (GTDB taxonomy): Bacteria > Bacteroidota > Bacteroidia > Bacteroidales > Muribaculaceae > Sodaliphilus. The sequence continues at coordinate 98,052 of ONLH01000018.1, forward strand.
CCCGTTGAGCCGTGTCAACACCTTTGCCCATGTGAACTATTCGGCCGATTTGGACCGCCTGGGTGTACTGTTGTGCATCAACGGCACTGGCATCCTCAATGCCTGGATGCGACGCAATGTAGCTCAAGGTCTGTCCTATCAAGAAATCAATGACCTGTGCGCCTTGGTGCCCATCGGCAGCGACGGTGTGACGGTCATCCCCTTTGGCAACGGTGCTGAGCGTGTGCTCGAGAACCGTGAGATAGGATGCTCGGTACACGGACTGGACTTTAACCGCCACAACCGCACCCACCTGCTGCGTGCGTCACAGGAGGGCATCGTGTTCAGTTTTGCCTATGGCATGGAAGTCATGCGAGAGATGGGCATGGACATCAGCACCATCCACGCGGGCAAGGCCAACATGATGTTGAGTCCCGTTTTCCGCCAGACCTTGGCTACCGTAAGCGGTGCGACCATCGAGCTGCACGATACCGACGGCAGCGTGGGGGCCGCACGTGGCGCGGGAATCGGTGCCGGAATCTACAAGAATGCCCAGGAGGCCTTTGCCACGCTGCAGCGACTGGCAGTCATCGAGCCTATTGAACAGGATTATGAGGCATGCAAGGATGCTTATGAGCGCTGGAAAGCCTTGTTGAAGAAGGCTTTATCGTAAAACAGAATTAACTAACATCAATCATCAACATAACACTAAAAGACAATGAGTAAAGAGTATTTTCCCGAGATTGGCAAGATCCCGTTTGAGGGACCTGAGAGCAAGAATGTCATGGCGTTCCACTACTATGATTCCGAACGCGTGGTCATGGGCAAGAAGATGAAAGACTGGTTTAAGTTCGCTATTGCCTGGTGGCATACCCTGGGGCAGGCCAGTGCTGACCAGTTTGGCGGACAGACCCGTTCCTATGAATGGGACAAAGCCGAGGACCCCTTACAGCGCGCCAAGGACAAGATGGATGCCGGCTTTGAAATCATGCAGAAGCTGGGCATTGAGTATTTCTGTTTCCATGATGTGGATCTCATCGATGAGGCCGATACCATCGAGGAATATGAAGCCCGCATGCAGGCTATTACCGACTATGCACTGGAGAAGATGCAGGCCACGGGTATCAAGCTGTTGTGGGGCACTGCCAACGTGTTCGGCCACAAGCGTTACATGAACGGCGCTGCCACCAATCCCGACTTCAATGTCGTGGCACGTGCAGCCGTGCAGATCAAGAATGCTCTCGATGCTACCATCAAGTTAGGCGGTACCGCCTACGTCTTCTGGGGCGGTCGTGAAGGCTATCAGAGCCTGCTCAACACCCAGATGCAGCGCGAGAAGAACCACCTTGCCAAGATGCTCACGGCGGCCCGCGACTATGCCCGTGCCAAGGGTTTCAAGGGCACCTTCCTGATTGAGCCTAAGCCGATGGAACCCACCAAGCATCAGTATGACCAGGACACCGAGACCGTTATCGGCTTCTTGCGTGCCAATGGCCTTGACAAGGATTTTAAGGTCAACATTGAGGTCAACCATGCCACGCTGGCTGGCCACACCTTTGCACATGAGTTGGCAGTGGCTGTTGATAACGGCATGTTGGGCAGCATTGATGCTAACCGCGGTGACCATCAGAACGGCTGGGATACAGACCAGTTCCCTATCAACAGTTATGAACTCACCAATGCTATGCTGCAGATCATGCGCGGCGGAGGCTTCAAGGACGGCGGTACCAACTTTGACGCCAAGCTGCGCCGCAACAGTACCGACCCCGAGGACATCTTTATCGCTCACATCAGTGGTATGGACGCCCTGGCCCGTGCCCTGTTGAGTGCTGCCGATATCCTTGAGAAGAGCGAGTTGCCTGAAATGCTCAAGGAACGCTATGCCAGCTTTGACGCGGGTGAAGGCAAGCGCTTTGAGGATGGCCAGATGACTCTTGAGGAACTGGTTGCCTATGCCAAGTCCCATGGCGAGCCTGCTACCATCAGTGGTAAGCAGGAAAAATATGAAGCCATCGTGGCTTTGCACGTCAAGTAATTTAGTCATCAAGCAATCAAGATTTTATGGGCTATTTTGAAAAAGGCGGAAGCAGACTCTATCTGGTGAGCATCGTCCTGGTGGCGGTGCTGGGTGGTCTGCTCTTCGGATATGACACGGCCGTCATCTCGGGCGCCGAGAAGGGCTTGCAGGCATTCTTCATGCAGGCTACCGATTACAATCACACCGATGCTTGGCATGGTCTGACCTGTTCCAGTGCCCTGATCGGATGCATCATCGGTAGTGCCCTTTCAGGCTTGCTGGCAACTAACTTCGGTCGTAAACGCTCGCTGATGTTTGCCGGCATCTTGTTCTTCCTGTCTGCGCTGGGCAGCATGCATCCAGAGTTCCTGTTCTTTGAAGGGCAGGGTGCGTCTAAGGACCTGCTCATGGCCTTCAACTTCTACCGCATTGTCGGCGGTGTGGGTGTGGGCTTGGCATCGGCTATCTGTCCCATGTACATCGGCGAGGTCGCACCCACCAAGATTCGCGGCATGCTCGTGTCATGGAACCAGTTTGCCATCATCTTTGGCCAACTGGTGGTCTATTTTGTTAACTTCATGATTCTGGGCAGTCATGAGAATCCCGACATCGATATCGTGGGAGGCATCAACAAGGTGATGAACCCCGAGGGCGCCGTGTGGGCTACCCAGGAGGGTTGGCGTTACATGTTCGGCAGCGAGGCCATCCCTGCCGGATTGTTCACCCTGCTCATCTGTCTCGTTCCCGAGACACCGCGATACCTTGTCATGGCTGGCCAGGACGAGAAGGCATTTAATGTGCTGTCCCGTATCAATGGAAAGACCAGGGCCGAGATCATCCTCGCCGACATCAAGAGCACCATTACCCAGAAGACCGAGAAACTCTTCTCCTATGGCTACGTGTGTATCTTCATCGGCATCATGCTCAGTGTCTTCCAGCAGATTGTCGGCATCAATGCCGTGCTCTATTATGCCCCGCGCATCTTTGACGAGATGGGCATGACCAATCCCATGGTCAACACTGTGGTGATGGGCGTGATCAACATCCTGTTCACGCTGCTGGCCGTGTTCACGGTCGAGAAGTTGGGCCGCAAGCCGCTGCTCGTTACCGGTTCGCTGGGTATGGCCTTGGGCGCCTTTGGTGTGGCCTTGGCGTTTGACAATCCCAACCTGGGCATGTTGTGCATGATTTCGCTCATGCTCTACAGTGCATGCTTCATGTTCAGCTGGGGACCCATCTGCTGGGTACTCATCGCCGAGATTTTCCCCAATACCATACGTGGCAAGGCCGTTGCCATTGCAGTCGCCTTCCAGTGGATTTTCAACTGGATTGTCAGCACGTCGTTTGTGCCCATGTTCAACTTTGAGTTCCATGAGGGCGACCAGATGGGCCACTTGCTCACCTACGGCCTGTATGGCATCTTGTGCGTCGTAGCGGCCATCTTCGTCTGGAGAATTGTTCCTGAGACTAAGGGTAAAACACTCGAAGACATGAGCCGCATATGGCGCAAGAAATGACTTGTAGATAAAAACGTCGATTGACGGCATGTGTAAATGAAGGACCGGTTGCCCCAGTGGCTGCCGGTCCTCAGTTTTCAACACAACACAGTCCACTGGCTTGTGCCTCGTGGGGCGAACCCGTGTCAAGACCGAGGGCAATGCACATATCTCATGGAAGCTAGGGTATAAATAACGAAAAACCCGGGACTTAAAACCCGGGTTATCGTTCTGTAAAACAAACCATTACTAAGCACTTAAAGTCTCGCGCGACTTCCCAGCCAGCGATAAACAATTTTATATTCCATAGCTCATGAATTTGCTTGAGTGCACAAAGGTAAACACATTTTTTGAATTTACAAAACAAAATGGTAAAATTTTCAAAAAAAAATTATTTTCTTTTGTAAACATGAGCCATCGAGGGCACTCATGTCCGTTTATGATCGTTCGTTCCATTTGTGCGTATAGCCGTTGATGCGAGCTCACGCTCGTAGTTTAGAGTTTAAAGTTTAGTGTTTAGAGAGACATCCGCGTTCAGTTGGAATCGGATGCTCTTGTTTTATTTAATCTGATAGGTTCCCAATTTTTAACACCTACTGAAAACAGTAAAATCTGCATTACTTTGTGATATTTATTGCTGTTTTGTTTGCAATTTAAAATAATTATGTCTTATTTTGCGGCAGTCTATAACGGGCGCCTTTGGATGCATTATGTTAGGCGTTCACCATCTGGCCGGAACTGGGGACAGGGTCGGTGATATGGTAAAGACTGTTGGATGTACCTAATTATTATTGATCTAAACATTGACATCATGAACAGGCTATTGAATCTATCAATGCTTCTGCTGGCGGCTATAGAAATGTTGCCAGTGGCGGTTTGTCGTGTTTATATCTGTTGTCAATGCATGAGTAGAGAGAGTAGTAAGCTTTTCTCAAGTGCTAAATAATTTTTTCATAAGCGAGGTTTTGGAGGTGCGTCATTGTAGGGCGTATAAGGACGCACCTTTTTTTAAAAAAAACAAAAATGGCACACGGTGAGATAAATGGTTAATAGATGATATTTACAATAAAAAAGGAAAATGATTGAATGCCTGTGTGCCATTTTAATTTAGTAATGATGAAACAAAGTGTTTCAGAATTGATAGGGGTAAAAAGTGTAAAAAAAATAGACAATAGAACGTAAAAAAATTAGACAATTGACGTTTTCTCAGGAAATAAGTTTGGCACGTCATTGTCATCTATTATAATTTTGGCAGAGCGAAACGAGGAAAAAGGTTTCGGATTTTGACTTACAAAAGTTAATGTGATGCATGAAGATAGGCTTTATTTGTGGTTAAATATGGGGGTGTGTCTTGAAGACGCCGGTCGCATAAGGCGCACCTCCTTTTTATTGCAAATAGGCTCTATTTCAACCTGCCGAAATATATACTGTGTTTAACCTCAAATAAATTTTATTAAAACAATTATGAAAAACTCAAACATTTGCTTTAGAACAGTCATCATGGCATTACTGATGTCACTGTCTTGTTCCTTGTATGCCCAGACCCAATTTTGGGCAGGAGGTATCCACTATGAGGTAACCTACGGTGGTTCCTATGACAACGGCGATGGCAATGTCAAAGTCATTGCCGCCAATAGTGATGGCTATAACGGTGCACTTACCATACCAAGTATCGTATCAGTCGAAGTGACAGGCGGATATGGGAGTTGTTACAAGAAGACTTACCTCGTCACTGAGGTCGATGAGGGCGCATTCCGCGACTGCACGGGTCTGACGGCTATTGCCTTGCCTGGTTCAGTCAAGAGCATCGGCAAGAACGCTTTCTATGGCTGTTCAAACCTTACCGACGTATCTCTGTCTAATGGGTTGAATACCATCGGGGCATCGGCTTTCGGCTATTGTACGAGCCTGACGGACATAGAACTCCCTAACTCGGTGATGACCATGGGCAGCACTGTCTTTTATGGCTGCTCATCATTGACCAGTGTCACGCTCTCCAAGAATGTGACCTCGCTTGTCGGCACGTTCCAGGGCTGCACTTCACTGGCCACTGTCAATATCCCGTCTAGGGTCAAGACGCTGGACGGCACTTTCAACGGTTGTACGGCTCTGGTGACCGTTGAACTGCCCAAGTCCCTGACTGAGATCGGTGCCAATACCTTTGATGGTTGCAGGTCCTTGCGTGGCGTCTATCTGCCTGATGCTGTTGAGTCAATCGGTGACAGGGCGTTTGCAGGGACAGCCTTAACCGCGCTGGAGTTGCCTGCCTCTGTGGCCAGCGTGGGCAACGACGCGTTTGCAGGCTGCACGGGTTTGACCTCGGTGTCGGTGCGTGCTGCCACTCCGCCCACGATGCTTAATGCCGACGGTTTTGCTGTCGAGACCTATGCTTCGGCCTTGCTGCGTGTCCCCGAGGTGTCGTTAGCATCCTATCAGTCGGCCAACTGGTGGAATCTGTTCCAGAACATTACCGGCAGTGCCGCCTTGAACACCTCCTATGACTTCGAGGTTGACGGCATCTATTACTTGATTACCGGTCCCAATACTGTCGATGTGACTTATCGGGACAACTCCTATAACACCTATAGCGGCACGGTGAATGTACCTGCCGCAGTGACCCGTGACGGCGTGGCCTATAACGTGACTGGTATCGGCAACTCAGCCTTCCGCAATTGTACATCTTTGGCGGGAGTGACCTTGCCTGCCAGTGTCAAGACTATCGGGGAAAACGCATTTACTAGCTGCAGCAGCATGGCGGGCATTGTCCTGCCTGAGGGCCTCACGACCATCGGCAGTGAGGCTTTCAAGGCATGCACGGGACTGACGGCCCTGACAATCCCCGTCAATGTCACGACCATCGGCACGGAAGCCTTTGCCGACATCCATGTGCAGTCGCTCACGTGGAATGCGCGCGAGTGTTGGACCAATGGCAACATGAACACAAGTTCCATCAGTCAGGTGGCCATCGGCGACGAGGTCACTGTGTTGCCCGATCGTTTTGCTTACCAGGCGAACATCTCATCCATCACTCTTCCGGCTTCACTCAAGACCATCGGAGTGGAGGCTTTCTATGAATGTGAAAACTTGACCAGCCTGACTGTTCCCGAGAACGTTACCAGCATCGGCAAAGATGCCTTCAAGTATTTGCAACTGGAACAGTTCACGTGGAATGCCCGCGAGTGCTGGTCGGTGGGACGCGGTAATACTTGGGGCGGCTATTGGAAGGTCAATACGTTAACCATCGGTGACGAGGTTACTGTGCTGCCCGCAAACATGATGAGCAGCAACAGCAGTATCACGTCATTGACGATTCCCGCGTCGGTCAAGTATATCGGTGAACTCGCCTTCAACAGTTGCAGCTCTCTTGACGGAAACCTCATCATCCCCGACAATGTTCTCATCATCGGTGAGAGGGCCTTTGCCAACTGTACCAATGTTGATGCGCTCATCATCGGCCTCGGTGTCACCAGCATCGGTGAAGGAGCCTTTGAAGGCATGTCATTCGCATCTCTCGTGTGGAATGCCCGTCATTGTGAGTCCTGTGGTATGGAGCAAGGCAGTTACGGTGTCAATCAGATCACCATTGGTGACGAGGTAGAGGTGCTGCCCTACGCTTTTGCCATGAGATCCAACATCACGTCGATAGACATTCCGGCATCGGTCAAGCATATCGGAGATTATGCGTTTGATGGTTGCTACGATATAACCGATGTTGTCATCCCCAATACGGTGACCTCAATGGGCAAGGGCGTATTCTGCTGGTCTGGCGTGACCAATATCACTCTGTCCAGTGCTCTCACGTCTATTGGTGACGATGCCTTCTCGGGCTGTTCTGGACTGACCGAGGTGACCATTCCCGATGGAGTGACGCGTATCGGGTATGGTGCGTTTGTGGCTTGCTCGAACTTGACCACCCTCACGCTATCGGCATCGCTCGATACCATCGGCGAATTAGCATTCAGAAACTGCCATGCATTGAAGGACCTTCATATCCCTGCTTCAGTGACCTCGATAGGCCGAAATGCGTTCAGCTACTGCGGTGGATTGGAGTCCATTACGGTTGAGAGTGCCAATCGGGTCTATGACTCTCGTGATAACTGCAATGCCATCCTGTTGACAGCCAATGACAGCATCATCCTGACTTGCAAGAACACGACGCTTCCCGGCTCAATCACCGAGATCCCCGATTATGCCTTCTTGAACAATACTGGACTGGGGCACATCGACATTCCTTCCACGGTGACCCGTATCGGTCGGTCGGCCTTCCAGGGTTGTACTGCGTTGACAGGAATCACAATTCCTGCGGCGGTAACCGTCATCGGCGAGTCGGCCTTCCAGGACTGTACTTCGATGCGTTCGATGGTGGTGGAAGAGGGCAATACCGTCTTTGACTCCCGCGACAGTTGCAATGCAATCATCAGTACGGCTGACAACACGCTGCTGTACGGCTGCAGCGCGAGCACCGTACCTGCTGGAGTGACGACGATTGGCAAGAATGCCTTCTTTAACTGCACGGGCTTGACCACCATCTCGCTTCCCGAGGGCTTGACCACCATCGGCAGCTATGCCTTCAGCAACTGTTCTGGTCTCACCTCTATCACTTGCCCTGAGAGCGTGACCTCCATCGGCAACTATGCTTTTTACAGGTGTTCGGGTTTGACCTCTGTCACCCTTCCCGAGAACTTGACCTCCATTCCCGATGACATCTTTGGGTATTGTACGGCCTTGACGTCCATACGTATCCCCGCTAAGGTAACCGCCATCGGCAGCTATGCCTTCTACCACTGTGATGCCCTACAGAGCATCGCATTGCCCCAGTCATTGACTTCCATCGGCTACTACGCCTTCGGTTACTGTAAGAACTTGACTGCAGTGCGTGTCCCCGATGCGGTGACTTGGATCAGCAACTATGCTTTCAGCTACTGCTCTAGCCTGGAGACGGTGACACTGGGCACCAGTGTGAGGACGGTGTATGATGACGCCTTCTGGGGATGCACGGCCTTGACTGCTGTCAACAGCCTGGCCGTGGCTCCGCCCTCCATCAGTTATTGGACATTCTCCACTAGCACCTATAACAATGCTACCCTACGTGTGCCGCAGCAGTCCGTTGAGGCCTATCAGGCCGCCGACCAATGGAAACGCTTTGTCAATGTCGTGGGCATACCCGGCAGCGGACCTGGCGACTTGAACGGTGACGGCAGGGTGAGCATTGGTGATGTGTCGAGTTTGGTTGATGCTCTCCTCGGTGGAGACCTCGATGTGCTGAACAATCCCTACGCTGATATCAACGGTGACGGCAAGGTCACTATCGCCGATGTGGCCGCCATCATCAATGCTTTGTTGAATAGCTAAAAGTAAGATCATATCCTGGCCTCCAATGCTTTGGAGGAAAAGAGTCGGTGCGCCAGGACTCTAGTCAGGGCGCACCATCTTTTAACTCTTCAAAATGATTGATATCGGTCCCATGAAATGGTTCACAACGCATGGCGTGATTTTGGGCAGATACCAAGAGATACATTATATTACGTCATGCGAGTAGCCAAGAAATCAATGAAATTTAGATAAGATGATGATAGAAATTTGTATCTTTGCTTGATTTCTTGGCCATCAGGCCTGATATGGGTGCCTCAGACGTCGAGAAGGCCATCCTGGTTGATGTTAATCAATTGACTGTTATTATAAACTTCTAATTTTTTACTGTTATGAAGAAATTACTATTCGCATTATTGGTTGTGCTGCTGGCGTTGCCTGCCGTGGCACAAGAGATGACCGAGCCTCCTACGATTCAAGTCAGTGAGGTCGGTTTGGAGTATATCATTGATGTGACAGGCAACGGTGTGTTGACTGTCGAGGTTTATGGCTTGAAAAATGGCAGCGAGGGGCTATATGAAGATATCATTATTTCGGCACAAGCCAATGAGAGTTATCATTACGTGCTTCCCCGCCCGTATGAAGCGAGTGAGGGCTGCGAGTGCATAGTGAAAGCTGTAGCACAAGAAGAAGGCAAGCTGCCCAGTGAAGAAGTCACCCAATCTTTTTACCTGACTCCTCTTTTCCTCATGCCAACGCCAGAAATCTTATTATCTGAGACTGAGGAGGGCTTGTATATTGATGTGCAGGGCCAGGGACAGTTGACGGTTTATGTCACGATAAATGACGACGAGCGCATGACTGTGGACCAATTGCCGTATTTCGTGCCTAGGACCTACGAGGATCAAAACATCTTCATTGAGGCGATAGCCGAGGGCTACGGTCAATTAGATATAATACCATCTACAGCCACTGAGACCTATGTGTTGTCTGCCGCTCTCGTGCAGCCCGATCCGCTGGTGGTTCCCATGCCGTATATTAAAATAGAAGAAGAAGGGGACTGCGTCATCATCTATGCCTATGACTCCCACAACCCCGATGACCCCGATGATCCCTTCGGCGAGGTGGCTGTCTATCTCTATATCGATGGCCAACAGGTGGATAACCCCTGTGTGATTCCCCGTACCGATGAACTTCAGGATTTGGGCGTTTCGGCTTATGCCGTCAGCCTGTCCAACCCGGATGCGCTCCAAAGCGATTGGGTAACCGCTGTTTGTATAGTAGAGCCGCTAGTGCAGCCGACAGAGACAACTCTCGCCCCTGTGGCGGCCACCACTTCTTATGTTGACAAGTATGTAGTCAGCTTGTCTGATGACGATGAGGCGTCAGATATCTATTACAGAATCGGTATTTATAATGAGGAGACCTATGATCTTGATTTCGGAGAATGGATGTTATATCAAGAGGATCTTGTCTTTACCGTTCCTGGTTCGTATCGTGTTGAAGCCTATGCCATCGCTCCGAATAAACTGGAGAGCGCAACGATTGCCGTTACATTTACGTTCCTGCTTCCCACCTACGACCGCATCTACGACTTTGTGGAGGATGGCGTCTATTACAAGATTACGTCCGAGGGTAAGGTGGCCGTTTGCTGCAAGACAACGGCCTATAACAGCTACAGCGGCCATGTGAATATCCCCGCCACGGTGACCCACGAGGGGGTCAACTATATGGTAACAGCAATTATGGAGAACGCTTTCAGGGGATGCGACGGCTTGACCGGTGTCACGATTGGAGCCTATGTCACTTCCATCGGTAACCGTGCGTTTTATCAATGCACCGCATTGACGAGCGTCACGCTAGGTGACTATGTCATCACAGTGGGAAATGAAGCTTTCTACGACTGCCGCAGCTTAGCGAGTGTGACACTGGGTAGTGGTGTGGCTCAGATTGGTGCCGAAGCGTTCCATGGATGTATAGCCTTGACATCGGTGACCTGCAAGGCAGCCACGCCTCCTGTAATGGCAGCCAGCAACTGCTTTGACTGCTATGACACGGCTACCTTGTATGTTCATCCTGCCGTGTTTGAGAGCTATCAGGCTGCTAATTATTGGAACCAGTTTGTCAATATCGTTGCCGAGGACAAGGTGGCCCCTGTTACTGGAGATGCAAACGGTGACGGCAAACTCTCTATCAGTGACGTGAGCACCCTCATCAACATGCTGCTCTCGGGACAGTAAAATATCGGCAGCCTATTCAGTAAAGGCGTTTGTCATTAAACCCCACGCTAAGTCGCTAAGTTTTCTTATCATTATCTTAGTGGCTTAGCGTGAAGTTTTATTGGCTGTACAGTTATGGTAATGAGTAGGGGAGTGTAAAAATTTTAGACGCTTTAGCGTCAAAAAAATAGACATTTTAAAAAAAAAGACGACTTTTTTGAGGGCCATTTGGGAAATGCTTCTTATCTTTAGGCGGAGAAAATACTGTTTTGCTGTAATTACTAACTTAAACATAGATTAGATTATGAAGAAATTTACATTTTTTATTCTTTGCCTCTGTGCGGGCTTAGCATTTGTCAGTCAAGCCCAGGGCATGGATGTTCCCGCCCGTGGTGGCATGCCCGCCTTTATTGATGCAAGTGTCGAGAATCTGGATTTCGGCACTATTGAGGTGGGTTATTCAACGAACAAGACCTTCACGGTATCTGGTGACTTCCTGCTGGATGACATTTATTTGACGGTTGAGGGACAAGGCATGTCTATCTATGAAGTGTCGCCCGCGACCATCACACCTGAGAAAGCCGCTCAAGGAGTTACCGTTCGCGTGACATGCAGGCCAATCTCAGAATATACAAAGCCCGCCAATATCAGACTGTCCAGCCAGAATGCCGAAGATGTCATCATCCCCATTACAGCAACGCCCTATTTCCCCGAAGGGCAATTCGTGGACAAGCGGGCTGAAGAGTTCACTGCACCCGTTGGTGGAATGCAATTGCGTACGGGTTATGTTCGGTTTGCTGATGCCGGATTAATTGATCCCATAGTGGTTGACAGGTCTATGGGCGGCATGGATGAGGTTTATGGAATGGAAAGTTTCAATGCCTCCGCTGTTCCTTCCTACTATTCATTGAGTATAGAAGGCCTTGACGCCATCCACTTTAGGGCTACAATTACCAGGGGTAGCACAATCGTGAATATGTGTACTGTGAAGATCACGTATGTGCCCAAGACCAGCGGTACGCACAACGCAACTCTCAAGCTCGAGTGTACAAAGGCTGGTTGGCCTCTGATAACCATCCCTCTCAAGGGTGAAGCTGTTGGCTCGCTAGGCGACCTCAACGATGATGGCAGAATAAACATCGTTGACGTGAGTAAGGTTATTGACCACCTGCTGATCTTCTCTAAAGACTATACACCGGCCGCCGACATCAACTGCGACGGTAAAGTTAACATTAGCGATGTCAGCACCTTGATCAATCGCGTGCTTGAAGAAGAGTAATCCTGCACGCCGCTCTCAATTAGACTAAAACGGCATCCGCCATCCTTTCTGCAAAAAGTAGGGTGTGCGGATGTCATTCGTTTTGTCCATAGGGGCGATTTTTTTAAAAAAGTCTTGTAAATCTGTTGTGTAGTTCAAAAAATGGTACTATCTTTGCAGCCGATTTCGCGGCACATGTCTTGCTGGCGATGATGCTCATGCGTTAGTCAAGTCAAGAGTGTGACACTTGATCGTTGAAACTTCGATGTCAAGGCTATGATGCTAAGTGCCTGACAGTCAAGCGTAGGACGGTATAGAACGAGCGAGACACCCAACTGTTGTTCATTCCCTATATGCCGGTGGGCTTCTCACACCGGTGGGATAGAGCGCCCTCTCCACGGCTGGATGTCCACACCCGGAATATTGTGCTGCGCCTGTGTTTTTCTGTGTACAGGCAGGCATGTAGCTAGCGAGTCGCCAATAAGAGAATGTAAAACAAGAACAATAACTAAACAAAAAGAGAAACTATGTCTAAAGTTTGTCAAATCACCGGAAAGAAGGCGATCACGGGCAACAACGTGTCGCACTCCAAGCGCAGGACGAAACGTAAATTCAACGTTAACGTCTTCAACCGCAAGTTCTATTGGCCCGAGCAGGATCAGTGGGTTCGCCTCACCGTATCGGCTGCCGGATTGCGCAACATCAACAAGATGGGTCTTGACGCCGCCCTGAAGAAGGCTGCCGCCGACGGACACCTCACCGAAATCATGGTTATTAACAAGTAAGAAAGGAGTAACTGTATTATGGCAAAGAAAGCAAAAGGCGATCGCGTGCAAGTCATCCTCGAGTGCACCGAGCAGAAGGGTACTGGCGTTCCCGGCATCAGCCGTTATATCACGACCAAGAACCGCAAGAACACCACCGAGCGTTTGGAGCTCAAGAAGTACAATCCTTATCTGAAACGCATGACCGTTCACAAGGAGATCAAGTAATTGTTGTAAAACCATTAAACAACTATAGAATTTTATGGCAAAGAAAGTAGTTGCAACCCTGCAGACGGGTGAAGGACGTTCCTGGAGCAAGTGCCTGAAGATGGTTCGCTCCGAGAAGACTGGCGCTTACGTATTTGAGGAGCGCATGGTCCCCAACGACAAGGTACAGGACTGGCTGAAGTAATTTTTAGTCAAACAACGATATTCGCCTGCCCGCCCGCTGAAACATTCAGCTCGCGGGCAGGCTTCGTTTTATGTTTTGTGGAATTGGGATTTCTTTGTACCTTTGTCGTGTGATGAATCAAGATAAATACATCTTTACGCTCGAGATAGCCGTGCGTGACTACGAACTCGACAGCGAGGGAATTGTCAACAATGCCATCTATCTGCATTATCTCGAGCATACACGCCATGCCTTTGTCAAGCAGGAGGGTATCCCCTTCGGCAGCTTGACGAGTGATGGCCTGATGCCCGTCGTGCGCCGCCTGGAAATCAAGTACTGCACACCCTTGCGCTCAGGCGACGTGATGCTGAGTCGCCTATGGATTGAACGTAAGGGGCCACGTTTCGTCTTCTACCAGGACCTCTTCAGGAAAGCTGACGAGGTGCCTGTAGCCAAAGCTGTGGTTACCATCGTGTGCATGGACAAGGACGGGCGCATCAACCGTGGTGACGAGCTGGCAGAGCGCATAGCCAAATACCTTCATCAGTCATGAGCAGCAATAGTCTTTACACCCCTTTGACCTATCGCATCGCCTTTGCGGCAATGCAGGGGATGGGTGTGGACTTGGCCCGCAAGCTACTTGACGTTGTGGGTAGCGAGGAGCAGTTCTTCGCTATGAGTGAGAAGGAATTGCGGGCGCTCACGCGGGGTCGCAGCAAGATTTATGGTGATGCCTACCGTAGCGACATCTTGCAGCAGGCACGTCAGGAGGAGGCCTTCGTGCGTGAGCATAGCATCAGCGCTACCTATTTCACCGATGCTGATTATCCCCATCGTCTGCTTGAGGCTCCCGATGCCCCGGCGATGATCTATTCTTTGGGGCAATGCAATCTTGAGAGTGCCCACATCATCAGCGTGGTGGGAACGAGGCATGCGACCCAGTACGGCATCCGTTTCTGTGACACGCTCATTGGCGAGCTGGCGCAGCGGTTGCCCGACTTGGTGGTGGTGAGTGGACTTGCCTATGGCATCGACATCGCTGCCCATAGGGCGGCCCTCAAGCATGGTGTCCCCACGGTGGCAGTATTGCCTCGGGGGCTGAATAAGATTTATCCAGCCGCACATCGGGACGACGCCATTGCCATTGCTAAGCGCGGCGGAATGTTGCTGACCGACTACACGAGTCAGGATGTGGTCCTGAAGGGCAATTTCTTGGCCCGCAACCGCATCGTGGCGGCGTTGAGCGACTGTACGGTGATTGTCGAGTCGGCAGGCGCTGGCGGAGCCCTCGTGACGGCATCCCTTGCCATGAGCTATAACCGCGATGTGATGGCTGTGCCCGGACGTTGTGGTGACGAGTTCTCGACGGGGTGCAACAAACTCATTGCAACCAATAAGGCTGCTCTCATTACCGGAGCCGATGATCTGATGGCTGCCATGCGATGGGAAAGCGCCAAGCGTGAGCCGCAGCAGTTAGACCTGTTCCCCCAGCTCACCAAGGAAGAGCAAGCCGTGGTTGACATCATCCGTGATCAAGGCGAGATTCATATCAATGCCCTTGCCGACGCCCTCCATCAGCCCGTATATAAACTCATGAGTACCCTTGTGGAACTGGACTGCAAAAACATCATTGTCACCCTTCCAGGGTGCAGATATACGATTTCTTAGCACGTTTTTGCGTTTTTTTGGCGTGGTGTTGCATAAATCCAAAAAAATGTAGTATCTTTGCTTTTTAATTCACAACAAAACGGACACTCTAAAAACTGAAACGATATGAATACCGATAGAATTCCCGATTCAGAGTTTATCATCAATGATGATGGTTCGGCATTTCACATCCATGTGAAACCCGAGCAGTTGACCGACAATATCATTGTGTGCGGTGACCCTGGTCGCGTGACCATGATTGCCTCCCACTTTGACACACAGGACTGGGAGACGTCCAGTCGTGAATTCCATGGCATCGGCGGCACCTATAATGGTGTACCCATCATGGCGCTGTCCCATGGCATTGGTCCAGATAATATCGACATCGTGATGACCGAGCTGGACGGGCTCGCCAATATCGATTTCGCTACGCGTACCCCTAAAGCTGAGCATCGTACCTTGAATATCGTGCGCATCGGCACATCGGGTGGCTTGCAGCCTTATGTGCCCGTGGGAACACCTGTAATAGCTTCCAAGGCCATTGGCTTTGACGGTGTCATCAACTACTATGCTGACCGCAATAAGGTGGCTGACTTGGATTTTGAGAGGGAATTCTGTAAATTCGTGAAATGGAACCCCCTGTTTGCTAGTCCCTATGTGGTGGATGCCGATCCCTGGCTGGTCGAGAAAATCGGTCGCGATGATATGGTTCGTGGCTACACCATCTCGGCAGTGGGCTTCTACGGTCCCCAGGGACGCCGCGTGCGTCTGGACCTTACCGAGCCCGAGCTGAACAGCCGCATCGAGAAGTTTGAGTACAACGGCGGTCACATCACCAACTATGAGATGGAGAGCAGTGCCCTCCAGGGCATGGCACTCATGCTGGGGCATCGTGCAATGACAGTGTGCTCCATCATCGCCAACCGTGTGGCGACCGATGTGAACCCCAATTACAAGACGGCTGTCGAGGACCTTGTCAAGACAGTCATCAAACGACTTACGGAATAAGATATAGTTTTTTTTCATACTTTGCAAGTGGAGTCTGTTGCTATCGGTTAGTAGCAGGCTCATTTTTCTGCTTGTCATCCAGTGCAATGAAACGTGGAACGCTGGTGTGGACTTTTGAATGATGGCGATTTACCGAATAGTAACTTTTTTGTTCTGAAAAGAAAAAAAACCTTAAAAAACGAAATGGATATAATAATAGGCAATACTGTTGCGTTATGAAAGTGTAACAATTTTAAAAGTGGATTGCCTATGCACAAAACGACTACTTCTACTAAAAATGAAAATGACGTTAAGACAACGGTGAAAGGTCCCAGAATGGCCACCATCGAGCTCATCAAGCAATTTGCAAGAGCCTATCAGTATAACGTCGAGTTGCCCAGAGGGTTGGAGTCGATGATTTTGAATTAAGATAATCGTCCCCTCTCCAAAGGAAATCAGGAAACCTCCCTGCCATTTTAGGGGAGGTTTCTTTGTTGATGGGACTCGTTTTTTTGCGCCTTCTGCTTGATAGTTGTTGTCTATGTCATGATAAAATAGTACATTTGCACCCAATAAAGAGATTGTCATGAAGAATTTATTGAAACGCATTTTTTCAGGAGCCATCTATATAGCGCTGATTGTTGCGGCAATCCTGCTGCTCGATAATTCACCAGTGATGTATTTACTGGTATTCTCCCTGTTGATCGTGTTGGGAATAGGTGAGATGATTACTATGGCCAAGGATGATGCTACTCAGTCCTGGCTGGTTAACATTATAGACATGCTGGGTGGAGTAGGGCTGTTTGTGGCTTTCTTCATGCACTATGAGGGAGAAACGCTTCAGTCGCGTGCCATGTGGCTGCTGCCCATTGCCACCTACCTGCTGCTGCGCACTATCGTACAGTTGTACCGCCCGCGCCAGAATGCACTTCACAGCTTGGAACGTTCGTTCTTCTCGCTGGGCTATGTGGCTTTACCAGTGGCATTGCTCAACGCGATCATGAGCATCACGGCTCCACGTCTGCTGCTGGGTGTATTTCTGTTTATCTGGCTGTATGATACTGGCGCCTTCTGTGTGGGCATGCTGTTAGGCAAGCATCGTCTGTTTGAACGCATCTCTCCCAAGAAGTCATGGGAAGGGGTCATTGGTGGAGTGGCTGTATGTATCGCCGGCGCCTATATCACCAATTACTATTTCAACGAGTTTTTCCAAGTTCCTGAGCTTAACATCTGGGTGGGACTGAGCGTTGTGGTGGCTGTATTTGCTACCTTTGGCGACTTGGTGGAATCCCTCATTAAGCGCACTGTGGGCGTCAAGGACTCGGGGAACATTTTGCCGGGACACGGAGGTGTCCTTGACCGCATCGACAGTCTGTTGTTGGTTGCTCCGGCTGTTCTCATCTATATGATGCTCGTTGTCCCCAATATCAGATAGGTCCCCTATGCAACGTCTTATCCCGTTACTGTTGCTCGTATGGTCGTTATCAATGGTAGTGGCCTGTGGCGGCGGCAAGTCTGATGCTCAGGTTGAGCATCGCCTGCCAGACACACTTTCCGTGGGTACGCTTTATAGTCCCACGGGTTTCTTTATTCTCAAGGGTGACACGATGGGCTATGACTATGACCGTATCTGTGACTTTGCCCGTTCCCGTGGCATCGCTTTGCGTTTCAAGGTGGCTCGCAGTATGCCTGCCTTACTCGAGATGCTCAAGAAGCGTGACGTAGATGTGTTGGCGTGTGAGATTCCTGTCACTGCCGAGTACAAGTCACGGGTGCTGCATTGTGGCGCAGTCAACGAGACCTATCAGGTCCTCGTGCAGCACAGTGGCAAGAATATGATTTATGACGTGACCCAACTCATCGGGCGCGAAGTATATGTTGAAAAAGGCTCCAAGTATGAGTCGCGGTTGCGTAACCTCGACAACGAGGTGGGCGGTGGAATCACCATCCACACGGTTGAGGGAGAAGCCGCATTGCCCACCGAGCTGATACAGCGGGTATCCCGGCGCGACATTGATTTTACTATCGTGGACAGCGACATTGCCCAGATGAATCTCTCCTACTATGACAGTATCAACATCGGCTTGAGGGTTGGCTTCGCCCAACGTTCCTCATGGGCTGTTGACCAGCGTGACCAGTGGCTGGCCGACAGCATCAATGAGTGGGCGGCGAGTGTCAATGCCCAGGAGTATTCCAAGCAGGCGTTGAAACATTATTTCGAGATGAATCGTGGTCCCAAGCCCGACTCGATCAAAGTCGATACGCTGGCAGTGACACCGCCGGGTGGTATTTCGCCCTATGACCACGTCTTCAAGCAGTATGCACAGGAGATGGGTTGGGATTGGCGCTTGTTGGCAGCCATTGCTTACTCCGAGTCAGGATTTGACCCCAATGCTACGTCGTGGATGGGTGCTCGTGGTATCATGCAGGTGATGCCCAAGACGGCGCGCTCCTTCGGTGTGAAGGAGGAGGATTTGGGCAATCCCGAGGTGAGCATCCGTGTCGCTACCAAGATTCTCAAGGAACTGGACGGCATCATGCGCAGCAAGACAGGAGCAGGCGACCGCATCAAGTTTGTCTTGGCGGCCTATAATGCCGGCTCGGGGCATGTGACCGATGCTATTGCCCTGGCACGCAAGTATGAGCTCAATCCCCGCGTTTGGAGTGAGAATGTGGAGCAGGCAATGCTGTGGAAGATGGATCCCGAGTACTATAACGACTCAGTGTGCTCCAACGGCTATTGCCGTGGTACTGAGCCGGTGGACTATGTAGTCAAGGTCCTTAATTGTTACGAGAATTACAAGAAGAATTATAAAAAATAACTTAACCAAAAGAAAGAGCATTATGAAAAAGAAACATCTTGCAATCGCCACTGTAGTGGCACTTTCGGCATCGATGATGATGCAGTCTTGCATTGGCAGTTTCGCTTTGTACAACAAGGTAAAGACTTGGAACGACCATGTGGGCGACAAGTTTGTCAATGAATTGGTCTTTGTGGCATTTTGGATTTTGCCCGTTTATGAGTTGAGCTTTGTAGCCGACTTGTTCATCCTTAACAGCATTGAGTTCTGGTCAGGCACCAATCCCGCATTGGCCCAGGCCGAAACTAAGGTCATTGACGGCAAGGATGCCCAGTATCTGGTAGCCCGCAACGAGACAGGATACTCCATCACCAACTTGACCACCAAGCAGGTGACCCGTTTCATCTTCAATGCCGAGGACAATTCCTGGTCGCTTGAGAACAACGGTGAGGTAACGAAGTTATTCACCTTCGTTGATGACACCCATGTTGACATGATTACTCGTGACGGCAGCTACACGCGTGTAGAACTGTCACAGCCCGGTGTGCTGGCCTATCAGGAGCTGGTCGGCGTCGGTGGTGCAGCCTTTGCCCTCAAGTAATCGATTCAGTCTGAATAATACAATAATCCAGTGACACTATCGTGTGCCACTGGATTGTTGTTTAATTGAATGAGCAGTTTATTTTCCCTGCTGCTTAGCCCAGCTGTCTTTCAGGCCGATGGTGCGGTTGAATACCAGGTGGCCTTCGGTCGAGTCCTGATCGACAGTGAAGTAGCCGATGCGCTGGAACTGGAAGGTGTCGCCCACCTTGGCAGTCTCGGCCAGGAACGGCTCAATCTTGGCATCATTGATGACGCGCAGAGAGTCGGGATTCAGCAGCTCGCGGAAGTCGTGCTCGGTGTCGGCACTGGGATTCTCCACAGCAAACAGGCGGTCATACAGTCGAACCTCGGCATCCACACAGTGGCGTGCGCTCACCCAGTGCAGGGTACCTTTTACCTTGCGTTGGCTGCCGGCGCTGCCGCTCAGCGTGTCAGGATCATAGGTACACTGGATTTCCGTCACATTGCCGTCAGCATCTTTGGTGCAGCCGGTGCACATGATGATGTAGGCTCCCTTGAGGCGTACTTCCTTGCCCGGTGTGAGGCGGAAGAACTTCTTCGGCGGCTCCTCCATGAAGTCGTCACGCTCGATGTAAATCTCGCGTGAGAACGGCATCTGGTGCTTGCCGGCATTTTCCTGCTCGGGATTGTTCTCCATCTCCATCATTTCCACCTTGTCCTCGGGGTAGTTGGTGATAACCACCTTGACTGGGTTCAGCACGGCGCTCACGCGGTTGGCATGGTGGTTCAGTTCCTCGCGGATGTTGTGCTCCAGCAGGCCGATGTCGTTCAGGGCCTCATATTTGGTATAACCGATGTCTTCAATGAAGTTCTTGATGGCCTGGGGCGTGTAGCCACGACGACGCAGACCGCACAGGGTCGGCATGCGCGGGTCATCCCAACCTGCCACAAGGCCTTCCTTGACGAGTTGCAGCAACTTGCGCTTGCTCATCACGGTGTAAGTAAGGTTCAGACGGTTGAACTCAATCTGGCGGGGGCAATACTCACTGGCGCTCTCGCCGGCCAACTCGTGGACGAAGTAGTCGTACAGATCGCGATGAGGCACAAACTCCAGCGTGCAGATCGAGTGGGTCACACCTTCAAAATAGTCGCTCTGGCCGTGGGCGAAGTCATACATGGGATATACGTTCCACTTGTTGCCCGTGCGCCAGTGCGGTGTCCTGATGATGCGGTAGATGATGGGGTCGCGGAAGTGCATGTTGCTTGATGCCATGTCGATCTTGGCGCGCAGCACATGGCTACCCTCCTCAAACTCGCCTGCATTCATCCTCTCGAACAGGTCCAGGTTCTCCTCAACCGTGCGGTCGCGGTAGGGACTGTTGGTGCCAGGAGTGGTGGGCGTGCCCTTCTGCTGAGCAATCTGCTCACTCGTTTGGTCGTCAACATAGGCCTTACCCTCCTTAATCAGTCGGATGGCGAAATCATACAGTTTGGGGAAATAGTCGCTGGCATAGTACAGACGGTCGCCCCAGTCATAGCCCAGCCAGTGGATGTCGCGCATGATGGCCTCAACATACTCGGTGTCCTCCTTCTGAGGGTTGGTGTCGTCAAAGCGCAGGTTGCACGTGCCGCCAAACATCTCAGCAACGCCAAAGTCCATGCAGATGGCCTTGGCATGGCCGATGTGCAGGTAACCGTTAGGTTCCGGCGGGAAACGCGTGTTCAAGCGGCCTCCGTTCTTACCAGCCGCCAAATCGTCGGCGACAATCTGCTGCACAAAATTCAAGGGTTTCTTCTCTTCACCCCCAGCGTTGATATTCTCAATATTCTCTGCCATATTCTAAATGATGATAACTCTTTTTTGTATAACTAAACTGCAAAATTAATAAAATCCCTCCACATCACCTTCACATCCTTCAAGATTTTTAGTGCCTGACCATTTTTGATGACAAAATTTCTGTATGAATTGTGTGCCATTTGCTCCTCAAAGAAGACCAAGACTCAGCAAAATGATACTATTAAATCTAATAGTTTGATTGTAAATTAATGGCATAATTACGATAGATAATTGGAAATGATTAATTTTTTTACTAATTTTGGATGCGATTATTAATGCTTAAATTGTATCTGTTATGAAAAAAGGATTTACTTTATTACTGGTGGCCTTGATGGCCGCTACTGTGTTCGCCCAGTCGCCTTATCAGTCGATTGACGAGAAGAACAACTCCTATCTGAATACTCGACAGGAGAGAGTGACCAAGAGTAACGTGCATTTTGCCGATGCGCCATTATTGAAGGCCAATCAACCAGCGCGTGAGAACCCGACAGAACTTGATTCAAGCCTGTTTGTGCAGCCCGAAGGCGAGCTTCAGCTGATGAGGCGCTCAGGTACTGACTATTTGCCCGTTTGGGGCAGTCCTGCTCCAGCCGACTACACCGAGAAGGGTACCTATGTCGTTAAAGGCACCGACGGCAACTACTATTTCAAGAACTTTATTACCAACATGTGCAATGGCGGCACATGGATTAAAGGTGAAGTAGAGGGTAACGTCATCACGGTGAGGACGGGTCAAATCAACGCCCAGCTCTGGTATTTCAATGGTGCTGAAAACAAACTCTTCACCTATTATCTCTATGCTTTGAAGTCCGAAGATGCCGTTGGCGTTGACTGGCAGGGCAATGAGTACACCTATACCGTCTTTGTTCCAGATGAGGAGGTGACCGAGATCAAGTTCAACATTAATGACGATGGCACGATTACCTCACAGGATCCCAATCTGCTTTATGGCGGTGTGCAAGAAGAGGACGGTTATCTGACATGGCCCGGACAGGGTGATATGGGGTGCACGTTCTATCCCTTTGACGAAGTACCTCAAACTGCTCCTGAGGGCGCAGAATTCAAAGACTACGTGTTCACCCACTATCCCTATGACAGCAATATCTCCTATGAGGTTATTCCGGGTGCTATCGTGGACAACACTTTCTATGCTAAGATTGCCAAGATTGCTCCTGATGCTGTCATCAAGGCAACCATCCAGGGAGACAAGGCCCTTGTCGAGACTAACCAGTTCCTGGGTGTTGAAGACACCTACAGCACGCTTGTTTATCTCAAACCGTGTACCATCGAGAAGGAAGTTGACGAGTGGGGATGGACTACTCTGTATACCTTTGAGGTTGATCAAATGATTATGGATTATGATGCAGAGCTCAGCAAGTTCAGTAATCTTGACCTCGGACTGATCATCAATGCCGGCAAGGCTGAGGTCAGCAGCCATGAGGTGTATCTGCGTCCCACATTCTATCTGTTTAACGAGCAGCCGGCTACTCCAGCATCGCCTGAATTCACCTACTTCTTGCCCTATGCTGAGACAGAGTATTACGCTCATGGATATGCTGGATTCAATATCTACACTACCGATGTTGACGGCAACTATATCCTGCCCAGCAAATTGTTCTACACCTGCTATCTTGACAGGACACCCCTTGTGTTCCGTGCCGAGGATTACGCTAATCAGGATGAAGACATAACTGAAATTCCCTACGACTTCTCTAACTATGACATCGTTGGCGGTGGTACAACATCACGCTACATCTACTTCTACACTGGCGACTTTGATTACTTTGGTGTACAGACCATCTATCGTGGCGGTGGCGAAGAGAGGCGTTCTCCCATCATCTATTATCCCGATGGTGGTCCTGACTCTGGCATCGGCGAGGTGCCCTCAAGTGATGCAACAGTCATTGAGACCATGTACCTTGACTTGCAGGGTCGCCAGCTTGATGGCTTGACCAAGGGTGTTAACATCGTAGTTGTGAAGTACTCCGATGGCACCTGCAAATCTACCAAGATCATGGTAAGATAAGCCATCAGACGGCATGCATAAAAAGGACGAGGCGTTCATTGCCTCGTCTTTTTTATGGTATTGAAAAAACGTCACTAAAAGCGCATTGCCCTTAACGCACGTAGTGGGGCATCTCGTTGGGGATGACCATCGAGATTTCCACCATGCCGCAGACCTTGCCATCCTTGCGCCACGGGGTCTGATAAATCATCTTTTTGACGCCCTGCTTGTCGATGGTGTAGCAGTTGACGGTGTCTGTCTCAATCATGTGGCGGATTTTCTCCTGTGACTTCGCGCTGTGGCAAGGCATCAGGTTCTTGCCCAGCATCGTGCGCCCTTCCTTGTCGAAGGTGGCACGCGAACGCTCGTTCATGAAAATTACTTTACCCTCCAGGTCACACACCGTGATGGCACAATGGGTGCCCTCGGCCCATGCCAGGGCCTCTTCTATATCTTTGAAAAATTCGTTTTCCATCTCTAATTGGATTTCACTTCACTAATCTCTAATCCCTAATCTCTAATCTGTTGTAAACAAGTGACCTCACTTGTTTACAACATTCACAGGCTTGCCGTCCAGATAGGCGGCCACGTTGCTGGTGATGACATCCATCAGGCGCTCACGAGCCTCAAAGCTGGTCCAGCCGATGTGGGGCGTGATATAGCAGTTGCGGGCGGTGAGCAGCGGGTGGTCGGCAGCGGGCGGCTCAACGCTGGTGCAGTCGATGGCAGCGGCATAGAGGTGACCGCTGTTCAGTGCGTCGGCCAGGTCTTGCTCGTTGATGAGGGCGCCGCGTGCCATGTTGAGCACGATGGATCCCTGCTTCATCATCGCCAGGCCCTCGGCATTGATCATACCGGTGGTATCGGCATTGAGCGGGCAGTGCATGGTGAGCACGTCGCTGGTGCGGAGCAGATGCTCTAGATTGTCGGCCTTCATGATGCCTTCAGGCAACTGGTCTTGGCTCTTGCTGGTATAGGCCATCACGCGCATGTTCATCGCCAGAGCCATGCGTGCCACGGCGCCGCCGATGTTGCCCAGCCCGACGATACCCATCTGCTTGCCTGCCAGCTCAATCAGCGGCGTGTTGAAGTAAGCATAACTGCCGCAGTTGGTCCACTTCAGGTCGTGGGCCTCGTCAGTGTAGTGTTGGGGTTGCCAGCAGATGTTCAGCAGGTGGGCAATGGTGAGCTGTGCCACGCTGTCGGTGCTATAAGCAGGCACGTTGGTTACAATGATGCCTCGGCGTGCTGCCTCAGCACTGTCCACAACATTAAAGCCTGTTGCCATCACGCCGATGTACTTCAGGTCAGGCAACTGAGCTATGGCGTCAGCGTCGATAGGAACTTTGTTGGTCAGTACCATCTCAGCCCCTTTACAACGTTCCAGCACGGTGTCGGCGGTACCGAAGTCGTAGATGTCACACGGTGCCAATGCTTTCATCGGTTCCCACGAGAGGTCACCAGGATTGCCGGCATATCCATCAAGAATAACGATTTTTCTCATAATCTGGTTAAATGTTGGTGATTATCGGTAATAATGAATGACAAAGTTAAGAGAAAAAAGCCAAATGGCAAAAAAAATAGTTGTTTTTGGCTGTGTCACACAAAAACACCAAAAATATCTTTTGCAATCGTGCAATGTTTGCACAAAATTTCGCTAACTTTGCAGGTTAAAATACAGTGGATTACGATGGACAATAAAAAACTGATAGACAAGATATCGACAAATCTGGGCCGTAGCAAGGAGGACGTCAGCAAGTTGCTGGAAGCGTTTGCCGGGGTGCTGCGCGAACGTTGCAGCGAGATGGACAGTGTTCAGGTGCCGGGCTTTGGTACTTTTGAACCCAAAAAGCGAGACGAGCGAGTAATGGTCCAGCCTTCGACAGGAAAGCGGATGCTTGTGCCCCCCAAGGTCGTGGTAGGGTTCAAGATCAGTAACGTACTCAAGGCTAAACTCAAATAATACAGGGAGGACTGATCATGAATGCAAAAATCACATTTGTTGAGCTCGTGGACTTGATGGCCAAGGCGACATCAACGACCAAGCGTGTGTGTGAACTCTTCCTGAAAGATTTGTTTGCCGTTGTGTCTCAGGCGCTCATCGATGGCGACAACGTGACCGTCAAGGGTGTCGGTACCTTTAAAATTACCCGTGTCAAGCCTCGCAAGAGTGTCAATGTAAATACTGGCTCAGAAATGACTATTGCCGGGTATAACAAGGTGACATTCACGCCCGATAAATCACTTGCCGAGGCCGTAAACCAACCGTTTGCCCAGTTTGAGACCGTTGTCCTTGATGATGCCGTGACCGATGAGAAACTTGACGAGATTGACAAGTTGCATCCGTCGGCTGTCACCCCCGCCTCTCAAGCTGAAGTGTCTGAAAAGCCTGCTAGTGTGTCTCTTGAACCGGCAACACCAGCCCAGCCTGAATCCGAATCTCAGGTAGAGGAGGAAACAATCTATGGCGAACCGGAAATTCCTCTGGCTCCTTTGCCCTTTGAACTGCCGCAGATGCAGGATGCAGCCCCTGCGCCAACTCCTGATCTCTTGTTTGAATCACCTGAACATGATGGTGAAGAAGTTGTCGCTGAAAAATTTGAGTCTCCCGTGAAGGAAGAGCCTGTCAAGGCAGAGCCCGTCAAGGAAAAACCGATAAAGAAGGACATTCCCCAACCCAAGCAGGAAGACAAACAGCCTGAGCGCAAGCCCATGCTGGTCGGCAGGCCCATTGATGGACCAACTCAACCCGTTCCTGAACAAGAGAAGGAGGAAGAGGTGAATACCGATCGCCACTTCTATCGTCCCGAGCCGCGAAATGTTTATACGCCTACGCCCGAACAGATTGAGGAGGCGACACGTAAGCCCGAAAGACGATGGCTGTGGATGCTGCTGAGCGCATTGGCTATTGTCTTGATATTCTGGATGATGGCACGCAGTTGTGATGACAGCGGCCAGGCTGATGTCCCTGAACAGGAAGTTGTGGCAGCCGATACAGTATCGGAGGACTCTCTCACCGAGGAGGCTAAAACTGTAGCTGAAGCCAAGGCTGCTGCTGATAAGTCAGAGCAAAAGATCGAGGAAAAGATCAAACAGGAGGTTGACAAGGCCGATAAGATTGACAAGGCTGCTGAAAAGAAAGAAGCTACCAAGTCCGAGCAGAAGCCTGCAACCACTACCAAACCGAGTTCCAAAGAAGTCACCGATGTCGTGACCTCGCAGATTGTGCTCACCACGCTCTCTGAGAAGCATTATGGTAGCCCGTGGTTCTGGGTATATATCTATGAGGAGAATGTGGCTCGTGGCACCATCAATGACCCGAACAACATCAAGCCTGGTACCAGGGTTGTCATCCCGCCAGCCGATAAATACGGTATCAATCCCAACGACAAGGCTAGCCTGAAGAAGGCTCAGATCAAGTCGATGGAGTACCTCAAGGGCCGATAAATCATGACATTTGACAATAGCAATGTCCGCCGTCAAGACCGCCTGCTCAAAGAAGAGCGGGCGGTGGCTTTGTTGCGCACGGCCGAGTGGGGTGTACTCTCGATGTGTGACGCCGATGGGGCTCCTTATGGAATCCCTCTCAACTATGTGTGGGATGGTGCTAGTTCGCTCTACATCCATTGTGCGCCCGAGGGCCGCAAGTTGCGTTGTCTGGAGCATGAACAGCGCGTGTCGTTCTGTATCGTGGGCAACGTCAACCTGTTGCCCTCGAAGTTCACGACCGAATATGAGAGTATTGTGCTCACGGGTGTTGCCGTGCGGGGCCTTGCCGATGACGAGAAACGCCATGCCCTGGAATTGTTGCTCAACAAACTGTCACCCCACGACAAGACTGTCGGGATGAAATATGCCGCAGCATCCTTCCATCGCGTAGAAATCTTGCGCCTTGACATCGCCACGTGGAGCGGAAAGTGCAAGGTCGTTCCAGCTGCCGATTAGGTCGGCAATAAACAGCATTTATTGATTCAGGAAAGGTGAGGGCAGTGTCACGGTATGGTAGGCACTGTCCATGAGCTTAGCGCAAGCCTCTGCCACAAGGTGGCCATCGTCATAGTAATAATGCACGTCTGAACCCATCGCGGGATCGTGGCTGTAATCGTGGACACGCTGTTGCCCGAAAATCTGTTCCATCTGGTACAAGTCGCTGCTGTCGATGGCCTCGTAGCCATAATGGGGCGGTATGATGATTTGATAGTCAGCACCTTGATTTTCCAGGATAGAAGCGATGGCTTCAAGCAATGCTTTGACCGGTCCATCAATTTTTGGGGGACAAGGCAGTTCCTTGAGCGGCAGCGAGTATTCTGCCACATGTTCTGGCGTGAAGAAGGCGTCGGGATTGGTGGCGATAAGGGAGTCGGCAAGGGTGTAGCAACCCTCGTTGATGCGCTCGTCGCGATCCGAGATGTCGGTCGTGGCATAACCCTCAGCGAGTACCTTCTGGGTCATTTTCTCAGGGCACAGCAGGTAACCGATCAGTTCCGGATGACGGTAGGCATTGAAATACAACTGGTGAAAATCCCACCATGATACTTCGCGGGCCGTCTCGGGATGCTGTACAAAGAGCACGTCTTGGTCTAGCGGACGTCGCATGAGCATCTCGTCCTCCATGATGATGAGCACATTCTTCATCTTCACGCCTTGCGACCTCAAGTACTTGAGCTTGTTCAGGATGCCGTAAAGCGTCTCGCGGGAGGCATTGAAATGGAATGGGCGGGCATCGGCGGGCAGATGGGTCTTCCAGTCCTTGATGCGATAGTAGCCTGACAAAGATGAGCCGAAGATGAAGGAGTCAAAATGCTCCGTGGGATTGAAATATTTGAATGATTCGACAGTGACATGTCCCCAGTTGATCGTCAATGAGATGGTATCACCAGGGTTGTAGATTTTGCCCCGATAGGGCTTCACAACATGAAATGGGTCTCGCACAAGATACAGGGCGACAACAGCCATCACGGGCAGCAGGGCCACCAGGGTGAGCAGTACAAACCGTTTCATTCCATGATTGTGCATATCGGTTGCTTGATCGTTTAGAATCGGTTGATGATATTGGCAATGGCGCGGGCGTCATCGGGCATGATGGGATGCGCGATAGGCAGCGATACCACTTCATCGGCGAGACGCTCTGTCAAGGGCAGCGAGGCGTGGCGCAGGTCGCTGTAACAGGGTTGCTTGTGGGGTGGGATGGCATAGTGGATGTCTGTCCCCACACCGTTGTCGGCAAGGAAAGTGCGGAAAGCGTCACGTTGCTCGACACGCACCACATACTGGTGCCACGTCTGCTGCATTCCCTCAAAGATGACAGGCGTCTTGACACGGGGGTTGGTAATGCATTCGTTGTAAGTGCAGGCCACAGTATTACGAATGACGTTGTCCTCACCCAGGAAGCGCAACTTGACGCGCAACATCGCTGCCTGAATCTCGTCAAGGCGGCAGTTGTAACCTTGATAGATGTTGTGGTAGCGTCGGTCAGAACCATAGTTGGCCAGGGCGCGCACTGTCGCGGCAAGTGTGTCATCGTTGGTAAGGACTGCCCCGCCGTCGCCCAGTGCACCCAGGTTCTTGGTGGGATAGAAACTCATGCCGGCGGCATGTCCAAGTCCGCCTGTGACGTTTGTGCCGTGCAGGCCTGTCGTGTCACTGACGGCACCGATGGCTTGGGCGTTATCTTCGATGATGAGCAGATTGTGCTCACGGGCGGTCTGCAGCAGGGTCGGGTCACAGCATGGGGTACCATAGAGGTGGACTGGCATCACCGCGCGGGTGCGTTCGGTGATGAGCCCTTCAAGCAGGCTGGAGTCCAGATTCATAGTGTCCTCCCTGATGTCGCACAGCACAGGAGTGAGACCATTGTCGCTCACAGCAAGCACACTCGCCACGTAGGTGTTGGCGGGCACGATGATCTCATCACCGTCATGAAGCAGTCCCAATTCCTTGTAAGCCCGCAGGATGAGCCGCAGCGCATCCAGACCATTGCTCACGGTGATGCAGTGGCGCACTTGGCATAGGGCGGCAATCTCCTGCTCCAGCAGCTCTGTCTGCTGACTGTGCAGGTAACGGCCGCGTTCAATCACCTCACAGGCAGCAGCTTTGAGTTCTGCCATGTAGGGTGCATTGGTGAGTGCTAAATCCAGGAATGGGTATTGCTTCATTATCTGTCTTGTTGAAAAGGTTATACTTCTTTTTTCACGCTGTGCTTGTATTGCAGGAATGTGTCATAATCCCTGATATAGTCATTCTCATCAAAGTGGTGAGAGGCAATGGCTAAGCACACCGAGCCTGACGAAAAATTCTTCAACGTACGCCAGATGCCAGGAACAACTAGCAGTCCCTGATAGGGACGGTTGAGGGTGTAAGTGAACTGGTTGGTGCCATCATCAACAATCACGTCAAAACTGCCGCTGATGGCAATGATGAACTCGTGGCAGGTATAATGGCTGTGACCGCCTCGTTCGGCTCCTCCAGGCACGTCATAGATGTAGAAGGTGCGCTGGATGTCAAAGGGTAGCTCTACGCCGTTGTTCACCGCTGTGAGGTTGCCGTTGGCGTGGTGGTGCTTGGTGAGGCTGATAATCCGGCAGTCGCTGATGTGCGACTGGTTGTGGATTTTGAGTTTTTCGATACTATTCAACGGTTCCATTTTTTAGGCTTTTAAACTCTTCGAAATGTTCAATATAGTCAGTTGGATCATATAGGGTGCTGGATAATACTAGTGCAACAGAGTTGGTAGAGAAATTGTTGATGTGACGCCAGATCATGTTGGGAACATACAGTCCAATTTGGGGACGGGAGAGATGGAACGTCTGCTCCCGCTCGCCATCATTGACAACGACGTCAAAACTGCCGCTCAAGGCCACGATAAACTCGTGTTGTTCCTTGAAGGCATGACCGTCGCGCCACATTCCGCTGGGAACATCATAGATCCAGTAGTTACGCATGACCTTGAAAGGCAAATCGATACCACTCTCAATGACGGAGAGGTTGCCGCGCGGGTCCTTGTTCTTGGCCAGTTCTATGAGATGTACTTCGTGTCTGTTGTCAGATGCCATTTTGGGCCAGTTTAATCAGATATTGTCCGTAGTTGTTTTTCTTCATGGGTTCGGCAAGCACCAGCAACTGCTCGGCCGAAATCCATCCCTTGCGGAAGGCAATCTCCTCCAGCGCTGCTACTTGCACACCCTGCATGTTGACGATGGTGCCGATGAAGTTGGAGGCATCGGCCATCGACTCGCTTGTGCCGGTGTCAAGCCAGGCGAAACCACGGCCTAAAGTTTGCACATAGACGCGGTCCATCGCCAGAAACTCCTGGTTGACGGTCGTGATTTCTAGCTCACCACGGGCGCTGGGTTTGATGTGCTTGGCAATTTCTACTACGTCGTTAGGGTAAAAATAGAGTCCCGTCACGGCATAGTTGCTCTTAGGCTTCTCGGGCTTCTCTTCCAGGCTCGTTGCCTTGCCTTGCTCGTCAAAGGCTACCACGCCGAAGCGTTGCGGATCTCTCACGGCGTAGGCCCACAATGTAGCCACCTTCTCGCGCTCGGTGCGTTCCACGGCATCCAGCAGCATGCGGGTGAAACTCTGGCCATAGAAGATGTTGTCGCCCAGCACGAGGCATACGCTGTCGTTGCCGACAAACTCCTCACCGATGATAAAAGCCTGTGCGAGGCCTTCGGGACGAGGTTGCTCAGCGTATTCAAAGCGCACACCGATGTCCTCGCCGCTGCCTAATAGACGGCGGAAAAGAGGCAGGTCCTGAGGTGTCGAGATAATCAGGATCTCGCGGATGCCGGCTAGCATCAGCACCGAGATGGGATAATACACCATCGGCTT
Source organism: uncultured Prevotellaceae bacterium (assembly GCA_900318645.1). Taxonomy (GTDB): domain Bacteria; phylum Bacteroidota; class Bacteroidia; order Bacteroidales; family Muribaculaceae; genus Sodaliphilus. The sequence goes on from ONLH01000018.1 coordinate 129,160, forward strand.
GTCATAGATGGGTATCAGCTGTTTAGAGATAGCCTTAGTCACCGGATAAAGCCTTGTCCCGGAGCCTCCTGCCAGTACGATTCCTTTCATAATATCTGATTCTTTTTAATGTTCGTTCTACTTTAACTTGCGAAATTACTAATTTTTCCCCAACACACCAAGCATTCCGCCCCTTTTTAACATGAATGTCCATCAATGAGCACAAATGGCCAATAATAATAAATTATTTAATGATCATCCTTGGCCATTCATGGTTGTTAATGTTTTATCAAGCTGTCCAAGTTGTTTTCATTGGTTTATTGTTTTCCTGTTAATTTTTGCAGATATGATTTTATTGTGTACTTTTGTGGTTAGAATTAGAATGCGATTGAATGATTGAACGACACATTATTATCGACAACGTGGACCCTGTGACTTTCTACGGGGTGAATAACAGCAACATACAACTTATCCGCAACCTGTTTCCTAAACTACGCATGGCAGCGCGTGGCAGCGTCATCACGGTCATCGGCGACGACAGTGAGACCGCCAACTTTGAAGAGAAGGTCCATGCTCTGGCTGACTACTGTGCGACCTATAACACGCTACCCGAGGATGTCATCATCGACACCATTAAGGGGGCGCCACCCAAACAATTGAAGATGGATGGCGTCATCGTCTATGGCGTGAACGGCAAACCCATCAGTGGCCGCACCCCCAACCAGCAACTGCTTGTCAATACCTTCATGCAGAACGATTTGACCTTTGCTTTGGGACCCGCAGGAACAGGTAAAACCTATTTGGCGGTGGCTCTCGCCGTGCGCGCGTTGAAGAACCGCGAGGCAAGGAAAATTATTCTTTCGCGTCCCGCTGTCGAGGCAGGCGAGAAACTGGGCTTCCTGCCAGGCGACATGAAGGACAAAATCGATCCCTATCTGCAGCCGCTCTATGATGCCCTCGAGGACATGATACCTATAGCCAAGCTCAAGGAATACATGGAGAACAATATCATTCAGATTGCGCCGCTCGCCTTCATGCGTGGCCGCACACTGAACGACGCCATCATCGTGCTTGACGAGGCACAGAATACCACGACACACCAAATCAAGATGTTCCTTACCCGACTGGGAATGGGCTCCAAGATGATTGTCACGGGTGACACTACACAGATTGATCTGCCGCGCAGCAGCACTTCGGGACTGATTCACGCCCTGCGTGTACTTGACGGCGTGAAGGGCATCGGCAAGGTGGAGTTTGAGAAAAAAGATATCGTGCGTCACCATCTTGTGCAGCGCATCGTCGAGGCCTACGAGCGTTTCCACGAAGAGGAAAAATTGTTTGCACAGAACGCTAAAGACGACAATAAGGCATGAATAGTAACGATGGCGGAAACCGTGTCGAGCAGGTGAAGCCCTACGGCGAAGGTGCCAAGACTGAGCAAGTCCGTCAGATGTTTGACGCCATTGCGCCCGCCTATGACTTCATGAACCGCGCGATGACCCTCGGTATTGACATCTGGTGGCGACGCCTTGCTGTCAAGCGCTTGAAACGCATCGCCCCTGCCCACATCCTGGACGTGGCTACCGGTACGGGCGACTTTGCTATCCAGTTGAATGATTCTCTACACCCGCAGCGCATTACGGGTATAGACCTCTCGCAGGGGATGCTTGATGAGGCTCGGCGTAAAGTCAAGGGAAAAGGTTTAGAAAGCACAATTACATTTGAGCAAGGAGATTGCATGGCATTGCCGATGCAGGACAATACGTTCGACGCCGTGACGGTAGCCTTCGGGGTTCGCAATTTTGAACACCTCCAGCAAGGGTATCAGGAAATGGCGCGTGTATTGCGCCCTGGTGGTATGCTGTGTGTGCTGGAACTGTCCACGCCCACCAATCCGTTGATCCGTTGGTTCTATGACCTGTACACCCTGCACATTATCCCCGCCATCGGCTCCATGAAAAGCGGTGACAAGAGTGCTTACCGCTACCTGCCACAAAGCATTGCTGCCGTCCCCCAGGGCGACGACATGCTACAACTGATGCGCAACGCCGGCTTAAAAGAGGCCACTTTCCGCCGCCTCACCTTAGGCGTGTGCACCATCTACACCGCCGTCAAATAAGGTTTAGGATCACTCCTAACTTCTAACTCCTAACTTCTAACTCCTAACTCCTAACTAACGTACTGGTATCCCAGTTCGTTGATTTTGTCGATAACGGCCTGGTCATCGACGTTGCCTTCGACCAGGGCGGTGCCCTTGGCGAGGTCAACGGTTACTTTTTCTACACCAGGGAGGGAAGCGAGTCCTTTTTCCACGTTAGCTTGGCAGTGTACACACATCATGCCTTTTACTTTGTACTCTTTCATTGTGGTAGTTTTATTGTGTTTGATTTGGTAGGATTTCCAGTATTTCGAGAACATGGCAACAACAATCATGCCGAGCAGGGCTACGCTGCACAGCGTGTTGAGCCATGAAGCGCCATGCATGCCATGGTGCATGATGTGGCAGGGTAGGGCATTGATAAACGTCTCGCGGAAGCCTGGCCAGTAGTCCACCAGCACGCCGAAGCCGATAGCTCCGCCGATGATGGACAACAGATAGACTACAGTGGCTTTGCGCCCGAAGGCGTTGTTCACGACAAACATCGATGCCACGTTAGCGGCGGGACCAGCCATCAATAGCACTAAGGCGCAACCAGGTGACATGCCCTTGAGCATGAGAGCTGCGGCGATGGGGATGGATCCCGTGGCGCAGACATACATCGGCACTGCTACCAGCACGATGATGAACATATTCAGCAGCGGCCAGCGGGCATAGGTCGAGAAGAAATCGTCGGGCAGCAGCACGGTAATCAACGTCGCCACCACTAAGCCTAGAATCAGCCAGCGGCCGATACTCTGCATCATGTCGAAGAAACCATATTTAAAGGTCTCCAATACCTTGTTCCAGAAGCCCTTGGGTAGTTCACTGAACTCGTAATTGGCCTCGGTCTTCACATCGTCAAGAGCACCCTTGCGCTCCCAATGACCGACTGCCACACCGCCAATTAACGATGTCACCAACGCAGCCACAGGCCGCATGATGGCAAATGGCAGTCCCATCATCGAGTAGGTCGCCATGATGCTATCTACGCCCGTCTGAGGCGTAGCGATGAGGAACGATGTGGAGGCAGCGCGTGAAGCTCCACTGCGCCGTAGGGCCACCGCCGTGGGTAGCACGCCGCATGAACACAACGGCAACGGAATGCCAAAGGCGGCAGCCGTCGCTACCGACCGCAATCCCGTCCCCGCCAGATAGCGGCTATAAATCGCCGAAGGCACAAACGCATGCAGCACCCCCGCGATAAAAAATCCCAGCAGCAGATACGGCGACATCCCATTCAGCATCGCCCCAAACGCATTTAAATACTCCATCATAACAAGCGACAAAATTAGTAATAAAAGCATTATTCAGGAGGTCAATCCAGTGAAAAAATTGTCCATTTCGGCACTTTGGGTATAAAAACGTTGGTGCAGTGGAAAATAATGTCTAATTTTACACCATTAGAACAAAAAAATACCACCATTATGGACATCAGACTACCTAAAAGGATGGACGGCCATCAGCCTGACGTGCTGATTGAGTCCAAGCAGATTACCATCATTGGAACCAACGGAGCGGGCAAAAGCCGTTTCTGCTCGGCCCTGGTTGATGAACTAGGCGACAAGGCCTACCGCATTTCGGCATTGAAGGCGTTGTTCCCGTCTCCATCGAGTGCGACGCCGTTGCCTGGCTCGATCGATGACCTGTTCAACCGCATGAATGCTGCCAATCCTCAGGTCAAGAACACTGCCGAGACGGAGTTTGACAAACTCTTCTATGTGATGTTGAGCGATGAGTTCCGTGAGCTGATGAACTTCAAGGCTCACAAACTGATGGACGAGCAGATGGAGTTCCCCAAGACCAAACTCGACATTACTGTCAAGAAATGGCAGGAGGTGTTTCCCAAGAACAAAGTGCTACGCGAGAACGGCAAGCTGATGTTCACCAGCGAGGGCTATGAGGACAAGTATCCGTTGCTTCGACTGAGTGATGGTGAAAAATCCGTGCTTTATTATATCGGTGCGGTACAATATGCTATGCCCGATGCCGCCATCCTGGTCGATGACCCCGAGACGTTTATTCACAGCAGCATCATGCGAACGCTGTGGAACGTGCTGGAACAGATGCGCCCCGACTGCACGTTCATCTATAATACCCATGATGTAGAGTTTGCCAGCTCGCGTATCGACAACCAGTGCGTGTGGGTCAAGGAATTTGACCCCGAGGCGATGGCATGGGACTATGAGGTAATGCCATCCAGCCGCAATCTGGATACCGCTCTGCTTGACCTGCTAGGCAGTCGCAAGCCCGTCCTGTTCATCGAGGGTGATGACAAGCACAGCATTGATTCTAGGCTGTATCCTCTCATTTTCCCCGAATATACCGTCAAGCCGCTGGGTAGCTGCAACAAGGTCATTGAGACAGTACGTTCGTTCGGTGACCTGCAGAATTTCCATCAGTTGGAGAGCCGCGGCATCGTGGACCGCGACCGCCGCAGCGATGAGGAGGTGGATTACCTGCGCAGGAAAAATATCCTCGTGCCCAATGTCGCCGAGGTGGAGAACATCCTCATGCTCGAGGGCGTCATCCGTGCGGTTGCACTCTACAGGCGTCGCAATCCTGATATCGTCTTCCCCAAAGTGAAAAAGCGGGTCATCGCCATGTTTACCAAGGAGCTCAAGCAGCAGGCATTGCAGCACGTGCGGCACCGCGTGAAACGCGACGTGGAGAAACGCATCGACATGAAGTTTACCAGCATTAATGCCCTGGAGAACCACATGGTTGAGTTGGTGAGCGAAATCAACCCGCGGGGCCTCTACGACCAGTTGTGCCGTGAGTTCCATGTCTATGAGGACAACAATGACTATGCTAGCATTCTCAAGGTCTATAACCAGAAGCTGATGCTCATTGAGAGCAATGTTTCCACCCTGTGCGGTTACAAGGGCAAGGATGACTACATCCGCGGTGTGCTGAACATCCTCAAGGGCAACAGTGAACACGCCCACGCCATCCGTCACACCATCAAGCAATGCTTCGGCCTCGAGGAAAACGAGGAGAATTAGAAATGTCTTTAATGCCCTTAAGGTCCTTGAAGGCCTTTACAACTGAAAACTAAACTCATGCAAGACAATAAACAAGCGACATTGGCACTGGGTACGCAACCGGTGGGAAAACTGCTGTGGCAGTATGCCCTGCCGGGTGTGATAGCGATGACGGCTTCCTCGCTCTACAACATGGTGGATAGCATCTTTATCGGTCATGGTGTGGGGGCGATGGCATTGGCCGCATTGGGCATTTCGTTCCCATTGATGAACATCGGAGCGGCATTTGGTGCGGCAGTGGGTATTGGTGGCTCCACGCTGATGTCCTTGCGCTTGGGACAGCGTCAGTATGACAAGGCCAACAATGTCTTGGGCAACATGGTGGCTCTGAACATCATCACAGGTCTGCTGGTGGGTATCGTGTCCATCATCTTCCTGGATCCTATTCTGACCTTCTTCGGGGCCAGCGAACAGACATTGCCCCATGCCCGTGAATACATGTTTATCTTGTTGCTGGGCAATGTCGTCACCCACCTTTATCTTGGCTTAAATGCAGCCTTGCGCTCAGCGAGCAAGCCGCGAGCCGCTATGGTAGCGACTATTGTCACCGTGGTGTTGAACACCATCCTCGACCCAATCTTCATCTGGCCCCTGCACATGGGCATCAAGGGTGCTGCAATCGCGACCATCCTGGCACAAGTCATTGTACTCTGCTGGCAACTGTGGCAGTTCTCACGACAGAAGGAACTGCTACATCTTGAATGGCGCTTCCTTAAACCCGCAAAAGCGATTGTCAAGGATATCGTCAGCATCGGCATCTCGCCCTTTGCCATGCAGCTCACGGGCTGTGTCATCGCCATCTTCATGAACAATGCTTTGATGACCTACGGTGGAGACCTCGCTGTAGGCGCTTACAGCATCGCCAACCGGTTGGGATTCATATTCTTCATGGTCATTATGGGCATCTGCCAGGGTTTCCAGCCCATCGCGGGCTATAATTATGGTGCAGGTAACATGGAGCGAGTGAAGCGTGTTCTGCGGCTCACCATCACGGCATCGGTCATCGCGATGACCGTGGGTTGGGTGATTGGCGAATTGTTGCCTGGGCCATGTACGCGCTTGTTTACCGACGATGAAGGACTCATCGCCATCTCTATCCGTGGCATTCGCATCAATATGCTGGTATTCCCTGTCATCGGCTATCAGGCTGTGGTGACCAACTTCTTCCAAACCATCGGCAAGGTGCGTATTAGCATCTTCATGTCGCTCTCGCGTCAGTTGCTGTTCCTGTTGCCAATGCTGCTGCTATTCTCTTCGCTTTGGGGACTTGATGGCGTGTGGGCTTCGCTTCCGGCCAGCGATTTCGCCGCCTTCCTCGTAGCCGTTATCATCATGCAACGATTCAAACTCAGCCGTCAGCACGAAGCCTAATCACTCTACCCGTTTACTTAAAGAATTTGCTGTGGCGGATAAAGATGTAGCCGATTGCCATGAGCACTATCGATAGAATGATGGCAAAGGGGAACCCTAGCCACCAGTTCTCCATGCGATTGGGAACGTTCATGCCGTAGTAGCCCGCCACGACCGTTGGAATCATCAGCAGGATGGTCACCACGGTGAGCGTCTTCATGATGCGGTTCAGGTTGTTGCCGATGATTGATGAATAGGTCTCTTGCTGTCGCTCCAAGATGTCGTTATAGATGCTGGCGGTGTCGAGAGCTTGTTGGGTCTCAATCTCGACATCCTCGAGTAGGTCTTCGTCGTGAGGTGTGTTGCGCAGACGCTTTTTGAGGCGTGCCAACACAGTCATGTTGCCGTTGAGCGAGGTGATGAAATAAATCAGGAATTTCCCGATGCCCATGGTGCGCATCAGCTCATCATTGTCCATTTTCTTTTCCAGGCGGTCCTCGGCCGCGTTCATCATAGCATTCATCTGTTTGAGGTACTTCAGGAACCACACCGATGTAGATAGCATCAACGATAACAGCAGGTCATAGCCCTTGCAGTTATTGATGTGGCGTTGCTTGCTCCAGCGAATGAAGTCGTCAAGCACCTCAGTATCATAGTAGTTGACTGTGATGAATACGTCGTCGCGTATCAGGACTGCCAATGGCGCGGTCGAGAACACGGCATCACCATCCTCATCGGTGCTCTTGCACGGCACGCGTACGAACACCAGCGACCAGTTGTCCTCATGATCGACACGTGGACGCTCCTCGATATCCTTGGCATCGTGGGTGAAATCGGGCACAGCAAAGCGTTCCTTCAATAGCGCCAAATCGTCAGCAGTCGGCTTGGTCACCTTAATCCAGCACCCCGACTTCCACTGATGTATCTCACTGAATCCATCCTTGCATTTCCAATAACTGATCATCGTTCCGTCGTTTATATGGTTTCTCTCCGCCCTGCAAAGTTAGTGTTTTTGGACTGAATGACAATACTTGCTCCAAAACTCAACACATTTTTTACAATTAAAATTGAGAATTTTCTAGAAAATATGCGAGTTGGTAGAGACAGGAGCCGCATAGCATTCTGTGCTGCGGCTCCTGTTATAGTTAATCTACTGTTGACGGGTTTACTTCACGACCTTGAAGGTGGCGGTGGTGCCGTCACTGTAGGTGGCTTGCTGCAGGTAGAGGCCCGTAGCGGGAGCCTTAGGCAGTTCGCGACCCGTGAGGTCGAAGTAGCGGGTGTCAATCACCTGTGCACCAGAAGCGAGTTCGTTGATGCCTGAGGGTTTGGGATTGTTGACATAAACGACCTCTGAGCGGTTTACCTCATCACCAGCAGTGTAGAGGCTCTGAACGCCCGCCAGACCAAAGTCGGTGGTGTAAAGATAGACCGTGTGGCGGCCGTTACCGCTCATGTAGATGTCAAAGTTGATGTTGTCCTCAAACTTGTAGGGGATATCGGTCATGGGGCTTGACAGGCCGATGTACTCCTCGGGGTTGAAGGTAAATACTTCGCCATCAAGGTAGATGTTGTAGTACAACTTGTTCTCGTTGAGTTTGTTGCCGTCAACGTCAACCGTGGGAATGGTGAAGTGCAGCACGGTAAAGCCTGTTGTGATGTTGACCGTGATGTCCTCGACGGTGAAGATAGGATTGGCGGGTACTGCAGGCACTTCGTCAAATGCTACCAAGCTAGGAGCTACATAGTCGTTGAGGATTGAGAGTGTAGAGGGACCTACGTTAGTAATCATCGATGCGGGCCACTCGGCAACAATGTTGCGTGCATCCTCATCAACGTTGAAGACGATCTCATCGTTCAGGTTATAGTTGAATACGGGACTGCCATAGGTCTCGGTGTCAACATAGGCCTCGCCAGTGAGCACGTAAATGTGACCGTTGTAGTAGGCATCAACACCCAGGTATTGGCGGGTGGGGAAGGTAGCCTTGCCGTCAACGAGGGTTCCCTTGATGTAGGAGTCAGGGTTATTGTTGTTGAGATTGCCCATGTAGATGTCCTGGCCATCGATGGCGACGCTCACGACGGTTTCCTTGGTCTTGGTGAGGTCGGTGGGGTCAGACAGGTAGGTCATGGTGTAGCTTTGTACATACAAGTCCTCAGGCAAGGTGGTGATTTCATCGGTTTGGGGAGCATAGACGATGTGCTGATCAGCCATGTAGAACCAGTCGGCAGTGGCGTCACACAGGCCGATGAACTTGTCGCCCAGCTGGGTGAGAACACCGTCTTCCCAAGTGAACTCGATTTCGCCCTCTTCCTCAACGACGGGCATGCCCTCATCCTCGTCATAGTGCATGCAGTAGGCGTAGTAGGGATCGCCAACGTCAATGATGTAAAGTTGCGGCAATTTCACGACATACTTGCCATCACCTGCTGGCTCGGCCTTGATCCAGGGCAGGATGGCGAACCAGATGTAGCCCTGTGAAATAGGATTGTAGATGTACAAGTTGCCATCGGTGCCTTCTACCACCTTGCCGATGCCGCCATCCACATTCTGGATGTAGATGTCGCCCCACCCCAGGCCATAGGCAAACGAGGAGGCGTACATGTTGTCATACAAGGTGCCCTCGGGCACATCCATGATAGGCTCTTCCTCGGCCCGCGCTGGAGCGGCGGCGGGAGCCTTGAACTGTGACAACCTCATGCCGCTCTTGGCAGGCATGCGTTGTGCAGTGGCCATGCTCGGGATGAGCAAAGCCGCAATCAATGCAATAAGAGTAATTGTTCGCTTCATAACTTGAATCATTTTTAATGGTTAAAACTAAAGTTGGTTAATCACCTGCAAATGTAAAGAAAAGGAATCATAAATCAATAAGATGAATACTATTTTTTCCAGATTGATTTTTTAAGATTATCTTTGCCAATATGGATAACAGTAATGAACTCAGGAAACGCTGGATAAAAGCTCATCCCGAACTCGTTGTCAAGCCGTCGATGAAGCGTCGAAAGGTTGGGCATGACTATAGTGGTGTTGCCATCTATTTGGTGACGCTATGCGTTGAGGGACGTCGTCCTATCTTGGGCACATTGTGTGGTCCTGATGATAATCATCGATTGCCATGGGTTTCTCCCTCCCAACTTGGTCTTGCGGTCAAAAGAGCATGGCGAGAGCTCCCTCTGTATCACCCTCAAGTCAAATTGCTTGGCTTCCAGCTCATGCCTGACCATGTACACGGCATCATCTATGTTATGAAGCCGCTTCCACAGCATTTGGGACGATTGATACAAGGGTTCAAAAAGGGGTGTCGCGATGCCATCAGGCAAATGGGTGTGGAGGGCGAACTGTCATGGGAGGAAGGGTATAATGATCGCATCTTGCAAGGCCCAGGGCAGTTGGGCCGTTGGATTAAATATCTGATGGACAACCCTCGGCGTCTATGGGTAAAACACAACCATCCCAAACTATTTCATCAGCAAGTGGGCATTGTCATCGGTTCGACTCCCGTTACAATCATGGGAAACCGTTTTTTGTTGGATTATCCCAATAAGGTGGCTGTCAAGTGTTCAAGACGACTCACCGATGCAGAGATTGATGATGAATGCAAGCGGCTTCTATCCATGGCGAGTCAAGGTGCTGTACTCGTTTCTCCTTGTATCAGTCCTGGTGAGAAAGAGGTGATGGGCCGTGCTTTTGAGGCAGGTTATCCTATTATTCTACTTCTTGAAAATGGTTTCTCTCCCTATCAGAAGCCCAGCGGCCGCCAGTTTGACGCCTGCTCCGAGGGGCGCTTGCTTCTTGTCGCTCCATGGCCTCACCACGATGATTACCGCAAGATAACACGTGCTCAATGCGAGGCCCTGAATGCGTTATCGCGCGACATCAGCAACGGGAATTTCCATTTGGGATGAGAGCTCATGGGGCTTGATTGATTACAAGCTAGCAGTTCGTAATGCTCTGACGATTCATCCTTGTGGCGTTGTTTAAGTTTTACGGGCTGTTAGCCCGTAGATAAAACAGGAGGGCTGCGGCAGTAATGCTGCAGCCCTCGTTAGGGTTTCTCGGGGAAACGTCAGGCGGGATTAGCCGAGGCGCTTCTCGAGGTTGGTGCGGATGGCCTTGATGAAGTCGGCGCTGTTGACAGCCTTGGCGTCAACGCCTTCCATCAGGTTCACGAGGTCCTTGGTAACGATACCGGCGTTGAGGGTGTCGAAGCAAGCGCCCTCGAGCTGATCACCAAAGTTCATGAGCTCCTTGATACCGTCCTTCTCACCGCGTTTGCGCAGGGCACCACTCCAAGCGAAGATGGTAGCCATGGGGTTGGTGGAAGTCTCCTCGCCCTGGAGATACTTGTAGTAGTGGCGGGTTACGGTACCGTGGGCAGCCTCATACTCGTAGTTGCCGTCGGGGCTAACGAGAACGCTGGTCATCATAGCCAGTGAACCGAAGGCGGTGCTGACCATGTCGCTCATCACGTCGCCGTCGTAGTTCTTGCAAGCCCAGATGTAACCACCCTTGCTGCGGATTACGCGAGCAACAGCGTCGTCGATCAGGGTGTAGAAGTACTCCAGACCCAGCTTCTCGAACTCAGCCTTGTAGTTCTGCTCGTAAACCTCCTCAAAGATG
>ONLH01000038.1 GCA_900318645.1 uncultured Prevotellaceae bacterium
ATCTATGTGGGTGATGAATGGAGCAATGCTTCGTTGTTATATTCAGGTCGCATGTTCGCTGGCTGTAACAGCCTGGTTGGTGGCCAGGGCACGACCTTCCATGACGGTCATGTTGATGGCGGCTACGCCCACATCGATGGAGGCCCGAGCAATCCCGGCTACCTCACCAAGAGGCCTGCCTTCACACGCGGTGACGTGAATGATGACCTCGACATCACCATCACCGACGTAACCGCCCTGATTGACTACCTGCTGAAGGGTGACGCCTCGGTCATCAATCTTGCCGCTGCCGACTGCGACCTGGATGGCAAAGTTAACATTTCGGATGTGACCTGCCTCATCAGCTTCCTGCTGAATGGCGCCTGGCCCGAACCGGTTTACACCGTTGTCGGCACCGCCAACCTGTTTGAAAGCGAGTGGGACCTCAACGACGAGCGCAACAACATGACTAAGGGTGCTGATGGCATCTACCGTTTAAACAAGGCCGGTTGGTTCCCGGAAGGTACCGAAATCTATTTCAAGATTGTTACTAATCACTCTTATGCCTACTCATGGCCCGCCGAAGAAAGGCTCATTTACATTTACGAGACTGGTGCCTTCAGCATTGACATCATTTTCGATCCCAATGCTCCCGACAATCAGAAGATTAACATTGATATGAACAAGATTTTCTAAGCGAGAGAAAGGTATAAAAAGGGCGGCATGTGCTGTCCCACCCGAGACAGGAGGTACTGCCTCAAAAACATGAAATGACCGGCTGCCCACGCAGCCGGCCAATTTTTTGTTGAGTGATGCTGGTCTTTTCATCCGTTTGTTCGTTCGTACAAAAGGGCACATGATGGTGACGCTGACTTGGCTTGTTTCTCACTTATCACACACGCTTAGACGAATAAATGGATAGACGAAAAGGTTACTGTTCATTGTTTTTTGATTATTTTTGGTAAATAGCTAACTTTGCAGATGGAAAGACATATTACTGATTAATACAAGAAACATGAAGAAAGCGTTACAATCTTTAGTTTTGCTGCTGGCCCTCCTGATGGTGCCTGTTGCAGCCAATGCCGATGCTCGCTTGGTAACACTCAATACCGTGGTGGGCGACTTGGACAACAACAACGCGGTTACCATTGCCGACGTGTCAGCCTTGATCAACTACCTGCTGACGGGCAATGCCTCGAGCGTCAATCTGGCTGCAGCCGACTGCAACCAGGACGGTGAGGTGAGAATCAACGACGTGACGGCCCTCATCGACTACCTGCTGAGCGGCAACTGGCCTTGGGTCGTGCCTGAGGTTGAAACCTTTACCGTCAATGGCGTGACTTTCAACATGGTATTGGTTGAGGGCGGCACCTTCACGATGGGTGCATCAGAGGATGATGAGGATGCCTCCTACAATGAGAAACCAGCCCACGAGGTGACGCTGTCGAGTTATAGTATCGGTGAGACCGAGGTGACGCAGGAGCTGTGGCTGGCCGTGATGGGCAGCAACCCGAGCAGGTTCACTGGCGACCTTACCCGTCCTGTGGAGTGTATTGATTGGAACGACTGTCAATCATTCATTATCAATTTGAACCAGTTGACAGGCAAAACCTTCCGCTTGCCCACCGAGGCAGAATGGGAGTTTGCAGCCCGTGGCGGCAATAAGAGCGAGGGCTACAAGTATGCTGGCGGTAACGACTTGAATGAAGTAGCATGGTATAGAGGCAATTCGAGCAGTAAGACCCATCAAGTAGCCACCAAGGCTCCTAATGAGTTGGGGCTGTATGACATGTCGGGTAACGTCTTTGAGTGGTGCAATGACTGGTATGACAGCTATACTGACACTGAAGGCCAGATGAATCCCCAAGGGCCATCTTCGGGCTCTAACCGCATATCTCGTGGCGGCAGCTGGGACACCACGGCTGAATACTGCCGCTCGTCGTTCCGCCTTAGCCGCTGGCCGACGAGCTTGAACCATGCCCTGGGGCTGCGCCTCGCTCTCTAGCTCTACTCATTCGCTCATCCGTTCGTTCACTATTATATATAAATATGAACGAACGGATGAACGAATAGAAAGGTTGTGTCATCGCAAGTTTTGACACAAACCTATTCTAATCATATATATTCTCTCTCAACACAACGTTTTAATTCATTCGCTTATCCGTTCATTCGCTCGTACGAATGGATGCGTCATCTGCTCATTCGTTCATCCGTTCGTACAAATGAGCACGTGACTGTGACCTGGCATGTTTCTCACTTTCTTACATACGCATGAATGAACGAACGGATGGACGGATAGGTGTCGGTCTCTATTTCTTTTTTTTCTGTTCCTGGGGTAAGGACCTTGGTTTATTGTTGAAAATGAGTTTTCAGGAATGATGTGTTTTTTATTGGTTTCCTGTTATAACTGTATCGGCATCAGCTAATTGGATGAAATGATGAGATAAGGGGATTACTTTAAGGGCCTGTAATAGGCGAGGGCTACTTTGGGGTACTCACATTAATCCTACTTGTTTTCCTCGGATACCAGTGGTTTTTTGATGATTTTTACTAAATTTGCAGCAAATTAGAAAATTCACGTGTTAAAATGCTTGTAATATGAAGAATTCGTTACTTTTTCGGTTGTTTGTCTTGGTGCCGGCCATGATGTGTGCCCTTGGCGCCAGCGCCCAAGAGGCCTATGCCTGGTATTCGCCGGGGGCCAATTCGCTGACGTTCTGCTACGACAACGAGCGCAGTATCTGTGTGGGCACGACCTATGACTTGAACGATGGCGCCACCGAGCCTGGTTGGATAACCGATGGCAACGGTGCCTATGTAAAGCATGTTGCCTTTCACCACTCGTTCGCCGATGTTCGCCCGACGTCGACCTACCACTGGTTCTACGAAATGCGTAACCTTGAATCCGTCAATGGGATGAGGTACTTGAACACCAGTGAGGTGACGCGCATGGATTACATGTTTCATGCCTGCTATAAATTGACGAGCATTGACTTGAGTTATTTCAACACGAGCAATGTGACAAGCATGTCTGGCATGTTCTCGCGTTGCTCCGGTTTGACGGTGCTTGACTTGAGCACCTTCAACACGACCAATGTGGAAGCCATGGATTATATGTTCAATGGTTGTACCAATCTGACCACCATCTATGTCGGTACCGAATGGAGTACTGCGGCTGTGATCAGATCTACCGACATGTTCTATAACTGTACTAGCCTGTTGGGCGGCAAGGGTACCCCCTACGATGCCAACCATGTGGACAAGGCGTATGCCCACCTCGACGGTGAAGGAGGCTTCCCGGGCTACTTGAGCAATATTGTTCCTGGGCCCTATGCCTGCTTCACGACGGCGGACAAGACGCTGACGTTCTACTACGATAACCAGCGCAATACGCGCCCGGGCAAGACCTATGACCTGAACGAGGGAAAAAACAATTCTGGTTGGAGAGATGATGGCACCAATAACGAAGTGAAGAAGGTGGTCTTTGACCCGTCGTTCGCCGAGGCACGCCCGACGACCACCTACGGTTGGTTTTACGGCATGCAGTGGATGAAATCCATCGAGGGCCTGGAGTATCTGAACACCAGTGAGGTGACCCTTATGAATTATATGTTCTATGACTGCAGTGACTTGACGAGCATTGACTTGAGTCATTTCAACACCGACAAGGTAAGACACATGCCTGGCTTGTTCTCCTACTGCCAGAAACTGACGAGCCTTGACTTGAGCACCTTCAACACCGCCAATGTGGAAACCATGGATTATATGTTCTCCATGTGTGTCAATCTGCAAACCATCTATGTCAGCAGCGGATGGAGTACCGAGGTTCTGGACGATACCGATGATATGTTCTATTATTGTATAGACCTGGTGGGTGGCAAGGGCACGACCTATACCAGGGACCACATTGGATCAGAATACGCCCACATCGACGGCGGTGAGAGCAACCCGGGCTACTTGAGCGATATTAATCCTGCGCCCTATGCCTGCTACATGGCCGAGGATGCGACGCTGATATTCTACTACGATAACGTGCGCGGTCCTCGCCCGGGCAAGACCTACGACCTGAACACGGACAACAACGAAACCGCCTGGCGCGCCGATGGCATCAGCGCCAATGTGTCCAAGGTGGTGTTTGACCCGTCGTTCGCCGAGGCCCGCCCGACGACCACCTACGCTTGGTTTAGCGGTATGACGTTGCTTCGACCCATCGAGGGCATGGAGTATTTGAACACCAGTGAGGTGACCAGTATGAAGCACATGTTCTATAACTGCAATGAATTGACGAGCCTTGACTTGAGCCATTTCAACACAGCCAAGGTGACAGACATGTCGGGCATGTTCGCTCTCTGCGTATACTTGACGAGCCTTGACTTGAGCACCTTCAACACCGCCAATGTGGAGGCCATGGATTCTATGTTCCATGCCTGTGTCAGTCTGAAAACCATCTATGTGGGCGACGGATGGAGCACAGCGGCTGTGACCGAATCCGAGAGAATGTTCAATGACTGTATCGACCTGGCGGGCGACCATGGCACGAGTTACGACAACAACCACATCGACAAAGAATACGCCCACATCGACGGCGGTGCCAGCGACCCGGGCTACTTGAGCTATGTCGCACCCCAAGCCTATGCCTGCTACACGGCCGAGAACACGACGCTGACGTTCTACTACGACTACTATCGCACTGGCCGTAGCCGAACGGGCACGACCTACGGCTTGAACGATGGCGCAGTCGAACCCGGTTGGGCTAGCGATGGAACTAATGCCAAAGTGACACAGGTGGCCTTCGACCCCTCGTTCGCAGAGTTCCGCCCGACGTTCACCTGCTACTGGTTCTACGAGATGAGGAAGCTTGAATCCATCACAGGTATGGAGTACCTGAACACCAGCGAGGTAACGCGTATGGATGCCATGTTCAACCGCTGCTATAAATTGACGAGCCTGGATTTGAGCAGTTTCAACACCGAGAATGTGACAGATCTGGGTGAGATGTTCAGGGGCTGCAGCGCTCTGCGGACTATCTACGTGGGAGATGGTTGGCAACTGAGTGACATGGCTCAAGCGATCTCTAGAAATGTGTTCAATGACTGCACCAGCCTTGTGGGTGGTCAGGGCACGGCCTACGATGCCGCCCATGTGGGTGCTGACTATGCCCACATCGATGGCGGTCCCAGCAATCCGGGATACTTCAGCGAGAAGCCTGACTTCATCCGAGGCGACGTGGACGGCGATGGTGTTGTTGGCATCAGCGATGTGACGGCCTTAATCAATCTGCTGCTCGCGGGCAACGCTTCAATGCCTGTTGCCGACTGCAATCAGGACGGCAGCATCAACATCGGCGACGTGACGGCCCTGATCAACTACCTGCTCTCTGGCGCTTGGTAATGCTCGCGCTGCTCGCAGTTTAAAGTTTAGTGTTTAGAGGGGCATCCGCGTTCTTTTATTCAAAAAACAAGTAAAACAACTTGGCTGCCGCATACTTGATAAAAGAAAAAATAATTACAACAAATACAATGGGGGTGTGTCATAATTGCGGCATGGTAATATAACCGTGCTATCGCACGGGAAATTAAACAAATTTTTAAATTAAAATTAATATTTAATTTATATTAATAAAAATTTTATAATTAATTTGCTTAATTTCCCGCCCGCAGGGCGGTTATAATTCTAGCAATTGATTTATGGCACACCCCCTTCGTTAAATCCGCTAAATATGCCGACAGTAATAATAGCGGAGGATGTCTCTGTGCGGTTTTGTTTATTTGTCCAAGCAGTGCCGAAATTGGGGGCTCCTATAGGCTAAAACAATTATTTTTACTAAATTTGCGGCAAAATCACGATATTCACGTTTTAAATTGCGTATAATATGAAGAATTCGTTACTTTTTCGGATGGTCGTCCTGGTGACGGCCATGATGTGCGCTCTGGGCGCCAGTGCCCAGGAGGCCTATGCAGTGTACACGGCGGACAACACGACGCTGTCGTTCTACTACGACAACGATCGCAGTAGCCGCACGGGTACGACCTACGACCTGAACAATGGTCCCGTTGATCCCGGTTGGGTGACCGATTTCACCAATTTGAATGTGAAGCAGGTGGTCTTTGACCCCTCGTTTGCCGGTGCCCGCCCGACGAGCACCTTCTATTGGTTCTCCGGAATGAGGAACCTTGAAACTGTCACTGGTCTGGAGTACCTGAACACCAGCGAGGTGACTCGTATGGATGACATGTTCAACCGCTGCTATAAGTTGACGAGCCTGAACTTGGAAAAATTCAACCTCTCGAAGGTGACCGACTTGAGCGATATGTTCAGGAGCTGCGGCGCTCTGCAGACCATCTACGTGGGCGACGGCTGGAGAATGAGTGAGATGGCTCTCACCAGTTCTCATAATGTGTTCAAGGACTGCACCAGTCTCGTGGGAGGCAGGGGTACGGCCTATGACGCTGCCCATGTGGATGCCGACTATGCCCACGTCGACGGCGGCACGGGCAACCCGGGCTACCTGAGTGCAGGCACCATGTCCTATGTCTGCTACACGCCCGAGAACACGACGCTGACGTTCTACTACGACAACCAGCGCGATTCCCGCCCGGGCAGGACCTATGACCTGAACACGGGCATCAACAGAGTCGGTTGGGAACTGGACCATACCTGTAGCGAGGTGACCAATGCGGTCATTGACCCCTCGTTCGCCGGTGCCCGCCCAACGACAACCTATGCTTGGTTTTATGGGATGAATAAAATTGACACCATCATCGGCCTGGAGTACTTGAACACCAGCGAGGTGACCATTATGAACTGGATGTTCGGGCATAGCAATAATTTGGAGCACATCGACGTGAGTCACTTTAACACCGATAAGGTGACCTCGATGTACGCTATGTTCGGGGATTGCGAGAAACTAAAGACCCTTGACCTGTCCAACTGGAACACTGCCAATGTGACCGACATGGACATGATGTTCTCATTCTGTCTCGAACTGAAAACCATCTACGTGGGCAGTGGCTGGAACACCGATTGCGTCACTGAATCAGAGCATATGTTCGCAAACAACTTTCTCCTGGTGGGCGGCCAGGGCACAGCCTGGGACGCATCCAACCCGAAGGACAAGACTTATGCCCACATCGATGGCGGCACGGGCAACCCGGGCTACTTGACCGATAAGTTCAATCCTGTGGCCTATGCTGTGTTTGAGAACCAGACCCTGACGTTCTACTACGACTTCGAGCGCAATAGCCGCTCAGGCAAGGTCTATGAACTGAACACGGGAGACAACTTTCCCGCCTGGATTTATGACGGAATCACTGGCATTGTGCAATATGCAGTCTTTGACCCCTCGTTTGCCGATGCGCGTCCGACGTCCACCAACAGTTGGTTCATGGGTATGCAGTTTCTTAAGTCTATCGCAGGCATGGAGTATCTGAATACCAGCGAGGTGACCGATATGGGTGATATGTTCCTTAATTGCAGCTCATTGTCAAGCATCGACGTGAGTCACTTCAACACCGAAAAGGTGACCTTTATGGCAGGCTTGTTCGCTCAATGCAACAAACTAAAGATTCTTGACTTAAGCAGTTTCAACACGGCTAATGTGGCCACCATGAGATCTATGTTCGCATATTGTCAGGAACTGCAGACCATCTATGTGGGCGATGGTTGGAGCACCGCTTCAGCTATAGGAAGCGGCTTTGAGATGTTCCAGGACTGCAACAACCTCGTCGGCGGCCAGGGCACGACCTACGATCCCAACCACACCGAGGAGGACTACGCCCACATCGACGGCGGCCCCGACAACCCGGGCTACTTCACCGAGAAGTCTGCCTTTATCCGTGGCGACGTTGACAACGACGGCCAGATCAAGATTAGCGACGTGACAGCCCTGATCAACTACCTGCTCAGCGGTGACGCCTCAGGTATCAACTTGCAGGCTGCAGACTGCGACCAGAATGGTGAAATCAAGATTACTGACGTGACAGCCCTCATCAACTATCTGCTCTCCCACTCGTGGTAGGCTTTAGGTTTTAGGGGGCATCTGCTCTGTAGAGACGCAAAATCTTGCGTCTCCCGTGCGGCAACAATAGCCCCGCGCCGAGGCGCAAAGAACATCTTGAAGACAAGAAGGACAATAAAGACAATTTATTGATTATCAATAAATAATCCCATATTTGTCCTTCTTGTCTTTTTGTCTTCAAATCATTACGACAATTGCCCATCAGTTGCCGCTTCTCAGACCGCCGACGAGGTCGTCGTTCTCGACGGTCTTTTCGGTCTGTTTGACGCTCGTTTTGCTGGAGCCGAAGGCGTAGCTTAGCGACAGTTGCACGTTGCGCTGGTTGAAATGGCCCACACCGTGGTTCACGTAGTCGCCTTGAGTGATGTAGCCCTTTGACACTTCATACTTGTGCAGGATTGAGTTGGCGCTCAAGCGCACGGTCAGGCGGTCATCTTTAAGGAAGGAGCGTGACAGCCCTAACATGATGGTGGGATTGGGTATGGTGCTGTAGCCATACACATGACGCAGGTCGTGGCCGATTTCATACCACATGCAGGTGGCTGTCGCACGCAACTTCCACGGCAACTGCTGAGCGAGTTGGGCGTATAGGTTGCCGCCCCAGCCGCTGTTGGTCAAGTCCTGTGAGGGATTGCGGTAGCGCTTGTAGCACAATTCTCCGTTCATGTAGAAAGTGGTCTTGCTTGTCACCATCCACTGCACAAAGCCACCCACGCCAGCCATCAGATAATGGCAGTCATTGCTGTTGGTCAAGTGCACAACGTCGTCATGGACTGTGCGATAAGTGCCGATGAGGTTGCGGGTGATGGTTACCGTGGGCTTGACGTTGAAGGTCAAGCGGTTGCCCGTGTGCTGGAAGTTGATGCTTACCATATTGTTGCGGGCACTTGACAGGTGAGGATTACCATATTCTATCGTTGTTGTATAACGCTTGACTGCGGGGTTGAGATACTGAATGCCGGGGCGGTTGAGGCTCGTGGCCCAAGACAGGCGCAGGCTGTTGAACAGCGATAGTTGCCAGTGCACACTCGCCGAAGGCACCAGGTCGTGCAGGTCGCGCCCGAAAGGTTCCCCATCGCCATTGGGATAACTGGCGCGGAAGTGGCTGTACTCATAGCGCAAGCCGCCGCGCAGGGTGAAGTCGCCTACCTTGTAGCGCCATGAGGCATAGGCGGCCCCCACATGCATATCGTGCTTGAAGCGGGTGCCAGTGTCCAGTTCAGCAGTGCTGTTATACTGCATGCGGTTGTGGCTCTTGTTTAGGCGCAGGATGTACTTGCCGCCCACCTCCAGCAGATGATGCCCCCATAGCGGCAGTTGGTAGTCGAGTTGCCAGGTGTGCTCGATAAAGCGTTCCTTGCCCCACTTGCTGTAGGCTGTGTAGTCAAACGGCGGATTGACCAAGTTGATGAGCGAGTCATACTGCTCCTCGTGCTGGCCCGTGGTTGAGAACATGTAGGAGGCGGTCAGGACTTCGTCCTTGCGACTGGTGCGGTGTTCCCAATCGGCACGGCCGTTCCACGACATGAAGCCATACTGCGGCAGGTTAAACGGATTATCATAGGACGTAATCAACAGCCCTGCCGCGTCATGATACTCGATGTGGCTGTCACCGTAGATGTTCAGCCCGTAGCGGTAACCACCAAAAGATGCAGTAATCAGGTTCAGCGAATCGATTTCCAGGCTAGCGTTCAGGCTAAGGTTATAGACCCAAGCGGGTTGCTTGTTGCGATAGCGGTTATACATCGTGGTGCCCGTATCCTTATAGGTCGTCCATGTCTCGTCCTCACCGGCAAATTGGCGATGTGTCTGTTTCTGGTAAAATGCTGTTGTCCCAAGGGTGAATTTACCCGCACGGGCAGCGACATAGGCACTCGCATTGGGTGAACCGAAGGTGTTTATCGAGGCCGACACTGTGCCGTTGACACCCTCGATGCGAATGCCTTCGACAGTGACGATGTTCAGGATGGTTGTGGCTCCCTCGGCATCATAACGGGCGCCAGGCTCGGTGATGACCTCGATGCGCTTGATTGTGCTGGCAGGCATGGCACGCAGCACTTCCTTGGGGTTGGTCGACAGGGCAGGGTCGGGGTGACCGTTCTTGTAAATCTTGAAACTGCCGCTGCCGTTGACGCGCACATTATCTTGGCCGTCAACGCTCACTAGCGGCACGCGCCGCAGTACGTCGAGCACGGTGCTCGTGCGCGCCTCGGGGTCGGCTTGCACATTATAACTCAAGCGGTCGTCCAGCGTCTTGACCAACTGGCGCATAGTTACTACCTCCACGTCCTTTAACTGCAACGTGTCGCCCCACTCAGCGGCAATGCTGTCTTGTCTGTTGGCATCTTGTGCCATGCCGGTGGCTGTAGCCATCACGACTACCATAACTGTTACAATCTTCACCATTGTATTCATAGATCATTAGTTATTAATTTTTCGGTCGCAAAATTATCCTCAATCCCCGTCACCCAGGCCACGATGCGACTTACCAAGTCTTAACTAAAAACTTATTTAGTCTTAACGGAGTAGAGGACTAATGGGTAAAATGTGTATTTTTGCGGGTGATGAACGTGAAGCTGAAATATATTGCTGTGCTGGTGATTGTGGCGCTATTGGGTGTCGCTGCCTATCAAGCCTATTGGCTGGAGCAACTGCACTTCACCATTGGTGAGCAGATGGACAATGACATCCAGGAGGCTATGCGTGTCGCCGATCTCAAGGAAGTCTTTCTGCGCCTCAAGAGCATTGAGGACAAAGGTCCTCACGGCACGATGGACGTGAGAGCCGGCATCGGCGAGGATGGAAGCATCACCGCCAAAGCCGTCACGACCACCCAAGTCACAGTTGACGGCGAAAAACTGGAACAGAAAACGGTTGAAGTCCTGCGTTCAAGTCCTCAGCCCGAGAGTGACAGCACGGCCGGCGACGAAGCTTTCATGCAGATGCTTGAAGAACAGATATCGGTCACCGAATTGGCTTCAATGATTCAGCAGGGTCTGCATCTGGGTGTGGACCGTTTTGAGGGTACCAGATATGAGAAGTATGACTCCCTGCTGACGGCAGGCTTGCAGCAACTGGGTTTGAGCGGGAACCATCAGTTGATGTGCATCAAGGCCGACACGGTCTTTAACTATACGACGACAGGATATGTCCCCAGTAAAAACGCACGACATTATGTCTATAACTGGGCGGATTATGGTCGTTATGAACTCACGATCGAACCTACGACGGGGCTGGTCCTGCGCGAGATGGCTGGCATCTTGACAGCTTCGGGTCTCATAGTGCTGTTGCTGGGACTGGCATTCTATTTCCTGATCAAGACCATCCTCAAACAGCGAACGCTGGACGAGATGAAGACCGACTTCACCAACAACATCACCCACGAGCTGAAAACGCCCATCGCCGTCGCCTATGCCGCTAACGACGCGTTGCTCAACTTCGGCGAACAGGCGGATGAAGCCAAGCGGCACCATTATCTGACCCTGTGTCGGCAGCAATTGGAACGGTTGAGCGGAATGGTCGAGCAGATTCTCTCAATGAGTATGGAACGCCGCCGCCAGTTCAAACTCAACATTGAAACGGTAAATGTCGCCGAATTGCTCAAACCCATCATTGAGCAGCAACAGCTCAAGGCCGATAAACCCGTTACCATCACGACGCACATCGACCCCGAGGGGTTGACCTTGCAGGCAGACCGCGCCCACTTGAGCAACATCCTGAACAACCTCATTGACAATGCTATCAAGTATTCCCCCGATGAGGCACAGGTTGAGATTACCGCCACACCTTCAGCCATCAGCGTTACAGATCATGGCATGGGTATCGCTGCCGACAAGTTGCCGCATATCTACGACAAATTCTATCGCATTCCCACTGGGGACCTGCACGATGTCAAGGGCTACGGATTGGGCCTGTTTTATGTCAAAACGATGGTTGAGAAACATGGCTGGAGCATCGATGTATCAAGTACTAAGGGAAAGGGCACGTCTTTTACAATCCTATTGATATGAGCGAGAAGACCATTAACATACTGCTCGCCGAGGACGAGCGCACCCTGGCGATGATTATCAAGGACACCCTCGATGGTCAAGGGTTCAGCGTTACCGTTGCAAGCGATGGAGAAGAAGCCCTGCAACTCTATGCCGCCCATCGGCCTGACGTGCTGGTGGCTGACGTGATGATGCCGCGGCTTGACGGCTTTGAGTTGGTGCGACGCATCCGCAAGAATGACCAGGCTATGCCCGTTATCTTTCTCACGGCTCGTTCGGCGGTCAACGATGTGGTACATGGCTTTGAAATGGGTGCCAACGATTACTTGAAGAAGCCTTTCGGGATGCAGGAACTCATTGTTCGCATCAAGGCGTTGTTGGGCAGGGCATGTACAGTCGCGCCTCAGCCCGAACAAGCTACTCGTTTTACCATTGGGCAATATCTGTTTGATGCCGTTGTCCAGCGCTTGACACATGTGCCGACGGGCACCCGATCAGAACTCTCCTACCGTGAAAGCGAGATTCTGAGGCACTTGTGTCTGCATCCCAGTGAGGTCGTGACGTCCCAGTCGCTCCTTCTCGAACTCTGGGGTGACGACAGTTTTTTCAACAACAAGAGCCTGCACGTTTTCATTACCAAACTCCGTCACCGCTTGGCTTTGGACCGGAGTTTACGCATTGTCAACGTGCGTGGAATAGGTTATAAACTGATTACTGCAGAGTGATTGTTACTTGGTGATGGCTTTGCGGTAGCGCAGTTCCCAAGGAAAGGGTGCTTGTTCCTCGGCCTGGACGGTGACGGGCATGCCGACGTAGGCAAAATGTTCCTTCAAGGTGATAATGTCCTTATCTAGCAGGCGGATACATCCCTCACTGGCTCGTCCTGGAACGGATTTCTCGTTGTTGGTGCTGCCATGGATTCCGATTCCGCGATGGCCGGGTGTCTCCAACCTTAGGAACCAGTGACCATAGGCCTTGATGTTGCCACGGCCGTCATGGAAGTCGTGCTTCCAGGTCGATGAGTTCTGTATCATAGTGATTTTGAAGGGTCTGCCGACTGGAGACTCGGGGGTGCGCATGTCACCACGTCTCATCTTATTACCTTTGTTCTTGCCCATGCAGCAGGGAAATTGTGCCATGATGACGGTGTCGCCAGTGGCATTGCGGTCATAGACGCTCAGTGTCAGGTCCTTTTTGGAAATGACAATCCATGCGGTGCCGCTAGGCTTGGCCGGCATCGCGGGGAAACGGATTACTGATGTAGTGATAGTGTCAGTGCTGAAAGACTGACTATTGTCGATGTTTTGGGCATGAGTAATGCTGCAAAGGGTCAGCATTGCCATGATGATGATGGCTGGTCTGTTAAGCATAATTCGTCGTTTTTAATTGAGGCAGCAAATGTAGTGGATTCTTTTCACATATACAAATTGATGCGGCTCCCTACTGGCTTAACTGCTCTGTTCCAGATGCATATCAGGCCCAATACCTATCATTGTAATTTATTGGGAATAATAATTTAAGATACAAGAAAACAAAATGGTCCACTATTTTGTAAGAAGAAACAAGTGGACCATTGTGTGTTTCTGATAATGTGTGTTTCTGATAAAAACTATAAACTTTGGTTATGAAAATGTAACTGATGTTTTTCGATGATAGCAAAATTACTTTTATTTATATTTAAAGCCCAAAAATAATATACGAAATGGTGTATTTTATAGACAAATCAGAATAAATGTTCCTAAGGTCTGGTTTATTGTATTGTCAATCGGTTGCATAATACTATTTTTGAGAAAAGCATGAATATTTTTTGCAATCTGCTTAAAAATCATTAACTTTGCACCCGTTAAATGATATCAGTTTTTTCTAAAAATTAAGATTTATGTATATTGAAGAAGTTCATGCCAGAGAGATTCTGGATTCGCGTGGCAATCCTACAGTAGAAGTTGAAGTAACCCTTGAGAGTGGCGACATGGGCCGTGCATCGGTTCCCAGTGGTGCATCGACGGGTGAGAACGAGGCTCTTGAGCTGCGTGACGGTGACAAGAACCGTTATGGTGGCAAGGGTGTATTGAAGGCCGTTCAGAATGTCAACGAGATTATCGCCCCCGAGATTGAGGGCATGGATGCCTTTGACCAGCGCGCCATTGATATGGCGATGATTAAGCTCGATGGCACTCCCACCAAGAGCAAGCTCGGTGCTAACGCTATTCTGGGCGTTTCGCTCGCCGTGGCTCACGCCGCAGCCAACTACTTCGGCATGCCCTTGTATCGTTACATCGGTGGTACCAACGCTCACGTGCTGCCCGTTCCCATGATGAACATCATCAATGGTGGTGCACACAGCGACGCTCCCATCGCTTTCCAGGAGTTCATGATCCGTCCCGTTGGTGCCAAGACCGAGCGCGAGGCCGTTCGCATGGGTGCCGAGGTATTCCACGCCCTGGCCAAGTTGCTCAAGAAGCGTGGTCTGAGCACTGCCGTTGGTGACGAGGGTGGTTTTGCTCCCGCACTCGATGGTATCGAGGACGCTCTTGACAGCATCGTTCAAGCTATCAAGGATGCCGGTTACAAGCCCGGTGACGATGTGAAGATCGCTATGGACTGCGCTGCCAGCGAGTTTGCTGTGATTGAGGACGGCAAGTACTTCTATGACTACCGTCAGCTCAAGAGCGGTCAGCCCAAGGATCCCAAGGGCCGCAAGCTCAGCGATGATGAGCAGATCAACTATCTGGAAGAGCTCATCACCAAGTATCCTATCGACTCAATCGAGGACGGTCTTGACGAGAACGACTGGGAAGGCTGGAAGAAGCTCACCGAGAAGATCGGTGACCGTTGCCAGCTCGTGGGTGACGACCTGTTCGTGACCAACGTGAAGTTCCTGGAGAAGGGTATTAAGATGGGTGCTGCTAACTCCATCCTGATCAAGGTGAACCAGATCGGCTCCCTGACCGAGACCCTCGACGCTATCGAGATGGCACACCGCCACGGCTACACCACCGTGACCAGCCACCGCAGCGGTGAGACCGAGGACACCACCATCGCCGACATCGCCGTAGCTACCAACAGCGGTCAGATTAAGACTGGTTCGCTCTCGCGTACCGACCGCATGGCCAAGTACAACCAGCTCATCCGCATCGAGGAGGAACTCGACGAGGCTGCTGAGTACGGCTACAAGAAACTCATCTGATAACTCATCAGTAATTGAGTGACACTACAATCGGGACCGCCCTGCAAGGTGCGGTCCCGATTTGTATTCTGACTATTGAGGTGATGGGTCGATTTTTCAAATAGCCATTTTAAACTTTTTACGAAGTTTTTAATCAAAAGGCAGTGCGAGATGGTGCCAATGTGATGGATAACATCAAAAAACCGCGCCAAATCGTGCTTTGGATTAAAAAATATGCTTACTTTTGCAATGTAAACAAATAATCAATTCATTATGAAGAAAGTTTTATTTTCACTCATTATCCTGATGTCGGTCATGACCGTTCAGGCACAATCCATCTGCACATCATGGCGCAGCATGCAACCCATTGTTGAAACTGCTGAGGATGGTTCGATGACGATTCAGAACGTGCTCTTCACCTTTAATGAGGATGGGACCTATTCATTTGTTAACGAGTTCACCATGTCCTCTGAGCCCGCTCCCACGATGGCTCTTGAGATTGCTACCAACATAGAAGTGAAAGGTACTTACACGCTTGAGGGAGATCAGCTGACAATGACACCTGACATCAAGACCTATAAGGCAGAAATACTTAGTATCTCAACGAATGGTAAGGTGACTAATAATCCCATGGTTTCAGGACAAGTCAAGAGCATGCTCAATAGTGAAGAGTTTAAAGCACAGTTTGACACTGTTGAAACCAACACCATCAAGGTAAGCGACTCTACGCTTGAGATGAAAGATGGTGAGCAGACGTGGATGTTTACTCGCTTTGCCTCCATCAATAACTAGTATCCATACTCACTAAATATCTGACACATTATGAAGAAGTTTTTATTTTCACTTATTGCCCTGATGTCGGTCATGACCGTTCAGGCACAATCCATCTGTGCCACATGGCGCAGCATGCAACCCGTTGTGATTTCTGATGACGATGGCTCGTTCTCGGCCCAGAATGTGACTTACACTTTCTATGAGGATGGTTCATACAGTTTTGTCGATGAGTTGACCCAGTCCACCCAGCCGGCTCAAACGATGGCTCTGGAGATAGCAACCAACATTGAGTTAAAAGGCACATACACCTATGATGGCAAAAAGGTGGTACTCACCCCGAATATTGATACTTATAGCATGGAATTGATCAATATCTCGATGAATGGCCATGTAACTGATGATCCCACCGTGAAAGCCCAGATCACTCAGATGCTCAACAGTGAGGAGTTCAAGTCTCAGTTTGCCGAGGTTCAGACCAATGATGTCAAAGTAAATGACTCGATGCTCGAGATGACTGTTGACGGTCAGACAATCACTTTCATGCGCTTTTCCACCATCAAGCAGAACTAACCAGTTAGTGTTTAAGGAATAATTAATCCCGCAGGTTTTAATGGCTTGCGGGATTATTTATGTGTTGAGTTGATGCCTTTAGTGTCGGTGGGGTGGGGCTAGATGTTGAAGATGTTGCGGACAATCCACCAGGCAAAAAAGAGGATGACATAGGCCTTGAGGGTGATGGGGTGGAAGGCGATGCGCTTGAGGCCGTCGAGGCGGTGTCTGAAATTGTACCATGACACCAGCACCGCCACCAGTGCGTAAGGTATTGAGAGGATAAAGAAATAGTTATAGGAGAGTGCTTGCCCGAGGTGGCCGTGGACTAGGGCGTTCAATGCGCGCTGTGAACCGCAGGCGGGACACTGTGTTCCTGTCAGCATGTGCCAGGGGCATTGGATGGGATGGCCCGTTGACAATGGATTGACAAAATAATAAATAATGCCCAGCAGTACCAGAATAACAGGCAATGCGTAGGGCATTATTTTGTCAACCTTGTTGAGCATGATCAGTTAAAATAACCATCGGCATATGCTGCAGTGAAGCCGAGCACCACGATGAACAGAATGTAAAGCACTACACCGATGACCGAGATGATAGCACCCCACATGGCGTAGTTCTTAGCTTTTTTGGAAGCATCTTCAGCGCCGGCATAGTCACCTGAATTATACAGGCCGTCAACCTTGGATGAGTAAATGATCGAGACGATGCCTAAGGGCAGACAACACAAAATGGTGCACAGAATAGCCCACACCAGGTAGTTGTCAGGCCTCATGGGACGTTGTCCCTGGGCATAGTTTGGCTGATAATAAGACTGCTGCTGATATGGCTGCTGAAACTGCGGTGGCTGTTGTTCGTTCGGAAACTGATTCTCCATAATATGATGTTGAAAATCTAATAATAGTGCATATTCCTCAAGTCACAAAATTAAGAAAATTCTGCGACTTGTCATGAAATATGTGTGTTCTATTAAATTAGGTGCCTGCTGAAAGTCAAGAAGCAGTGCTAAATACACCGCCCGAAACGCCGACCACGACGACAAGCAGGATGTATAGGACGGCAACGATGACCCCGCTGATGGCTGCCCACATGGCAAACTTCTTGGCTTTGTTGGCCGAATCTTGGGCACCTATAAAGTCACCGGCATTGTACTGGCCGTCCACCTTAGAGGAATAGACAATTGAGGCAATGCCCAAAGGCAGGCAGCAGAAGATGGTACTCAAAATAGCCCATACCAGATAATTGTCGGGCTTGGGAGGACGCTGATCTTGAGCGTAATTGGGCTGATAAGGCTGTTGATTCTGATAATCCATAATAGTAAAAGATAATGTTATGTTTTTTTAATAATGCAGTGCATTAGGTCACAAAATTACGAAAATTCTGTGACTTGTCATTAGATTTTTGCGTTTTTTTTATGGATTGGGAAGTTTGTGGATGAGAGTGAGACCATCGCGCAAGGGGATGATGACTTTCTCGACGCGCGGGTCCTCTTTAACCCTGTCATTGAAGGCGAGGATGCCGCGGGTCTGGGCTTCGCGCTGCGCTTTGGGGTCCACGACTTTGCCTGCCCACAGTGTGTTGTCGGCGATGATGAAACCTCCTGGGTTCAGGTACTCCATCACCAGGTCATAGTATTCGACATATTGGCGCTTGTTGGCGTCGATAAACACAAGGTCATAGCGCTCGCCCAGTGCAGGGACAATGTCACGTGCATCGCCGATGTGGAGCCTTATGCGCTTGCCATAAGGAGAAAGTGCCAAATGCTCGCGGATGAAATCTTCCTGCTCGTCGTTAATCTCAATGGTATCGACGCGACAATCGTCATCGTCCAGCCCCTCGGCGAGGCATAGTGCCGAGTAGCCGCTGAAGGTGCCCAACTCCAGCACGCGGCGAGGACGGATCATGCGCGTCAGCATCTTGATAAGACGTCCCTGCAGATGTCCCGAGCACATGTGCCAATAATAGTTCTGCACATGAGTGTCATGGTCGATGCGCTCCAGCACCTCCGGCTCCTCATCGATATGCCCCAAAATATACTCCTCTAACTCCTCACTCATACACTCACTTGAAAACGATTATAAAAGAAAACAATAAGTACAATAAATACAAATAATTGATATCGAGGCACTTTATTGTTTTTGTTGTATTTATTGTTTTTTAATTATAAAGTTGTCATTGTTGTCAACGATGTTGTCTTAGTTGTCTGAAAAAGAATGGAGGGCGAGGCGGTAGCTGTCGAGGCCGAAGCCGGCGATGATGCCCTTGCAGACGGGAGACAAGAGAGACTTGTGGCGGAAAGGCTCACGGCTGTAGATGTTGCTGATGTGAACCTCAACCACGGGGGCAGTGATGGCAGCGACGGCATCGGCGATGGCGACTGACGTGTGGGTGTAACCGCCAGCATTCAGGATGATGCCGCAGTCGTCAAATCCCACCTGCTGCAGTCGGTCCACGATTTCCCCCTCGATATTACTCTGATAGACGTCGATCGTGTGCTGCGGATAGCGCTCAATCAGTTCCTGCAGATATTGGTCGAGGGAGCGGTTGCCATAGACCTCGGGCTCACGCTTGCCCACAAGGTTAAGGTTGGGACCGTTGATGATGTGGATGACCATATTACTTCTTGAAATAGTACAGGAACGAGGCGATGCCTTGCAGGGCAGGCTTGCGTTGGCCCTCAATTTCCATCTTGAAGTCGATTTCGGCCTTGCAGATGCCGCGCAGGTCGGCGATGTTGGCAAGCTTGGTCACGAGGCGCACGCGGCTGCCGGTGATGACAGGCTGGCCAAAGCGCATCTTGTCCATGCCGTAGTTGACTTGCATCTCCAGGTTGTTCACCTCGATAATCTGGTTCCACAGGTGGGGAATCAGCGACATGGTGAGATAACCGTGGGCAATGGTGCTGTGATAGGCACTCTCGGCCTTAGCACGCTCCACGTCCACATGAATCCACTGATGGTCAAGCGTAGCGTCAGCAAACATGTTAATACGGTCCTGATCGACGGTGAGCCATTCGCTGACACCGAGTTCCTCGCCCAGATGCGAGGCAAATTCTTCGTATGAATTGATGGTAAGCATATCTTTTTTAGTTAATAGTTGATAGTTAATAGATAATAGTTAACTCTTCACTCTTCACTTCTAACTCCTCACTTCTAACTCCTAACTTTTCAAGCGTCTGCGCATGGTGAGGGCGGTGACCATGCTGGTCAACAGGCCCACAGCGGCGACGAGGGCTAGGGTGACGAGCACATCGCTCCATTGCACCTCGACGGGATAGGCGTTGATAATCATGTTGGCAGGGTCTCCACTGAGGCGTAACCAGCCGAACTGTTGCTGACACAGACACAGGATGAGACCAATGACCACGCCCGTGATGGCACCTGCCAGGGTAATAAGCCAGCCCTGCAGGACAAAGATGCGGGAAATCTGTCGGTCATTGGCACCTAGGGCTCGCAGCGTAGCGATGCTGTCGTCTTTCTCAATGATGAGCAGAGACAGTGTGCTGATGACGTTGAACGTGGCGATGACCAGGATAAAGGCCAGCAGCAGGAACGCCATCCATTTTTCAATATTCACCAGACGATAAGCTTCGCGCTGCTGCATCAGGCGGTTCTGCACTTGATAACTGCGGCCTAAGATTTTCCCGATGGTGTGCATCACTTGCTGCTCATCTGCGTTAGGGGCAAGTTTTATTTCAATTTGTGTGGCTTCGGTCTCATAGTCAAACAGTTCCTGTGCCACATCCAGTGGAACATAGATGAGGTCGGCGTCATAGCTGTTCTGCTGCAACTGGAAGACGCCCGACACGAACAACGAGTCTTGCCTGAACGCCCCCATCGGGTTGGCAATGTTGACATGGCCTTGTCGCTGAGGTGCGTAGAGATAAACCATACCGAGGAATTCGGGACGTACCATCAGCCTGACGGCAGGTCCGGCTCCCACGACAATATATCTTGACACCTGGTCACGCAGTTTCCATTCACCATCAACGATAATTGAGTCCATGTCGTTCATGGTGTTGTAGTCGTCGGGCACGCCCTTGAGGCGCACAGGCATCTGGTTCTGGGCATACACTGCCAGTGCCTGGTCCACGATGACAGGCACCGCACGCTGCACACCAGAAATACCACTCACCGCATCAATGACGCTATCGGCATCGTTGATCGTCTTGCCCATGGTGGCTGTGATGGCGATTTCTGGGTCAAGCATTGCCAGCTTGCCCATGATGAGGCCACGAAAACCGTTGAACACACTCAGCACGCAGATGAGGGCGGCTGTGGCCACCACGACACCGCACACAGCGACTATCGAGATGATGTTAACCGCCTGATGCCCCTTCTTGGAGACCAGGTAGCGCCACGCTATCTTCAACGGCAGACTCATTGCTTTAGGCTTTAGCTGTTAGGCGTTAGGCTTTAGGTTCCTGATTGTCGTCTTTGGGCTTGTCCTTGGCGAGAAGCTCGTCGATGTGGTCGATGTAGTCGAGGGAGTCGTCGATGTGGAACTTCAACTCCGGGCAGCGGCGCAACTGGTAGCGTGTCTGCTGGGCCAGCTCGTGACGGATGCTGCGCTCGCTCTTGTTGATGTTCTCCATGATGGCCTCGGCTTTCTCGATGGGGAAGATGCTCAGGCGTACGTTAGCCACGCTCAGGTCGGGAGAAACGCGCACGCTGCTCACGCTCACGAGCGTACCGCGCGTCTTGGCGGTCTCACGGCGGAAGATTTCGCTCAGCTCTTTCTGTACTAGGCGGCTGATTTTCTGTTGTCTTGTTGTATCCATTATATTGTTTTTTATCGTTTTGCGGGTGCAAAGGTACAACTTTTTCTAGAAACTCTAGATATTCTAGAGCATCTAGAAATTCTAGAACTATAGAAAGAGAAACCGGGGATTGCCGCAGCGAGTCCTCGGTTTCTCTTATGTCAGGCACCACCCATGGGGTGCTATTCAGCTTGGATTACTCCTCGGGGAGCATGACAACCTCAACCTTGTTGCCTGCGCTCAAGAGCTGGCGGGCAAAGGCGGCGATGCTTTCGGGAGTCTGGGCATTAACGATGTCCAGAATGCCAGTGTGACCATCGTAGCCGGTGAACAGGTAGTTTTGGATCGTCCTCAACCAGTAGCTGTTCTCCTTGAAGCTGGTGGTCATATCCTTAACGAAGAGTTCCTTGATCTCCTTCAGGGTGGTCGGGTCGATGGACTTGCCGGCCTCAACCATCTCCTCGTTCATGATCTTCAGGGCGATGTCAGCCTTCTCGGGCTTCATGGGGCAGTAGCCCATGACAGCGGTGAAGAAGTTGTTGCCTTCGTAGGTGGACCAGCCACGTGCACTTGCCGAGTAGGCAGCGCTCTCGTCCTCACGGATCTTCTGCAGATAGAGCTTGCTCAGTACCTGACCCAGGATGTTGGCCTTGATCTGGTTCTCGAGGGTGTAAGGCGTCTTTGCGTCATACCAGTAGATCTGAGCCATAGCCTTAGGCGTTTCGCTCTTGCGGGTGAAGTGGGTGATAGTCTGGCCCACGGGGTGAGATTCACAATCCACGTAGTTGGACTTCTTACCCTTCTGGGCGGGCAGGCTGGCGATGTACTGCTCAATGTAAGGACGGATCACAGCCTCGTCAAATGCACCGACGAAGATGAAGGTGTAGTTGGCAGCATTGGCAGTGCGCTCCTTGGCGATTTGCAGCATGCGGTCATAGTTCACTTCCTTGAGTGCGTCAACCGTGAAAGGCTTGTCACGCCAGTTGTGGTTGGCAAGGATGTAGGATACAGAATCACTGAAGACGTTCTCGGGATCAAGATCTCTGTTCTTGAGAGCGTTCTCGAGCTGGCTCATTACCTGGTTGAAGCTCTTCTCGTCCTTGTTGATGGCGGTGAAGTTGAGGTAAGTGAGTTGGAACAAGGTCTCCAGATCCTTTACGGTGGAGTTACCGGCTACCACGTCCCTGTAAGTGTCCATGCTGAGACTTACGTTAGCTTGCTTGCCAGCCATAGCCTTTTCGAGCTCAGTGTTGGAGAAATTACCCAGACCGCTCATCATCACGGCATAGGGCATCAGGCCGGTGTTGGCCCAATCCTTCTCGCCATAGAGCGATGAACCACCACGCTGGAAGGCGCTCATTCTGATCTCGTTCTCCTTGAAATCGGTCTTCTTGAGGATAACGCGGGCACCATTGCTCAGTTCCAGTTCCTTGTAACCGAGGGTGGTGTTCTCCTTCTCCTTGGTGATCTTGCCGGGCTTGGGCAGCTTGGCAATCAGGGGCTCCTGCTTCACGTTGTCCACGTAGGCCTCAACATTGGCGTTCAGACCGGCATCGACAGCAGCTTTCAGACCCTCGGGAGTGGGATAGACAGCGCCGTCCTTCTCCTGGTTGAAGTTCATCACAACGAGGTTCTTACCATCGGTGGTGATGAGTTCGGGCAGCAGCTCATTGATGGCCTCCACGGGAATCATGGGAGCGATCTGGTTCATGATCTGGTATTCCTGCTCGATAGAGGGCATGGGCTCGTTGTCAAGGTAGTTGCGGTAGTACTGGGCAGCAAGACGTCCGTTGTAGATCTTGTTGCGCTCGTTGTACTGCTTCTCGAGCTGGCTCAGGTATTCTTCCTTAGCGCGGGCATACTCGGTAGCGGTAAAGCCGTGCTTTGCGGCACGCATAGCCTCGGTAGCCAGGGCCTTGGTAGCGGCCTCGGTCTGGCCCTCCTTGGGAGTGCCTACAAGGGTGAAGGCATCCTTGGTGTTGGCGAACAGGTAGTTGCCGTCATAGGCATAACCCTGCAGGAAGGGGCAGTCGGCCTCCTGGGCAGCTTCGCTCAGACGAGCATTGAGCATCTGGCTCATCATGCTCTTGGCATAGTCCTCAATCATGTACATGATCTGGCCTTTTTCCTCCTTGGGGGTGGCATCATGCTTGAACATGACATAGACCTGGCTGAACTGCTGCTCCTTGTCCTTGTCAACCACGATGATGGGCTCATCGTTGTCGGGAACGGGCTCGTCAACAACCTGAGCGGCATTGGGATCAGGTGCGGGCATATCCTTAAAGAGCTCTTTGATTTGGGCCTCGATGTGGTCCACATCAACATCACCCACGATGACCAGAGCCTGGTTGTCGGGACGATACCACTTGTGGTAGTAGTCGCGCAGCTCATTGTACTTGAAGTTGTCAACTACGCTCATCAGACCGATGGGCATGCGCTTACCGAACTTGGAACCCGGATAAAGTTTCTCGAGCTGGTTCTCAAACATGCGCTGGCTGGCGCTGCGGCGCAGGCGCCACTCCTCGTGGATCACACCACGCTCCTTGTCGATTTCCTCGTCGGTGAGCAGCAGACCGTTGCTCCAGTCCTTGAGGATCAGCAAGCAAGAGTCGATAGCGCTCTGGCGGGTGCTGGGCACGTCATTGATGTTGTAAACGGTCTCGGCAATGCTGGTATAGGCGTTCAGGTCCTTACCGAAGGCTACACCCAGTGAACGGGTATAGTCAATGATGCTCTTGCCCTCGCCGTTGAAGTGCTCACTGCCGTTAAAGGCCATGTGCTCCAGGAAGTGGGCAAGACCACGCTGGCTCTCTTCCTCCTGGATGGAACCTACACGCTGTGCGATGTAGAAGTTCACGCGGTGTTCGGGATAATCGTTGTGGCGGATGTAGTAGGTCAATCCGCAATCCAACTTGCCGACGCGCACCTGGTCATCCACAGGGATGGGAGGCATCTGCTGCGCCATGGCAACGTTAGCGCTGAATGCCATGAGCATCATGAACATTGCAGCAAAGATTTTTTTCATCTTCATGTAGCTAAATGAATTGGTTTTAATATAAAAGTTATTGATACAGTTGTTTCTTGTTGTGTTAGACGCTTTGAAGGCTCGTTTGGTTGCAACACAAAGTGTTAAAACTTTCAAACCAACCTGCAAAGATAGTCTTTTTTCATTAGGTGAACACTTTATTCCGGATTTTTCTCGTTTTCCTGTTTCTCAAGCTGTGCCTTGATACCAAGCCATTTCCTATAATTCAGGATGCACCCCAAAATCGCCAGAATGCTGGTGATGATGAGAACAGCAACAATGGGTGCAGTGAAATGCTGGATTTTAAACACCTGAAGGATACAGAGGAATCCCATGGCGATAATGATTAAAAAAAAGTTCCAGCCGGCATTTTCCTTATCCTGTTTGGTGTTTACAGGTCTGAAGTAATCGGCAAACAATACAAAGATCCAGCCGACAAACACGGCTAAATGATACCAGTCACTCTCATGGAGCACGTTTGGCCAGTGGTCTGATATAATGTGACAGATCTCTCCACCAAAGAGAAGTACCAGTGAAATGATTCCCAGTGTGATAGTCAGTGTCGTCTTATTTGCCTTTTCGGTCATCATAATCGTTATGTTTTTTATTGTTTTCACCCGTTAGACGCACCATGCTGTCAAAAAACTACAGTTTTAACCAAAAAAAATGTTTCAAGCCATCAATGCTTGAAACACTATCCCTTATAATGGGCCTTCTTTGAGGCGGTTATCGTAGTTCGCCAAAATCAAACCGTCCCCATTGCCGCTTGTCGCGTTTAGCGTCATTATCCATCCATGTCTTGCGGATGAAGTAGGCTCCCCCGATGGCGATGCCCGCGATACCGACAATCATTAGGGCTGTTGTGAGCCAAGTGATGCCACTGGTGAGTGCGCTGAAAAGAAACAGGAAGGCGCCACTCCCCAGTAGCATCAATGAATTCTTTATGTTCATGTAGGTATCCATCTTGTGTAATGTCAGATTTTAAATAAATGAGTATCCCTTGCGATCTCATTGCAAAGTTAGAACCGGCACTGCATCTGGTCAAGAAAATTTTTGGGAAAATGAGCGAGTGTAAAATTATTTTACGCTAATGTGTCTAATTATTTGACACTTCAGTCCATCAGATGTGAGAAATGGAGGATAGGCCTCTTGTGCCACGTCCTCCATTTCTTGATGGTGGGTTGCAATATTTTGACTTTTTATTCTCCGCTGGTCAGATCGTTGATCTGGTCAAGCATTTCATCGGTCGTGCGTTGCATCTTGCGATAGAAGGACAGGCCCAAAATTCCACCGATGATGCCGCCGATGGCAGCGCCGATTGTGACTGCTATCATGAATGGACCAGTCAAGGTGACGCCCATGGGAACCGCTTGAACCCGATAAATCTCGTACAGGTACCAGGGTGTCCATATCAGCAGCAGGCTGTAGCCGATGAGCAACTGACGGCGCCTGTTTTTCTTCATGATTGTCAGTTTGCGGGTGGTCTCAACCAGGTCATCGGCCATGTGGTTCACATCGATGCGGTTGATGAAATAATCGGCAATGAACGAGGCCGCAAAGAAGAGGATCGTGAAGATGATAAATGGCCAAGCATAGTGATTATAGATAAAGTTCCAGATGATGATTGCACTCAAGGGCAACAGCACGAGGAGATACCACGAGATGTTGCGATGAAGGCCTTTCATCTTGCTCTGGATGGACTTCTTGATGAGGTCCTCGTTGAGGCGGCCTTGTCGGTCCACCTTATTCTTGAGCTCGTTGATCTGCTGTCGCAGGTCATCAAGTTCGTTGAAGTCGTTAAAGTCGGTGTTAATGGGTGTTTCCATATCGATTGTGTAGTTTAATTCATTTGTTTAAGTTGTTCCTTGATGCGGTAAAGTCTTACAGAAACGTTCTTGACTTCGATACCGACAATCTGTGCGATTTCCTGGTAGCTCATATTCTCAAGCCACAAGAGCACGATGGCGCGGTCAAAGGGTTGTAGCCGCTGGATGCGTGCGTGCAGCATGTCGGTCTGGCGGTTGTCGGCATCGTTCTTGTCAAATAGGTCGATGCCTTCCATGAGTGGTTGCGTCTTGCGGATCTTTTTTTTGCGGTCGATAGAGATGCAGGAGTTGAGCGTCACCTTGTAAATCCAGGTCTTTAAGTCGCTCTTGCCGGAGAAGGATTCGAGTCCCTGCCATAGCTTAATCAGCGCTTCCTGGAAGAGGTCATCGACCTCCTCCTTGTCCTTGGAGAACATGTAGCACACGGTGTAGATCGTGCCCTTGTTCTCGCGGATGATTTGCGCGAATTGGGATTCGTTCAGCTCCATTGTTTTTACTCTTTTTATCCCTTAGACGCAGGGGGTATCAAAAAAACTACACAATATTTCAATTTTTTTCTATTCCAGTTATGAAGTCTAGATTTTCTAGATGCTCTAGATAGTCTAGATAATCTAGATTTTCTAGAACGTTTGCATATCTACCAGGTGCTTGTAGGCTCCCTGGCGAGCGATGAGTTCATCGTGGGTGCCGCGC
Organism: uncultured Prevotellaceae bacterium; assembly: GCA_900318645.1. Lineage (GTDB taxonomy): Bacteria > Bacteroidota > Bacteroidia > Bacteroidales > Muribaculaceae > Sodaliphilus. The sequence goes on from ONLH01000038.1 coordinate 26,781, forward strand.
TCAAGGATGCGTCCGTCCTGCATGACGCAGATCAGGTCGGCATTCTTGATGGTGCTCAGGCGATGGGCAATGACCAGCGTCGTGCGGTTACGCATCAGCTTGTCGAGGGCGTCCTGCACCAGGTGCTCGCTCTCGGTGTCGAGGGCGCTGGTAGCCTCGTCGAGGATGAGGATGGGCGGGTTCTTCAGAATGGCTCGGGCGATGCTGATGCGTTGGCGCTGACCGCCTGAGAGTTTGCAGCCGCGGTCACCGATGTTGGTGTCAAAGCCCTGTTCGCTTGCCATGATGAAGTCATAGGCATTGGCAATCCTCGCTGCCTCTTCAACTTGCTCGCGGGTAGCGTTCTCTACGCCGAAGGTGATGTTGTTGTAGAAGGTGTCGTTGAACAGGATGGCCTCCTGGTTGACGTTGCCCATCAGGGCGCGCAGGTCGGTGATATTGAACTGGCGGATGTCGGTCCCGTCGATGCTGATGCTACCTTCCTGCACGTCATAGAAACGAGGCAGCAGGTCGGCTATGGTCGTCTTGCCGCTACCGCTCTGCCCCACGAGGGCCACGGTCTGTCCCCGCTTGATATCAAGCGAGACGCCGTCGATAACCCAGGCATCGCCATAGCGGAAGCGCACGTCCTTGTATTGAATACCCTGTTGCATCTGGGTCAGGGAAACGGGGCGTTCGGGATTTTTTATTGGATTCTCGGCGGCAAGAATCTTGTCGATGCGCTCCATCGAGGCGAGACCGCGCTGGATGGAGTAGGCGGCCTTGGACAGGTCCTTGGCGGGATTGATGATGTTGTAGAAGATCACCATGTAATAGATGAACTTGGGCGCGGTGAGACTACCTCCATGGCCGCCCAGGATGAGCGTGCCGCCAAACCACAGCACGATGGCGATGGTCAAGGTGCCCAGGAACTCGCTCATGGGGTGGGCGAGGACATAGCGGCGGTTCATGCGCGTCTGGATGGAGCGGAACTTCTCGTTCTCGCCCTCAAAGCGGCGGCGCACCTTGTCCTCGGCATTGAAAGCCTTGATGATGCGTAATCCGCCGATGGTCTCCTCGATGTTGCTCAGCAGCACGCCCCACTGGTTCTGTCCCTCGAGGGAGACTCTCTTCAGGCGCTTGCCCACGCGGCCCATAATCCAGCCGGCGATGGGTAGCAGCACGAGCACGAACAGCGTCAGCTGCCAGCTGATGACAATCATCATCACCAGGCAAGCGATAATCATGATGGGGTTCTTGAACAGCATGTCGAGCGAGGTCATGATGGAGTTCTCGACCTCGGTCACGTCACCGCTCATGCGAGCCATCACGTCGCCCTTGCGCTCGTTGGAGAAGAAGGCGATGGGCAGTGATGTCATCTTGTGGTAAATCTGGTTGCGGATGTCGCGCACCACGCCCGTGCGGATGGGAATCATGTAGAAGAAGCTCAAGTAAGAGCTGCCTGTCTTCAGACCCGTCATGAACACCAATGCTGCGGCAATGCATGCCAGCGCCGTTGATTGGCCATAGCGCTCGATGATGCACTGCACATAGTAGTAGAAATCGTTGACGATCACGTCCTGCAGGCTACCTGAGCCCAGTGCCATGAATTCATAGTGGTTGGTGTTCAGCCCGAAGAGCATTTCCAGGATGGGAATAATCAGGGCGAACGAGAACAGCGTCAGGAACGCGGCGAGCAGGTTGAACAGGATGTTCAACACGATGTATTTCTTGTAGGGCGGTACAAACCGCTTCAACAGTTGCCAAAAACCTTTCATGCCCGCAAAGGTAGTGCAAGCCGAGCGGAGAACAAAATAAAACCAAGTTTAATTTTTTCCCGAGGCGCCGCGCAGTTGTTTGGAAGGTGTAGTTCTGTAGTGCGAGCCATTGGCTCGTAAGAAAATTCAAGCTACCTTTGTATAAAAAACAATAGAAACGGGTTTACATTTCCTTGGCCTGAAACGTCTATCAAGTGTAATTGACCCACGACTATGACAAAAAGTGAATTGGAAATACTGTTCAAGACGCATTACACGGCGATGTTCCGCCTGGCGGTGTCGTTGCTCTATGATGTCGACGAGGCGCGCGATGTCGTGAGCGACGTGTTTGCCTCGTTGCTTGACGGTGGTATAGCTATCAAGAGCGACAATGCCCGTGGCTTCCTGCTGACGTGCGTGCGCAACAGTTGCATCAATGTGATTCGCCACAAGCAGATGAGGGAACGCTTCATGAAACTCTACTCGACAAGCGCCGAGCCGCTTGCCGACGGTCCTGACGACTCAATGATGCTTGCCGAGTTGCGGGATTACATCGACACTCAATTGCCGCCGCTGTCGCGCCGCATCTTCACCCTGCGTTACCTGCAGGATATGACCTGCCAGCAGGTTGCCGATGCCGTGGGCGTGAGCCGCGTAACGGTCCATCACCACTTGTCACAGTCACTGGAGAAAATCAATGCCTATTTCAACAACTCAAAACAATAGACGTTATGGAACAGAACGATAAAATCCGTCTCTTGCTCGACATGCACGAGCACCCTGAGAATTATACTGACGAGCAGCTGGCCGCCATGCTTGATGACGAAATGCTGCTTCACTTGGCCACCGCCAAGCGCGCCATGACCGAAGTCCCTGAGCCCGATGTGGATGCCGAGTGGCAACGCTTCGAGCAGGAACATTTCGCCCCGGTGAAAAACCGCCGCTGGCTCAAGGTCGCCGCCATGATAGCAGGCGTGCTCATGCTTTCGGCTTTCACTTATGCTGCCATCCATGCCGTGCGACACGGCGTCGTTGATCAAGCCAAAGAACCCACCGAGACTGTCGCCCCCGAGCCGCAGCCAGAATCGACTGTAGGGCCTCGCCTTGGCGTGGCCGATACGGCTGCAGTAGCGGTGGAACCCGTAGTATTCGACAACCAACCGCTTGACCAGATGTTGGAAAAGATTGCGCCTCACTATGGCTTGCAGGTCGAGTTCCGCAACGAGGACGTCCGCGCGCTGCGTTTCTACTTCGTGTGGCAGCCCGATGAGGACTTGGATGCGGTGCTCGAGCGCATCAACCTGTTCGAGAGTGTGAATATTAGTAAGGAGGGCAATACAATCGTGGTAGAATGATGGCAAGGCGCATGATATTAATCGTGGCATGCTGGTGCATCGCCACGGCTGCCTTCGGGCAGCGGGTGACGCGGACATTCAATGACGTGTCGATGAGCGAGGCGCTCAAGTGGCTCAACGAGCGGGGTGGGGAATACAACATCAGTTTTCTCTACAACGAGTTGGAGGACTTCAACGACTGCTGTCAAGAACAAGTCGGTGCCCGATGCCATCCAGCAGCTGATTGGCTTCTATCCCATCAAGATGACCGTGCTGGGCAAAGAAATCGCCGTCGAGTGCCCGCAGAAGGCCTCCACGCGCTACAAGGGCACCGTCCTTGACGAGATGGGCCAACCGTTGCCCTATGCCAACGTCGCCCTGCTCTCGCCGCGCGACTCCACCCTCATCACCGGCGGCGTGACCAATGAGAGCGGCATTTTTGTCATCCCCTGCGACCAAAGCGGTGTCCTCGCCCGCATCACCTATGTGGGTTATCGCCCCGTCTATCGCCACTGCAAGACCCCTCACCTGGGCACCATCAAAATGCAGCCTGACCAATACACCCTGGGCAGCGTCACCGTCAAGGGCGAGCGCCCCCAGTACCAAACAAGAGGCAATAGCATTGTTACAAACGTGGCTGGCACAATTCTGGAACATTTGCACAGTACTAACGAGTTACTGTTGCAAGTGCCTGGTGTGGTTGCCTTACCAGATGGAACCCTAACTGTCTTTGGACGTGGAACTCCTATATATTATCTCAACAACCGCAAGGTGCAGAATTGGCAGGAAATAACCCGCCTGTCGCCGAAGGAAATTCTGAATATTGAACTTATTCGCAATCCAGGTGCACAATATGATGCAGAAGTCGAAGCTGTCATCAAGATAACAACCCGTACTAAGGAGGAAGGGTGGATGCTGCAAGTGAAAGCCGATGAAAAACTGAATGATGTGCTGACCTCGGAAGAGTCGATAGACCTTGGATTGAAACAAGGCGGACTGAATGCCTCTGCTCATCTGGAGTACGAGGATTTTCACCGCCATTATAACCAGCCGCAGATAAAGGAGCTGGTGGTGGATGGCGATACCTACCGATTTGACAAAATTGACAACCTCAGCAAATCGCATCAGAGAGCACCGAGTTGGTCAGCCAATGTAGATTATGAGTTCAATGAGCAACACATTGCAGGTATCAGCTATGACGGCTATCACAACACTTGGTTATCGCCGGGTGATGCCCTGCATATCTACAGCAAGAATGGTCAGGAATTCCAGCGTACCCACATCTTGAGCGATTATCATAACGATATGGACTATGCCCACGTCAACACGTTCTACAATGCCGAGTGGACGAAACGGCTGCGCACCGCACTCAACCTTGACTATGCAGGCAACTCCAGCGATTACCGCCAACTGACAGACGAAACGACAGACGACAAAACCCGCACGACACTTAGCAAAGGCAAGAGCCGTTACCACGTCTATGCTGCACGGTTGACATTTGACTACACATTGGGCAACGAGATCTCGTTGTCATGGGGTGCAGAGTACAACCGCGTCACGGGCCACGGAACCGCCGATTGCAGCAATGTTGTCGTGCCACCCTCTGACTATGAGCAATGGGAAAACAAGGCTGCAGCCTTTGTCGAGGCAAAAGCGGCTTTTGGCGATTGGACACTGAGCGGAGGGCTACGCTATGAAGATGTGGTCAGAGACTACGCTGATCGTTTGGCCGACAATGCCGATATTCACCGCCACTACCGCAATCTGTTCCCCGCAGTGGAAATTATCCATGAGCGCAATGGATGGAGCAATGCTCTCTCGTATGTTTCGCGCACCGTTCGCCCGTCGTTTCGACAGCTGAGCAACTACACCTATTATGACAGCGAGTATATTTATCAGCACGGTAATCCCACGTTACAGCCCACGACGCTCTACATTGTCGAGTGGAGTACAGGCTACAAATTCATCAACGCCTCACTCAGTTATACCTATAAGGACAATCTTATCGCCCCTGACATATTCACCAAGGACGAACATACCCCTATTCTGGTGAGTTCATTCAGCAACTTCGACCATGCAAGCCTACTAAGCGCTAATGTTAGTCTGCAACACAACTTCAAGTGGTGGCGTCCCTCATTACGCTTAGCAGTTGAGCGCTTGTTTTTTGACTACGAGTACATGAATGAACCATATAGCTATGGCAAAACAAGGTTTTATGTTGTTGCTAACCAATATTTCGACCTGCCCCGAGGATGGCTCGCTAACATCTATTATTACTATAATAGCGGTGGCGCACAAAATAATACCCAATTGGAGCCTTTCCAAATGCTGAACCTCAGTATTCAGAAGTCTTTCCTGCAAGACCGTCTGAGTGTGAAACTTGCCGCACAAGACATCTTTCACAAAATGAAGTTTGAGCAAAATATGCGCCTTCGTAACGTCCACTTCTGGCAAATTGAAGACCATAAATATTGGAACTTCTCACTGAGTGTCGTGTATCGCTTGAACCAACTCAAAACCAAGTATCGTGGCAAGAGTGCCGCCACAGAGCAGATCAACCGCCTGTAATCAATGTTATGCAGGTAATAGCTTCAACATATCACCCAATGCAATCCACCCTCTCACCAGCGACAGCGAGAGGGTGGAATAAGGGTGTTGCTCAAACGCTATTTGTCACCATAATGCCCGTAGGCAGTGAGAACAAGCACAATGACTTCAGTATC
>ONLH01000039.1 GCA_900318645.1 uncultured Prevotellaceae bacterium
GCTCATCTTCGATGAGCTTGCATGGTGTTTTCCATAAAAGTCGAGTCTTCGACCCGACCTGCCTCTACGAGGCAAAAGCCAAGCCCATGATACAGCAGAGATGCTTATTCAACTCATATGTAGTGAATTATGCAGATGTTAAATATATTTACCGGACACTAATGAAAAAAAATACTGATACTCAACTCTTCCGCATGTAGAGACGCAAAATCTTGCGTCTCAAGGGTAGCATTTTGGGAATGTCTAACTTTTGGAGACGCAATATTTTGCGTCTCTACATGTCTCAGCGACAAATCTCCCCACGCCACACGAGACCTACGGCCTGTGCGCCGTGGGGTTACCTCAATTCATGGCCGCTGGCCTTGCTGTGGTCTACGACCACGCCCGCAGTCTCCACCTTTTGTCCGCTGAGCCAATTAAACGGTTGCTCCTGCCACTGGCGGAATCGCTGGTACTTCTCCTTGAGTGTACTCATTGCTCAGGTTCAATAATATTGTCATCCACAGCGACGGGATGGTCCTCAACAGTCTGATTATCGGTCGGTTGTGTAATAGCACGGCGCACACGACGCTCGGCCAAATACTCCTGCAGGCTCGTGAAGTTGAACAGCAGCAGGCAGATGCCCGTGATGAGCACGACGACAGGCACATTCTCACGCAGTGACGGTACTACGAGTGAAAGGATACCGCACAAGGCTACAATCATGGGACACAGGTGATACCATCCTTTGGTTTTCAAGCTATCGCGGGACAAGAGCAAGTAGATGATATGGAACAACCCGAGCACAATGAGCAGTAACCCCATGAACATCTGCAAGATGCCATCAAACAAATGTGACTTGATGATCATCACCAATCCAAAACATAGTCCGCCCACAGCGGGCAGCACACCCAGGTAGTCGGTGCTCGTGCGGGCATCGGAATGGCGCACAGCAACCATGATCAGGTAGATGATTGCTGGCAACAAGAACATGGCACCCATCACACGGCACCCCCACAACATGACGTCGGGAACACCATGAAAGATGATAAGAATGATACCTGCCAATAGTAAAACGACATTAGTAAGGAGGTTAACACTTACCTTTTTCATTAGTTTTTTGCTATATTTAATGACTTGTTAATAATTTTTCCACAAAAATATCCTAAAAACATCTATTATCAAAAAAAATCACATAAAAAAGTATTATCTTTGCAGGGAATGGAAGAGAAACGCAGACACATAGTCGCTATCATTAATCCAGTGTCGGGTACAGGCAACAAGGACAAGATACCACGCCTTATCGACACCGTCGTGAATAACGACATCAATGACGTGAGCATTATTGCAACCGAATATCCTGGTCACGCCCGAGAGATTGCCGCCCAAGCCGCCAGCGATGGCGCCGAAGTGGTGGTCGCCATTGGCGGCGATGGCACCGTCAACGAGGTAGGCAGCGCCCTGTGCGGCACCGACACCGCCCTTGCCATCATCCCGTGCGGTTCAGGAAACGGTCTTGCCCGACACCTGCGCATCCCGATGAATGCCAGTCGAGCCCTGCAGGTGCTCAACAATGGCGCAGTCGGGCAATTTGACTACTGCACCATCAACGGCAGGCCCTTCTTCTGCACCTGTGGCATGGGCTTTGATGCCGAAGTGAGCTATAAGTTTTCCAATGAAGGCACACGCGGCTTCATCACCTATATCAAGTCAACCCTTAAAGAGTATTTAAAGTACAAGCCCAAAGAATACCTGATTGACATCGATGGTGCCAAGCTCAAGGAGAAAGCCTTTGTTATCGCCTGCTGCAACGCTGCACAATATGGCAACAATGCCTTTATTGCCCCGCGCGCGACCATGCAGGACGGCTTGGTTGACATTACGGTGATGCACCCCTTCAATTTCATCTCAAGTCCTATCCTTGGCGCTCGCCTGTTCCTGAAACAGCTTGACCGCGATCACCACGTGAGCATCTACCGCGGCAAGCGCATCGTCATTGAACGCCAAAGCGACGAAATCATGCACATCGACGGCGATCCCATGAAGATGCCTGCCCACATCGTCATCGAAATCGTCAGCAAAGGCATCAACATCCTGGTGCCTCCTTCCCTTCTCGACGACACTGAAACCAACAATTAGAATCTACAGAAAATTAACCAGAAGATATAAAACCAAAATAAGACCTTATGAGTTATCTGAAATTTGACAAAAACCTGATGATCAACTTGGAGCAGTCACTGCCCAAGGAGATGTTGCGCACCAACCAGTCGGGAGCCTATCACTGCACTACCATTGTGGGCTGTAACACCCGCAAGCAGCACGGCCTGCTGGTCATTCCGGTGCCCGAGCTCGACGACAACAACCATGTGTTGCTGTCCTCGCTCGATGAGACGGTCATCCAGCATGGTGCACCCTTTAACTTGGGATTGCACCGCTACAAGGGTGACACCTATAGTCCTAACGGACACAAGTACATCCGTGAGTATAGCTGCGAGCGCGTGCCCACCACGACCTACCGCGTGGGCGGTGTGATTCTGAAGAAGGAGAAAATCTTCATCACCCACGAGAACCGCATTCTCATCCGCTACACGCTGGTGGATGCCCACTCAGCCACGACGCTGCAGTTCAGACCATTCCTGGCCTTCCGCAACGCTAATGACCTGTGTGTAGAGAATGCTGTTGCCAGCCGTGAATACCAAGAGGTTTCTAACGGAATTTCCACTTGTATGTATAATGGCTATCCCACGCTGTACATGCAGATGAACCACAAGCCCAAGTTCGTGTTTGACCCCCACTGGTACAAAAACATCGAGTACACCAAGGACCAGGAGCGCGGCATCCCCTATAGCGAGGACCTGTATGTGCCCGGCTATTTCGAGGTCGAGATTAAGAAGGGCGAGCCCCTCATCTTCTCGGCTGGTGTCGAGGAAGTGAACACCCGCACCCTCACCAAGATGTATGAGGACGAGATCAAGCCGCGCACACCGCGCACGAGCTTCTACAACTGCATGAAGAACAGCGCCAAGCAGTTCTACATCACCAACAAGGAAGGTCACTACCTGCTGGCAGGTTACCCATGGTTCAAAATCCGTGCCCGCGACGAGTTCATCGCCCTGCCTGGTTGTACACTGTCAGTTCACCACCGCCAAGACTTCGAGCTCATCATGGACACTGCCCAGCGTGCGCTCAACGACTGGATGCGTGACGGCACCCTTGACAAACATCTTGACGGTCTAGACCTGCCCGACGTTCCCCTGTGGGCCATCTGGGCCGTACAGCGCTATGCCCACGACCTGAATGCCGATGCCGCCCGTGAGCGCTACGGCAAGCTGGTCAAGGATATCATCAACTTCATTGCCGACGGCCACCATCCCAACCTCAAGTTGGATGACAACGGTCTAATTGCCACCGACGGTACCAAGCGTCCAGTCTCGTGGATGAACAGCACGCACCCCGATGGCACGCCATTGATACCCCGCACGGGTTACTTGGTAGAGTTCAACGCATTGTGGTATAACGCCCTGCGCTTTGCCACCGAGGAGTTGTTTGTTGACCGTTATGACGAGAAGGAATTTGTTGACCGTTGCAATGAGATTGCCGACAAGTGCAAACCCGCCTTCATCGAGACCTTCATGACCGACTATGGCTACTTGTACGACTACGTGAATGGCAGCTACACCGACCTGAGCGTGCGTCCCAACATGATCATTGCTGCTGCCACCGACTACAGTCCCCTGGACCGTCGCCAGCGCAAACGCGTGCTAGACATCACGACCCGCGAGCTGCTGACGCCTAAGGGTCTGCGCACCCTCAGCCCCAACAGCTACGGCTACATCCCCTGGTATCTGGGTACACCCGAAGAACGCCAGACCGCCTATTATGCCGGTAGCGCCCGTCCCTGGCTGATGGACTTCTACAGCAAGGCCTACATCCGCGTCTTCGGTCTGAACAGCATCTCGTTCATCGAGCGCATGATGATCGGCTTCGAGGACGAGATGAAGGAAGGTTGCATCGGCTCATTGAGCGAGCTCTACGACGGCAACCCGCCCTTCATCGGCCGCGGTGCTGTGAGCTTCGCCCCCAACGTGGGCGGCATCCTGCGCGTATTGCGTACCTTCAAGAACCTGCACATCATTGACGAATAAACCTACAAGAGATATGAAAGCATTAATGTTTGGCTGGGAATTTCCCCCTCACATCCTGGGAGGACTGGGAACAGCAAGTTACGGCTTAACCAAGGGCATGTGGGAGAACGGTGACATGGACATCACCTTTGTCATCCCCAAGCCCTGGGGCGATGAACCTAAGGATTTCGCCAGAATCATCGGCGCCAACTCAACGCCAATAGCGTGGCGCGACGTGAACTGGGATTACGTCCAGAGCCGCATCGGCGATGTGATGGACCCGCAGCTGTATTTTGACCTGCGTAGCCACATCTACGGTGACTTCAACTACATGAGTACCAACGACCTGGGGTGCATTGAGTTCTCGGGCCGCTATCCTGAGAACCTGCTGGAAGAGATCAACAACTACAGCATCGTGGCGGGCGTCATTGCACGTACCGTGGACTGCGACATCATCCACAGCCACGACTGGCTCACCTACCCTGCCGGCATCCACGCCAAGCAGGTGACGGGCAAGCCGCTGGTGATCCATGTGCACGCCACCGACTTTGACCGTTCACGCGGCAACGTAAACCCCACGGTGTTCAGCATCGAGAAAGACGGTATGAACAATGCCGACCACATCATCACCGTGAGCAACCTCACGCGCCGCACCGTCATCGAGAAATACGGCATCAGCCCCGACAAGGTGACCACCGTTCACAATGCTGTGGAACCCCTGAACGAGGAACTGCTCAACCTGGAGGCGCCTCCCGGCAAGACCAACAAAGTCATCACCTTCCTGGGCCGCATCACAATGCAGAAGGGCCCCGAGTACTTCGTCGAGGCTGCTGCACAGGTGCTCCACAAGGTCAACAATGCCCAGTTCGTAATGGCCGGTAGCGGTGACATGATGGACAAGATGATCCGCCTGGCCGCCAAGCGCGACATCGCTGACCGTTTCCACTTCACCGGCTTCCTCAAGGGCAAGCAGGTCTATGAGATGCTGGCCGCCAGTGACGTGTATATCATGCCGTCGGTGAGTGAGCCGTTCGGTATTTCTCCGCTCGAGGCCATGCAGATGGGCGTGCCGTCCATCATCAGCAAGCAGAGTGGTTGTGCCGAGATTCTGGACAACGTCATCAAAATCGACTATTGGGATACCAATGCCATGGCCGATGCCATCTACAGCATCATCAAGTATCCCGCTATGTATAACGAGTTGCGTGAGCAGGGCCTTGCCGAGGTCAACCAGATTACCTGGGACAAAGCCGGAGCAAAGGTCATCAACATCTACCGCAACCTCATCAACCGCTAGCAATCCTAAGTTTTCAGTTCTCAGTTGTCAGTTGTTAGCGGCATCCACATCCAACTGAAACTGAAAACCGAAAACAAATAACTGACAACTAAAAACTGACAACTAAAAACTAAATAAGAATATGAAAGCGATTTGTTTTTATTTCCAGATTCATCAGCCGTTCCGTCTGAAACACTATCGTTTCTTTGACATCGGTAACGACCACTACTATTATGATAACTTTGCCGATGATGACATCATTACGCGCATCGCCCAGCGGTCATATCTGCCCGCCAATGAGATGCTGCTCGATATGATCAAGGAGCACGGCAAGAAGTTCAAGGTGGCTTTCTCCATCAGTGGCACTGCCCTGGAGCAGCTGGAGCAGTATGTGCCCGAGTTCATCGACTCCATGAAGGAGCTGGCAGCTACGGGCTGTGTTGAGTTCCTGAGTGAGACCTACGCCCACAGCCTGTCGTCACTCTTTGATCCCGACGAGTTTGTGGCCCAGGTCAAGGCTCATGACGAGAAGATTTTCCAAATGTTCGGTCAGAAACCCAAGGTGTTCCGCAACACCGAGTTGATTTATGACGATGACATCGCCTCGATGGTCTATGCCATGGGCTTCAAGGCTGCCATCACCGCCGATGCCAAGCACGTGCTGGGCTGGCGCTCGCCCAACTTCCTGTACAGCAGTGCTTCGGCTCCCAAGCTCAAACTGCTGTTGAAGAACGGCAAACTGAGTGACGACATTTCATTCCGCTTCAGCAATCCCGAGTGGGCATCCTACCCCCTGACCGCCGACAAGTACATCAGCTGGATCAACGAGTTGCCTCAGGAGGAACAGCTCATCAACCTGTTCATGAACTACGACGCACTGGGCGAGCTGCAACCGCGCGAGAGTGGCATCTTTGAATTCATCAAGGCCCTGCCGCGCTTTGCCGCAGAGCATGACATCCAGTTCTGGACACCGAGCGAGGTGGTTTCCAAGTTCAAACCCGTTGCCGAGCTTGCTGTGCCCTACCCCATGTCATGGACCGACGAAGCTCGCGACACCAGTGCTTGGTTAGGTAACACCCTGCAGAATGAAGCTGTTCACAAGCTCTACAGCATCGGTGAGCGCGTGCGCTTGTGCACCGACCGCCGCATCAAGCAGGACTGGAACTACCTGCAAGCCAGTGACCACTTCTTCTACATGTCCACCAAGCACAACGACGATGGCTCGGTACACAGCCACTACAGCCCCTATGACTCGCCTTACACCGCGTTCACCAACTACATGAACGTGCTGAGCGACTTCATGACGCGCGTCGAGGAGCAGTATCCTGCCAGCATCGACAACGAGGAGCTGAACTCGCTGCTGTTGACCATCCGCAACCAGGAGCAAGAGATCGAGAAGCTGCACCGCGAGGTCGAGATGATGCGTAACAACATCGTCCAGGACACCACCGGCGACTTCCCCATCGACGAGCCCGAGCCCGTAGTGGAAGAAAAACCCGCTCCCGAGCCCAAACCCGAGAAGAAGCCCGCTGCCAAAAAGCCAGCAGCTAAGAAGGCTGAGCCCAAGAAAGCTCCAGCCAAAAAAGCTCCAGCCAAAAAGGCCGAGTCCAAGAAAGCTCCAGCAAAGAAGCCGGCAGCCAAGAAGGCTAAATAATGTCTCTTGTCTTTTCTAAGATTCCACGCTAAACCGCTAAGGCGCCAAGTGGAATTGCTTGCAAGACATTAAACAAGACTTATTGTTATTGAACAGGGTGAGCTGATCCCGTTAGCTCACCCTATTCTTTATGCCTATTTTCGCGTAAATTTGGCTGCTTCACAATAAAAACAAAAAAGATTTTGTTTTTGTGCTCAACTTGCACTAGAATTGTTGTAACTTTGTCGGTTAATAGTTAATGAACACTCAACTTAAAAAAGATACTACGATTATGGCAAGACTACGCAATTTCATGCTCCTGTGCCTGTGCGCACTGGTGATGGTGCCTGCCCTGCGCGCCGAGCACCTGATGATTATCGCTGTTAATGACACACACAGCCAGATTGACCCGGCCAGTGACGGCAAGGGCGGTGTGGCACGCCGCCGCGCCATCTATGACCAGTTGCGCTCCCAGAACCCCAACACGGTACTCATCCATGCCGGCGATGCCGTACAGGGCACGTTGTTCTTCTCGCTCTATCGTGGCGAGGTGGAATACGCACTGATGGATACCCTGGGCTATGATGCCATCATCCTGGGCAACCATGAGTTTGACAACGGCATGGAGGAGCTGGCAGCCCACTACCGCAACGTCGATGCCGTAAAGATCAGCGCCAACTACGATTTCAGCGCCACACCTCTCAACGGCCTGTTCCAGCCTTATTGGATCAAGGCTGTGGGCGACAAGCGTGTGGCCTTCTTCGGCATCAATGTCAACCCGACGGGCCTGATAGCCGACATGAACTGCGTGAACCTGCGCTACAGTTTTGCCCCCAGCGTGGCCGATGCCACAGCACGTTACCTCAAGGAGGTGCTGGGCATGGACTATGCCGTCATGGTGTCCCACATCGGCTACAGCAGCTATGAGCCCACCGAGCCCAATGACTCGCTCATCATCGCTCAGAGCCGCTACATCGACATGGTCATCAGCAGCCATTCCCACACCACCATCAAGCCAGGCAGTGGCATGGATCGCATCCGCAATGCCAACGGCAAACTGATTCCCATCGGCCAAAACGGCAAGAGCGGTAAACTGGTAGCCACCTATGATCTGGACCTCGAGACTGGAGAAATTGCATATAACCACATCCCAGTTGATGCCAGTTGGGACGCCGCCGCAAGCCGCTATACCGCCATGAACGAGTGGCTTGACACGTATCGTCACGGTGTGGACTCAATCATGAACAACCCCGTCGCCACCAGCGCCCGCTTCCTGAAAAACTCCAGCGATGCGATGCAGAACTGGGTGAGCGATGCCGCAATGGACATCATCAAGGAACTGTCGGGTATCAAGAACATCGACTGCGCCATCATGAACAAGGGCGGCATCCGCACCGACATGCCTAAGGGCACCGTCACCGAGGGTGTCATCGGCTCCATGTTCCCATTCGACAACCGCTTTGTTGTTCTTGAGATGCCCGGTACCGAATTGATTGAGAGCATCAAGCTGATGTGCGGCCGCGGCGGTGATGCCGTAAGCAAGGAGTTAAAAGCTACCTACAACAACAAGGGCGAACTCGTCAAGGCTACCGTCAAGGGCAAAAAGATTGATCCCAATAAGACCTATATCGTGGCTACTATCGACTACCTGGCCAATGGCGGTGACTACATGGATCCCATGAAGCGCTGCAAGAGGCTGTTTGTCGATACCCAGAAGTATGGCAACCACATTCTGGACTATGTCAAGAAACTGGAGGCCGCCGGTAAGAAGATTGACGCCAAAGACGAGGTGAGAATCAAGAAGAACTAAGATTTTGAAGTTAGGACCTTAAGGATATAAAAGCTTAAAGCCCCTAAGGTCCTTATAAAACTAAAAACAATGACCAAATTCAAACGTGTATTACTGCTGGCAGTGGCGCTGATGCTGACCTTGGGAGCCTCAGCACGTCCTGCAGCAAAACTGCCCAACCTATTCAACCAGGTGGACAAGTTGGCGATGAACGCGTGGGTGGACAGTGTGTTTGACAGCATGTCGCCTGATGCCCGCATCGGCCAACTCATTGTTGCTGCCGTGACTCCGTCGAGCAACGAAGCAACCCGTGAACTGGTGCGCCGCCTTGTGACCCAGAACATGGTGGGTGGTCTTATCTATGAAAACAGCACCATGGCCGATCAGGCCGAGGTGACCAACCTGGCACAATCGCTTGCCGCTGTCCCGTTGATGATCACCATTGACGGTGAGTGGGGACTGGGCATGAGGCTCAAGGAGGTACCTAACTTCCCGCGCAACCTTATTCTGGGAGCCATCGATGATGACATCCTGCTCTATGAATACGGCCGAGAGGTGGCACGTCAATGCCGTCGCATGGGCATTCAGGTGAACTTCGCCCCCGTGCTTGACGTGAACGACAACCCATTGAATCCCGTCATCGGCAATCGTTCCTTCGGTGAGAGTCCCGAACTGGTAGCACGCCATGCCATCGCCTTTGCACGCGGTCTGGAGGACGGCGGCGTGATGGCGGTAGGCAAGCATTTCCCTGGCCATGGCAACTCTAGCGAGGACTCCCACAAAACATTGCCCGTCATCAACAAGACGATGCAGGAAATCAATACCTGCGAACTGGTACCCTTCCGCCGCTTTATTGATGCAGGACTGAGTGGCATCCTCACCGCACATCTACTGGTGCCCTCCATCGATGGAGGCAAAGCACCCACGAGCCTGTCGGCTGACTGTGTAAACGATGTGTTGCGTAACCAGCTGAACTTTGACGGTCTCATCTTCACCGATGCCCTCAACATGAAGGGCGCCACCCAGCTGCTCAAGGGGTCGGCATGTGTCAATGCCCTGCTCGCAGGCAACGACGTCCTGCTCATGCCTGAAAACATCAATGACGAAATCGCTGCCATCAAGGCTGCCGTCTCCAACGGGAAACTCAGCCAAAGTATCATCGACGAGCGATGCAAGAAAATCCTTCGTTACAAGTATGCCCTTGACCTGACCAGTCGTCAGCATGTCAACACGGCCAACTTGCTGAATGAAGTCAATTCTCAACATGCGGGTGTACTCAAGCGCCAACTCATCGCCAGCAGTATCACTGTCATCAAGAACAACGACAACATCCTGCCCGTCCACAACCTGCAGAGCCGACATATTGCTGTCGCTACCATCGGCAACGAGAAAGGTACAGCGTCCACGTTTACACGCCGCTGTGCAGACTATGCCCAGATCAAGCGTTTTGACCTTGCCAAGGCCGGCAAGGCGTCAGATCTCGCCGAACAATTGCATGACGGCCACTTCAACACGATCATTGTGGAAGTGGGCGACGACAGCGAGGAAAGCCTTGCAGCACTGAACACTGTAGTCAAGAAATGCAAGAACGTCATCGTTGTGCTGACGTGCAAACCCTATGACATCAAGAACTACGGCACAGCCATCACCCACAAACATGTCAAGGCAGTAGTGCTCACCTATGACAACTCAACTCTGACCGAGGACTATGCCGCACAGACCATCTTCGGCGGCAATGCTGCAGGAGGCAACCTGCCCATCTCACTGGCATTCAAGGGCAAGAAGACACGCTATGAGGCTGGCGACGGCATCCACTACGAAGCCACCCGTCTGGGCTACTCTATCCCCGCTGAGGTTGGACTGGACAATAGACTGACAACCCAAATTGACTCGGTGTGCCGCCTGGGTGTACAGCAGCATGCCTTCCCCGGTTGTCAGGTCATTGTAGCACGCCACGGCAAGGTGGTCTATAAAGGATCCTTCGGCGCCATTGACTACAACAACCCTGTCAAGGTGGATGACAACACACTGTTCGGCCTCGCATCTGTATCCAAGGCAACGGGTACCATCAGCGGCGTGATGAAAGCCTTTGACGACGGTAAGTTCCGTCTCGACGACAAGGCAAGCGAGTACATTCCCGGCCTGCGCGACGGCGATAAGGAGGACATCACCTTCCGCGACCTGCTCTATCATGAGACAGGCATGCCCGCATCACTCAACATGTGGTATATGATGATGGATCCCAACAGTTACACGGGAGATCTCATTGCTGGCGCTGAGGATGCTAACCATACCGTAAAAATCATGAACGGAGCATGGGGCCACAAAGATGCCAAGATGCGTACCGACATCCTTTCTAAAGTCAAAACCGACAAGTTCAACATCGCCATTGCCGACGGGCTGTGGGGTGGCCGTGTAACTTACGACTCCATCATGAATCGTATGTACCACGCTAAGTTGGGCAAGAAGAAATACCTGTACAGCTGCTGCAACTTCTCGCTGCTGGCCGATGCCGTGCAGCGCATGACGCACTCGCCGCTCAACTACTATGTGAACAACTATATCTTTGCTCCGCTGGGTGCCTATCACACGATGTACCGCCCGCTGAGCAAATTCTCACGCGACGAGATTGCGTATACCGAGGTGGACACTTACCTGCGCCGACAGCACATCCATGGCTACGTCCATGACGAGCTGGCAGCCTTCTCGGGAGGTGTGCAGGGTAATGCAGGACTGTTCAGTAACGCCAACGATTTGGCCAAGCTGTTCCAGATGTGGCTGAACGGCGGCACTTATGGTGGCGTACGCCTGTTGAAGGCTTCTACTGTCGAGACATTCATGACACAGAAGAGCCCCAACAGTCACCGCGGTTTAGGCTTCGATAAACCTGTCGTGGGTGACCCAGACGCCAGCAACACTTGTCCCGAGGCCACACCCGAGACCTTCGGCCACACTGGTTTTACTGGCACCTGCTTCTGGGTAGATCCCAAGAACGACATGTTCTATATCTTCTTGAGCAACCGTGTGTGCCCCACACGCAACAACCCGAACTTCGGCCGCATCAGTGCCCGCAGCCACATCCAGTCGCTCATCTACCGCGCCCTGCGCGATTAATCATCCAACAATCCTCTAGATGATCTAGAGCATCAAGATTACAACAGATTACAGTCAATCACTAAATAACTATCAACAATGAAAAAGTTATCAATCCTGTTTACAGCCCTATTGTTGCTCGCATCATGCAGCAAGGGTTACAAGGTAACCGTCACGTTCCCTGACGAAAGTAATAATGGTGAAACTGCCTTCCTGACCAACTATGACACGGGAGATACTATTGCCACGGCAACTATTGAGAACAACGTGTGCACCTTTGAAGGAACAGCCGACAAAAGTTTCTTTGCGCGCTTGTACGCTGGTGGCAGCCCCTACGGTTTTGTTGTGGAACCTGGTGATGTGCAACTCAATATCGGTGAGGGAACTGCAATCAGTCCCCTTAACCAGAAAATGGAATCGTGGAGCAAGGAGATGCAGAAACTGGCCGATGACACTACGCTGTCCGAGGCTGAGAACGATGCCCGTTATGCCGAGGGCCTAATGAAGTTCTATCAAGAGAACAAAGACAATGCCATCGGTCCCTGGGCCTTCTGCAACTACTTGATGTATAAAGACCTGACTGAGAAGGACATTGACGCGCTGCTGAAAGATGCTCCTGCCGAGTACGCACTGTTGAAACGCGTCGAGAAAGCAAAGAATGCCGCTCGCCAACTCACTGTTACCGCCGAGGGTCAGAAATTCACCGACTTTGAGGTTCTAGCCGAAGACGGCACAAAGCAGAAACTGTCGGACTACGTCGGCAAGGGCAAAGTTGTCGTTGTTGACTTCTGGGCCAGCTGGTGTCCTCCCTGCCGCGCCGAGATACCCAAACTTCAAGCATTGAAGTCCAAGTATGGTGACAAATTTGACGTGGTGGGAATTGCTGTATGGGACAATCCCGATGACACCCGCAAGGCTATTGAAGAGCTCAAAATCACCTGGCCCGTCATCATCGGCAACCAGAAGTTGACCGAGCCGACTGACCTTTACGGCATCAAGAGCATCCCGCATGTCATCATTTTCGGTAACGATGGAACTATCATTTCTCGAGGCCTCACTGGCGAAGACCTCGCCAAGCGCCTTGCAGAGACTTTATCAACCAAGTAAAAGAATAACAACATATCAAAAGATACTATTATGGCAAAAAAAGCATTATTGATGATTCTGGACGGTTGGGGCGAAGGTCCCAAAGGTCACAGCAACGCTATTTATAGCACCCCTACTCCTTATCTTGATTTCCTGCGTGCCGCTTATCCTCATAGCACGCTCAAAGCTTGCGGCGAAGACGTCGGTCTGCCTGACGGACAGATGGGCAACAGCGAAGTGGGCCACCTTAATATCGGTGGCGGCCGTGTCGTTTATCAAGACTTGGTAAAAATCAACAAGAGCATCAAGGATGGCTCAATCATGAAGAATCCTGAGATTGTGAGCGCCTACTCCTATGCCAAGGAGAACGGCAAATCCTTGCACATCATGGGACTGACCAGCACAGGCGGCGTACACAGTTCGCTTGGACACCTCATGGCGCTGTGCGACATCGCCAAGGAGTATGGCCTGGAAAAGGTCTACATCCATTGCTTCATGGACGGTCGTGATACCGACCCCGAGAGTGGAAAAGGTTTTGTTGGCCAAGTTGTTGAGCACTGCAAGCAAAGTGCCGGTACAGTGGCTACCGTTATCGGACGCTACTATGCCATGGACCGCAACAATAACTGGGACCGCATTAAAATAGCCTATGACATGCTCACTGCAGGTGTCGGCAAGCAGAGCGATAATATGGTGAATGCCATCCAAGAATCCTACGATGAGGGCATCACCGATGAGTTTATCAAACCCATCGTTAACAACACCGTTGACGGTCGCATCCAGGAAGGTGACGTGGTCATCTTCTTCAACTTCCGCAACGACCGCGCCAAGCAAATCACTATTGCCTTGACCCAGGAAGATAAGCCCAATGACGGCATGAGCATCATCAAAGGCCTGCAATACTACTGCATGACCCCGTACGATCCCACATTCAAGGATATGCACGTGTTATTCCCGAAAGAGAATGTTGACAACACTCTCTCACAATATCTTTCCAGCATGGGCAAACGTCAACTGCATATCGCCGAGACCGAGAAATATGCTCACGTGACTTTCTTCTTCAGTGGTGGCAGGGAACAGCCATTCGAGAATGAGGACCGCATCCTGGTGCCCTCACCCGATGTGGCCACCTATGACCTCCAACCCGAAATGAGTGCTTACGAAGTGCGTGACAAGTTAGTTGCTGCCATCCGCGTGGACAAATACGACTTCATCGTGGTTAATTATGCCAACGGAGACATGGTAGGCCATACGGGAGTCTATGATGCTATCTGCAAGGCCGTAAAGGCCGTAGATCGCTGTGTACATGACACGGTTGAGGCAGCCCGCGCCACTGGCTATGAAGTCATCATCATCGCTGACCACGGTAATGCCGACCACGCTATCAACACTGACGGTAC
Source organism: uncultured Prevotellaceae bacterium (assembly GCA_900318645.1). GTDB lineage: Bacteria > Bacteroidota > Bacteroidia > Bacteroidales > Muribaculaceae > Sodaliphilus. The sequence continues at coordinate 14,381 of ONLH01000039.1, forward strand.
AGCCAACACCGCACATTCTCTGAACCCAGTTCCTATCATTTACGTCACCGAGGATCCCGAACTCATCATCAACACAGGTCGCCTCGCCGATGTGGCTCCAAGCATCCTGCAGATTATGGATCTGCCTCAGCCAAAGGAGATGACAGGCCACGGTCTCATTGATGTGACCAAGTAAAACAACTTCTGGACATATTAGTAACACAAGCCGATTGCCAGTCTTGGCAATCGGCTTGTTTATCAATCTGTGGAACAATAGCTAATATTGACAAGAAGATACTGTCCGCGACGAATCAATCAGCACTATCCAAAAGCAAGGAAATAATTACCGTCAAATCAGCAATGCTGACATCACCGCTATCATTAACATCTGCCGCATAGAGATTGAGGCCTTCGTCTTCTCCAGTTAACAGATATTCAATCAATGCCGTCACATCAAGAATGCTGAGTTTGCCATCACCATTCACATCCCCCTTCAGTGACATGATGCCTTTCAAGACCAACATCATACCATCAAAAGCATTGATCTTGCCATTAGGACCAAATTGATTTCGATGGAGATTCGTGAATCGGTCATGAATAGCAGTATTGGCAATGATATCCTTTACTTGACCAACTGACAATCTGGGATTAGCCTGCAACCACAAGGCAATAATACCGGCAACTGTTGGTGCAGCCATTGATGTTCCACTCAACACACCCCAAGCGCTATTGTCAACTCGCATGACAGTAGATGAACTGTTTGCAAGATAAGAATAACGGTTGGCAGCGGCAACAACAAGGGTTCCTGGCGCGCAGATATCTGGGAGAGCTTTACCTGTAGGTCCTGCGCCAAGCACCTCATAGGATGAGAAAGAAGCTATATCGCCAACGGTGAAACTATTATCCGTCACAATTCTGTTCTGCGTCAAAGAATAATAGGATTTGCGTGCCGAAAAAGCGCCAGCCGATATTGTCGAATCGCCCACAGCATAGGAGCCGATACAGCAGGAATCACTTGAAGCAACATAGAAGTCATTCACCACCGAACCATCCATTTGGGTTACAGCTCTGTTATAAACGCCAAATCGGGCCCCCGTGTTACAACACCAAGCATCAAACTCACTGGAAACATTGGTACGTGGATATAACGTGAGTCCCAACGCATAGCGGCTTTTCTTCACACCATTAGAGAGAGTATAACTCTGACTAATCAGATTGTGTATCTTAATAGACAAATGATATTTCTTGCCATCGGATGCATAGAGGCTTTCAGCGCTAATATATCCAGTCGTGTCTGAAGATGAATAATAAGTATAGAAACCGTTCATGTCCCTATATGAAATATTTGCCTTCGATGTGAATACATTCGATTCCCAAACAATGTTTCCGGTTGTCAAATCCAAAACATGAAACTTATAATACATGTTGAGGGATTGTCGACGAACCCATACATCCGCATTGATTCCTTTATAGTAATAAGTGGAATCTCCGCTGACGGAATTCTTACACTTGAACATCAGATTTATAGGTGAAGAAGGACTTGCGAGCCTGTGGGCATAAAACTGCTTGCCGGCATTGTTGCCTGCAGCGACAACAAAGATTCTTCCAGGTCCCATAATGCCCTTAACTACCCTTGACAAGTAGTCATTTCCATCATGTTGTCCATTTGGCGTGCTGACACTTAGACTGATCACGCATGGCTGACCGACGCTGTCGGCATAACTGTCGATATAACGCACACAGTTAGCAACCTCGACAGCGGACATTCCTCCATCAAGCACACTCACAGCACACAAAACGATGTCTGAGCCAGGAGCCATACCGCCATACCCATTGACATGGGATCCAGCAGCAATGCTTGCGGTGTGGGTGCCATGGGTGTCAGTAGCATTATCGGTCGTCAAGGAATAGATCTCATCTCCCATAAAAACAGAGCCTGGCAATTTGAAGATCCTGTCATACAACGCCTTGTGACCAGTCGTAACCTGCGTGTTATAGACCCTGACAATACGGGTCTTTGACGGATCGGCATTGGATCTGAAAGCCCTATGCTGAAAATCAAAGCCCAAATCAATGACACCGACTATGACACCACTGCCATCAAACGGGCCATATGTGCCAAAAGGTATCTGGTTCATCACTTCATTGACATGGGTCACGCTCATTGTACTGTCGGTACAAAGTTCCAGCCTTCTGCTGACCTCCACATCGATAACACCAGGCATCATCGACACAGCTGCAAGTCGGTCAACGGGAATCTGAGCCGTAACAAAGCCATCAAACAAACTGTTGACATAAACACCAGCAGCCTGCAAGCGTGGAATTGTCATCTCATTACTGATGGCGATGAAAGCATCAACGACCATCGTGCCATCAACCAATTTAGGAGAGGCAAATTGGCTATTGATACCGTCTGCATCAAGGGATGCCTTATATCGCTCACTATAGTTTTGCTCATCCAAGAACTGCTGAACTGTCACAGGCAGCAACCCCTGGGCTAAGTTACTGAAGGTCACCAATGACATCAGTAAGCTCAAAAGAAACAATCTCATCATTTATTCTACATATAAAGTACCTATGCAATAGGCCATGTGCCTTTGAAAAACACTGGAGTAATTCAAATTAATCTTGCAACAACATTGAGATCAATGGCGACACATCCTTGATACTAATTATTCCGTCACCATTGATGTCAGCATTAGCAAAAACGATCTCAGTCTCGTTATTCAATAAATAAGATATCAGTAACGATACATCTTTGATTGACAGTTTACCATCACCATTAATATCACCCAACAATATCTCGTCTGCCATGTGGCTGAGTATATATTTTGCACCAGCCATAGCATCAATCTTACCGTTAGGGCCAAACCTATAACCATAAGTCGGATCTTGAGTAAAGCTATCTTTAATTGAAGTATGAGCAATGACATTCTTCACATCACTGGGAGACAAGTTGGGGTTAATCTGCAACCACTGAGCAATAATACCCGCTACAGTGGGAGCAGCCATCGATGTGCCAGTCATTACTCCATAGCCGTGGCCATCTGCAGTCTTCATCACCAAAACGTTATTCCATATTGTCATATATTCAGAATACTTGCTAACTGCTGCCACCACGTCAACACACGGTGCTGTCACTGTGGGCAAATGTTGACCTGTCGGTCCACAACCTAGAGCTTGATAACTAGAGAGTTCATATCGCGCACCAATGGTGGTAGGCTTAGAGATATAACGTCCAGGATTCCAAGCATAGTAGGTATTCCTCGCTGCAAAGCCACCAGCTGAAATCACAGAATCATGGACAGCGTAAGTACCAATTGATGAATCATCGCTTGGCCTGGCATAAAACTCAAGGCCTTCAATAGAAGTCGTAACAGTATCTCCAGTTTCTGATATATTATCAAAATAAATGGGAGAATTAAATTGGCCCCAATTTGTACCAGAGTTGCTCAACCATGAATAGATGTAACAACTGTCTTTTTGAGCGGGATTAACTATAGCGGGAGCATAAAAGGAAATTCCTATCTGATAACGGCTCCAAATCTTATTATTATCATAGTAGCTATAAGAGCGGCTCTTTAAATTATAAAATTGGCATTGAAGATTATATTTTTCTGATGAAGATTGAGATATCAGAGCATACATATATCCATCATTGCTCACTGTTGAATCAGGTTGAAAATACTCACTGATTTCTGAGGCATTTATCTTCTGAAATACCGTAATGATTGGTGATTCCCAGACTATACGCTTAGCTGTTTTATCCAGAATATGAAATTTAATAACAGGTTTAACACGTATTTCTTTTACCCATGTGTCAATCGAGAATTTAGTATAATAGTATGAATCACCCCAATCAGGATGCTGGCCAGTGCAACCAACCAACATGTTCAGCGGTTTATCTTTTGTTGCCCATCCGCTACAGAAAGCCTTTTTAGATGCATTATTTCCTGCAGCAATGACAAAAATGCGGCCTGGACCGACGGTGCTAGCCACTGCCTTGGAGATCCTGTCATTTCCGTCATGAGAACCAGATGCAGTGCTCACACTCACACTGATCACACAAGGCTTACCGACACTGTCGGCATAAGAGTAGATATACTTAATACAGTTAACAACTTCGGTCTCTGAAACATTTAAATTCAACAAGCGAGAGGAGCACAATACAATATCAGCCCCCGGTGCCATACCACCGTAGCCATTGACATGCGTACCAGCGGCGATACTAGTAGTGTGGGTTCCATGAGCACTAGCTTTATTATCTGTTGTCAACGTATCAATCTGCCCACCCATAAACACAGAGCCGGGCAAGACATTGTTATCAACAACCACCTCATGTCCATTTTCATTTAACGGGTCATAAACTCTGACGATACGGCTGCGACTGGGATCATCGGCGTTCCGGAAGGCTATATGTTGATAATCAAAACCGTTATCAATAATTCCAATGACAACACCGCTGCCATCATAAGCCTGAGGCAAACCAAAATCAGTTCCATTCAGCACTTGACCTGCATGAGTCTTGCTCAATGTTGAATCAGTACATAATTCCAAAACTTTGCTGATCTCGACATTCTTAACCCCAGGGATATTGGTCAACCAATCCAATGAAGCAACAGGAACTTGAGCCGTAACAAAATCATCAAATTCGCAGTTAATAAGCACACCATGTTTACGCAGAGAATTAATGGCCGATTTGTCGTCAATGTCAATAAAGGCATCTATCATTTCAACACCATTAATCATCCTACTTGACACATACTCAGCTTCTGCATTTTTATGGGCTTTCATCAAGCTTTCATAAGCATGTCGATCACCCATTAATCTTTGTAGCAAACTAGGATACCCATTTTGCAGCTGAGCGAACCCTACCATCAATGTTAATAAGGTCGCAATAGCAATCAGTAATCTCTTCATCTGTATATCAGTTTATTATTTTTTCGCAAAAGTAATCATTTCTCTTGAAACCACAAAACAATGCCACTACCTAAAGACAAACCTTACAGGCTCAAAAGCACTGAAATGATACCAGTAACATCAGCGATGGAAATCTTTCCATCCTGATTCACATCGGCATTTTCCGCATTAAAACCTGCCTGTTCGTTCGTCAAGAGGTAGTTAATAAGTCCTGTTACATCTTTTATGCTAAGGGTGCCATCATCATTGACATCGCCTAACAGGACTGCAGGCTGATGCTCAAGGACTTCTATTGTAAAGGTGAGATGGTCGGCATCTAAGGCGAACAAGTAGTCACTGCCATCTCCAGTAAAGTAATACGAGAAATTATTGTTACGCTTTGCTGTAACATATTGGGTCCCAGCAACAACAGTAGTGGTTGATACGGGGCCATAGCGATAAGTGCTGTTAAATACTGTCCAGTCGTCATTCCAAATCTCGGGTCCACCATCAGCAAACACAAAATAGATAGGTGCGCTAATCGTTAGTGTATCTACATAGATACCATTTCCCAAGTTAGTCATTTTTCCTAGAGGCTCGGTCAGGCTCCAGTTGCCTTCACCGCCCACGATATAGAAATCTGCACTGTCAACGGGTTCGTCACCGCCACCGTCAAGGAAGTTGATTGTCTCAAACAAGGCGTCCATCACTTGGCCGTTCTGGTTATCCCACCAGCCGCAGTTGTACCAGTCGGTCGTCACATGATTAACGTAATTGATGCCATATTCATTCGCCTCGGGGAACCACCAGTAAAGGCCATTCACGTGTCTATGGGCATTCAGTTTCTCCACAAGGGCCGTGGTAAAGGCCTTCTGCCCCGCTTCAGTAGCAGGCCAAGTGGATTGTAAATCATAGCTGGCTCCCGAGGGATAATAGGCATGCGGATAGCCGGTTTCCACTATCTGTATCTTTTTAGCGGGATAGGCTGTTTCAAGATCTGTCAACAGGGCATCCAGCACATTCAGGTCTCCATGCCAATAAGGATAATAGCTCAACCCAATGATGTCAAAGTCGGTTGTATAACTCATAAGAGTCTGATAGAACGAGGTGACATTGCTTGAACGCCCCATCTCGGTATGTACCACAATCTGAGCAGCGGGACAAACCTCACGGCAGGCTCTGATGCCCTGCTTCAGGTAGTTGGCAAAATTGGCAAAGGTTCCTGCTCCATAGTTGTTGCCATTGGGATAACAATGCCCTGACGGCCACAACATGCCGTAGGTCACCTCATTGCCCACCTGGACAAAGTCGGGCGTGGCACCGACGGCAATCATCGCGTTAAGCACGCGCTTGGTATAGCTGTAAACGCTATCAGCAAGAGCACTTGTCACCGTCCAAGACGAGGGTGTAGAGTGTTGGGCAGGGTCAGTCCATGTGTCACTATAGTGGATATCGAGCAACAGGTTGAATCCAGCAGCCTTGATACGTTGGCCCAATGCTTGCACGTAGGGTAAATCCTGGCAAACGCCTTCATCCTGATCTTCGGCATTCGCCATTGACGGATCTACAAACAAGCGCACACGCATGGCATTCATACCGGTGGACTTGAGATAATTAAGCATATTAGTGATTCTGGCACCATTCTCATTATAATAGATGGCACCTCGTTCTTCATATTTTGTGAGCAAGGAAATGTCACCCCCTACATATTTTGTAGCAGAATTAGCAAATATGCCCCACACTAATAGGGCTGCGAGAACTAAACAAAATCTTTTCATGATAGAAAATCTATTTTTATTATAAATTGTCTTGCAAAATTACACAAACATCAGTGAATCAGCATTATTTCACAATGCTTTTTCAGCAAAAACGGTTAAAAAAACCACGGAAATAAGCATTTAGACAATACTATTCAGGCATGAAGGATTTTATACACCAGTTCCTTGAGAAGTGCATACTGGTCCTGACGAGAACCGATGCCCTTACTACGGGTGTCGCACTCACGCAGGTAGCCGATGATGTTCACGAGGGACCGGGTGTTATACATGCGAGTAGCATCCAAGAACTTGCGGGCGCGCCACTGGCTACGGGTACCCACCAGGGCCATGATGCCATCAAGAGACTTGTCACGAGCAGTAGCAGTGAGCAACACATTGGAGAAGAACGAGAAAAGCATCGCCACACTGATCATTGAAGGATTATTCTTGGGATTGCGTTCAAAATAATCCACAATGCGGAATGCCTTCACTGCATCACGCTTGCTCAGAGCCTCCTCCAACTCAAAATTATTAAAATCCTTGCTGATGCCAATGTTCTTTTCGATGAGCAACGGCGTGATGTTACCGTCCTCGGCAAGCATGGCCAGTTTATCAAGTTCGCTGAACAGACGGGCAATGTCGGTGCCGATATGGTCGGCAAGCATGCTCGTTGCCTTGTTGTCGATGTTGCAGTTCAACGAGTTGGCATAACTCACAATTAGGTTTTCCAGTTCACGTCCCTCTTTCACTTTGTTAGAGTCAAAGACCACACCCGTACTGGCTTCCTTAAGCGCGGTGCTAAACGGTTTGCTCTTGAGGGCTCCTCCTTTGTGGCAGATGACAAGAACAGTCGTGGGCATGGGCTTCTCGGCATAGGAAGCAAAGAGGTCCAGATCATTTTTGTGGCCTGGTTGCTTGGCAATAAGTTGGGCTTCGCGTACCACCACGACTTTGCGTTCAGAGAATGCCGGATATTGCTGGCATGCACTGATCACCTCACGCACATTGGCCGTGTTACCGTAATATAGTGACATGTTGAAGTCACGCTGGTCCTCGGTCAAAGCGGTATCGATAATGAGTTGCTGCAGGCGATCGATATAATAAGGTTCCTCGCCTTGCAATACATAGATATTTCTGAACTTGCCGCCCTTGATTTCTTTACTCAATGAAGTAAAGGTCACCGTTTCTCGTTTTACTGCCATTTTGTGTCTGGTTTTCTTGCTGCAAAGATAGTAAATAGTTTCTTAAGAGAGGTGTCAGAATAATAAAAACATTTTGTATCTTTGCAGAATGACAGATAGTGATATTGAATCATGTTTTACTTCCAATAAATCCAAGAATTATGAGAACAACTACCAAATTATCCAAAAAGTTCTACTTGCTGACAATGATGCTTGTCGGCATATTCCAGGCAACAGCTGCCGACTTCATGGTGGACAGCATCTGCTACAACATCATCGGCGATAACCAAGTCGAGGTGACAAGTCGTGATTCAGTCAAATATGCTGGCGAGGTCATCATTCCCGCAACTGTTTTCAACGACGGTATCACCTATCAAGTCACCCGCATCGGTAAGAATGCCTTTCAGGGCTGTAAAGAATTGACTCTGATTGACATACCCGAAGGTATTACCTCAATCGGTACTTTTGCATTCAATGGTTGCTCACGACTTGAAAATGTTGATTTGCCCAACTCTCTTGTCACGTTGGAGACGTTTGCCTTCTACGGCTGCCAATCTTTCACGTCTTTCCACGTCCCGCGCAATCTCACCGAGATAGCTTACAATGCATTAATGTTATGTAAGAATATCGCTTATTACACATGTAGCTCTTTCAACAACAAGTATAAAGCAGTGGACGGCATTCTCTATTCCAAGGATTTGACCGTGCTTGTCGCCTACCCGTTTGCGGCAACAGCAACAACCTTTGATATTCCAACGACGGTGACGGCTCTTCACGATTACTGCCTCTCAGGGAATAATAACCTGGTTGCTGTAAACATTCCCGAAACAGTCACTTGGATGGGGATGAACATATTCCGCGATTGCCAGAACATCGTTGAGATTGACGTCCCTGACGGTGTCACACACATGGGCATCACTGTCTTCGGTGGTTGCACTAGCCTGACCCGGGTGCATCTACCCGCCAACCTTGATACCATCAAGAGCAGCACTTTCTCGGGCTGCACCCTGCTGACCGAAGTGACTGTTCCTCGCAATGTCTCATGTATCGACGAGCAAGGCTTCATTAACGCCAGAAGCCTTAAGACCATCACCTTTGAAGAAGGCAGTCGACTCACTTCACTTGGAGAAAGAGCCTTCATGGATTGCTACGCACTGGAGTCCCTGGACCTGCCCAGTACAGTCTCGTCTATCGGCTCAGGATGTTTCTCCAGTTGCCGCTCATTGAAGACAATTCACATGCCCCATAACCTTACCGAGATAGGCTCTTCTATTTTCACAGGATGCAACTCATTGACCGAGTGTGAAGTTATCGGCGATGTCCCCACCATGTGGAACATTTTCATCAACTGTCCAAAACTCAAGAAAGTGAAACTCGGTGACAGAAACGGTACACCTGGATCTACATTGATTCAAAATGCTACAATTACCAGATGCAATCAACTTGAGTACCTCGAGTTAGGAGCCAATATTGATTCTCTGGAGAACAGCGCACTTTGCAGTCTTGACAGTCTCAAGGTGCTCATCTGCTGGGCTACTACTCCACCTAGATGCCATAACTACTGGTCTGCATTCAGCCCATGGCCTAATGAGCTCAAAAACACTGTTCTCTATGTGCCCAAGGCTTCACTTGAGGCTTACCAAACGGCCAATGACTGGAAAAACTTCAAAACCATTGTGCCCATCGACGACGTGGGTGATGTCAATGGAGACGCCAAGCTCAGCATCCGTGACGTGAATGAGCTCATCAACCTATTGTTAAGCGGCGAGAACACCGATATTGCCACAACGTTTGCCGATGCCAACCTCGACGGCAAGATCAGCATTTCGGATGTGACAACCCTCATCAATCGACTCCTTTCTGGTGATTAGGACTGAAGAGCTAAGGTTATTCCATATATAGTTTAAGGGCAATTACTGCATGTACTTGAAGTTTTGCAGTAATTGCCCTTAAATCAAACAGTAATAGTTAGAAGCTGGTGTAGAAGTCGGTGATTTGGCGGATGGCACGGGAGCAGACGGGGCAGAAGTCCTCAACTTCGTTGATTTTCATGCGGCACTCCTGAGCGGGGCGGTAAACACCCTTGGACTGGTATCCCCCACCCTCAAACACACCGACACGCTGAGTGGCGGCATTGAGCGCTTTGCGTTCCTTGTCGTTGGTGATTTTGCGGTAATTCGGCACCTTGGGATCGGGAGGAGTGGGAATGGCAGTGCCCTTGGGGAGCATGTCCGCCCACTTGCTCTGGAAATCGACAAGGGTGGTCAGGTTAGGTTCCCACGGCTCGGTGTCAGCGGGATACATCGACTCGTAGGCGTCATCATAGAAGTACTCGTCACCAAGTCCACCATAGGAGTGTCCGAATTCATGAACCAGCACCTGGGCAAAGGTGGGATGGTCGCTGGTGGTAACCATCACCTGGTTATAGATGCCTCCACCTCCATAGGTATCGCTGTTGACAAGAACGATGATATGCTCAAAAGGCACGCATGACAACAGGTCATAAAGGTGGTGAATATCACGTGTAGTTAGGTAACGGTCACTATAGAAAGTATCATAGTTGGTGCTAACAGCAGTGCTGCGCCAGCGGCCCAGGTGAGGGACGCTGGGTCCGCCCTCAAGTGACTCGGCTGCAATGGCAACAACGTTGAAGCGATTCTTGAGCGACTTGAATGGTTCACGGGCGAACAAGGCATCGACAGCACGTTGACAGTCATTGTAGAACTTACCCATCTGGGCATGGGTGTAGCCCTCAGCCACAATCGCCAGGTCGATGCAGGAAGTGATGTCAGGTTCACCATCAAGCGGGCCCTCGTTGGGCATGTAATCCCGTTTACCCGGTTGGTCGGCAGTTTTTTCAGCAACCGGAAGGGTCTGGCCTTTCCAGACATAATGGAAAGGCACACCATTCGGGCCTAATCGACGGATAAGAATGTCCGATGGGTCCACCTTGTGGGTCATTGAGGCAACTACTTTGCCGTGGAAGTCAGTAAGCGTCACAGTGATGTCAACGGGCTGCTTAGGCAACGGAACATTATAGCTAGTCTCAAAGGCACGGTTGACGAGCGTAGCTTCTTCTGTTGCCTGCCACTCTTGGAAAAGTGTCGAGAAGGTGTGGACATACAACGTCTGCCCCGTGGCCTTGTCAGTTACTGTCAGCTGGCCATTACCCTTGAGTGGAACTTCAGCGAGACGTGCCTTTCGCCCAGCCCATCGCGGAGTGATACATGCTTTCTCAAAGAAAATCTGCTGGTCATGATTGTTTCCTGCAAAGACATAATCAAGCCTTAGGGTACTGTCATTAAACCAGTCGTCAAACTGTTGAGCCATGGCATTGAGAGTCGCCATAGCAATGATAACCGTAAAGAAGAATCTTGTTTTCATAGTGTTTAGGTTGATTTTTTTGCAAAGGTAGTGCTTTTTTTGTACTTTTGTGGAAAGAATAGACAATTATGGTGGAGTTGAATTTACCAGGATATGAGTATAAGGTAAAGAAGCGGGAGGACGGCTCGTGGGCCATCTGGGACCGCTTGAGGGACCGCTGGGTGGCTCTGACGCCCGAGGAATGGGTGCGCCAGCACTTCGTCGAGTGGCTCATCACCGAGAAGGAGTTTCCCGCTGCACTGATGGGCAACGAGGTATCACTCACCCAGAACGGCATCGCACGCCGTTGTGACACCGTAGTTGCCGACCGTACCGGACAACCGCTGGTCATCGTTGAGTATAAGGCACCAAGTATCAACATTTCACAAAAGACTTTTGACCAGATTGTGCGTTACAACATGGTGCTGAAGGCGCGCTACCTCATCGTGAGTAACGGCCTGAAACACTACTGCTGCCAAATCGACTACGAGAATAACAGTTACCGGTTCCTGGAAAGCATCCCATGCTATGAGAGTTTAGTTAATAGTTAACGAGAGTTCGATGAAAATAAGTTGTTGATACTCAACTCCTCCCCTAAGATAGGGGAGGTGCCCGTTAGGGCGGAGGAGTATGATTTACCCTCGAAGCACTTCCTCTTGGAACATCAACGCCCCCTGGCCTTCTCTAATCGCTCCCCCTCCTCCGCCCTTCGGGCACCTCCCCCCAGGCGGGGGAGGAGTTGGGAGTTATTCTCTTATTTTGGATAACATTTTCACAAAATGGTTGATTAATTCGTAGATTTTTTATAATTTTGCGAATAGTTAAACGATTTAGGCTTATGAAGAATATTTTTTTAATTACCCTTGCAGCAAGTTTTGCGATGCTTTTCACTAGCAGTAAGGCATTTGCTGCCGTTCCCGAAGGTTACAAGACCCTTGATTTTCCCGGATTTACCGTGAGTATTCCCAATGAATTTGAAAAGTCAGAGGGTTGGAGCAGTGAAAGCCAGATGAGCTTTAACTCCAATGCCGTTAACGTGCGTGACGACGGCGATGAGTACCTCTCGAGTGCCACAATCACCCTGTATGAAACAGAGACCGACATGGAGGACCTGAACTTGAACGAGGCGGCCCAAAACATGATGTGGTCAGCCAAGGCCATGGAAGAGGCCTGTGACGAGCCCATTGTCGAAGGCAACACCGTCATGCTGCGTTCGACCATCGATACCGGGTACGGTTTATTAGTCAGCTGGCGCTTTATTGTCATCAACGAGGATGGCAAAACCGCCGGCGGCACCATTTCCTACCATGAAGGGGATACCAAGGTATATAAAGGTATCGTGATGCCGATTATCCAATCCATTCAGTTCAAGTGACATGAGAAAACTTTTGGCTATACTGACGCTGTGCTGTTGCCTACAACTGCCCGCCCAAAACATCAACGTGGGCGACAGGTTCATGGACAATGAGACAGGCGTGACATACATCGTGCGCGATGTACGCATGGATAAATACGTCTATATGGCCGATGACACTGAGGAAAACCTACTGAGCCTGACCAAGGTTGATGGTCGGCAGGGAGAATATATCCTGGAGCCCAGCCGCCAAGTCGATGACCCACCCATTGCCGGTGCCAAGTTCGGATGGCCAGTCAAGTATACTCCCGATAAGGGCTCGCTCGAGTTCTACACCCCTCAAGGTAAACTGCTTTACACCTTAGTGGCCGTAAAAGTCGCCGGACGTGAGGACTACCGCTTTGACGTGTCATTCGGCACCGACAGCGAAGGCTACATCGGGCGGATATTTGTCAAGGCCTACACACCTCAAAGCGACGACCCCGTCATGGAATATGAACGCGATCTGGTGGAGAGGCTTGCCGAAGCCCCCAGCCCTGACGAAGCAGCCGGTTGGGTGGACGATACGACCGATATCAACTTTGACGGCATCCCCGACCTGATGGTTTTCATCGGCCTCAACGCCGTGGGGCGCGTTTCGGAGTACTATGCTGGCTTTGTGTGGGACGACGAGGACAAATGCTTCGCTATGGTTCTGGACTTTGACGAAATCAGCAATCCCGTCGTGCATCCCGACACCAAGACGATCACTAGTACCGCACGTACCGATGCAGTGGAAATCACCACATGGACCTACGCGTGGATAGACGGACACCTAGAAATCATTGATGAAACAACAAGTACTTTTGGCGATGAATAAGAATCTATTACTCACCTTGATTTTTGCCTGCTGTATTCTCCCTATGACGGCAGGCAGCGGCCCTGACAAGAACGGCGGGGCCACTCCCCCACCCATGTTCCTGCTCGGCAGCAACAACGGCATGATGCAGATGGTTTACTGGTGCTATCAGGAAGAGCCCCAGCTGGACGCGGAATATCCCGAGTACTTTGAAGAAGCACATCGGGCGTGGGAAATACAGGAGCAATTTCGCCGTAATGTCTCCAAGTACACCAAACTGATTGTTGACGGCACCAAGACACTAGATGTGAAATATGTGGATGAGATTTTTCTCAACCCCGATGGCGAAGAAATCTTACCGGGCGAATTGCACGGCAACCCCCAAATTCCCTCAGCCGGTGCCCGGTTCACCCTCCAGGGCAATCCCAAAATGAATATGGACGAAGTGGCTGGCAACGTTGTTGTTACCGATAGCTATCTCACCTCCCACAAACTGCTCAACATTCAACCGGCCACGACGGATGAGGAAGTGCCGCTATCAGCTGCCGTTATCAAGAAGATGGAAGAACAATACGGCATGAAGGCCGATCTGTCGAAGAAAGTCTATATCATCGGTGACCGTTACACCTATGGCGTGATGCAATTCCAGGGCGAATACAAGAACAGCACAAGAAAGAAGCATGACCCGAATGAGAAGTCGGCATTGGCACTGGAAATCATCATCGACGGCGATCAAATCTATTCCTATCCCGTCGAGGGTTGGTATGACCCTGAATTTGGTTGTACATGGAATGCCGATGACGGTGGCGAGTACTTCCCCAGCAACATTGCGGCGGCATTTGAAGGTCCTCAAGGTGTGGAGCTTTGCTATCTCCATTGGGCTCCCGAGAGTGCCACCACCGGCCTCATGACCCTCAATAACGGCAAACTTGACCGACAGGAATATGCCGTTTACCATTCCCTGATCGACGAGCAGACTCCCGTGTGGAAGAAAGACATCGAGGAGATGAAGAGGCTCTATGTTGAAGACGACCCCGGAGAGCATTTTGATGTGAATCTGACCAAGTGGGCCCATGTCTTTATCGACTATATGGGCGAGCAGATATGGATTAGCGACGAGGCAGAGGAAAATGGCGCATTCTTCAGCCGCGAGGACGGCAAATTCATACTCGTTGGCACCGTGAGAGCCAATTTTAAACCTTCGTTCCCCCAAAGCCAAGACGGCAACTGTTACCTGGTGATCTCAGGACCTGCCGGAGGTCCGTCCTATTATACCGAAATCTTCAAGTTCCAGGGCGGCAAGTTGATTGAACGGTTTAATGGATTGGAGGTTTATGGCGAACTTGACGGCTGTGCCCTCAATGGGAAAGAAATCAGCGTTGAGCAAGGCAAAGCCTACATGAAGGCGGTACCTGAAACCTATGAACCCTTTATCTACTGGAACGAAATCGACGAGAAATGACAATGAAGCGATGAGAAAGGCGATCACATTCTTATTCTGCTGCTTTGCACTGGCTTTTGGCGCCCAGGGCATGCCATCCGACGTCCTGCCGCTCAAGGCCGTCAATGACAACTGGATGAACAAGAGCATCCCCGTAAAGAGCAGCATCGGAACGGTCGACGTGATGACGTTGATGAAGGCTTTTCATGCCGTCTGGCCCACTGCCAGCGTGCAGTCAATCATCGACGCAGCGGGCGACAACAGCTTTTACCAGCATGACGAATCGACCATGCCGCCTGGGTGCCACGGCATTGTGTATATGGACTGTGAGGACTTTAATTGGGCCTATTTCCGCCATGTCGAGGGTGGGACCCAAGACGTTGAGGCTCGCGCCTGCCAGTGCGATAACGGGCACACACTGTTTGTCATCACGTTTGCGGGAACCGATGGCAAGGTGCAGCCCTTCTACTGCTTCTACGACTACGACCCCGCGAGCCGGATGATGACGCCCGAGGACCCCATCTACAAGGCCCTCCCGCATCGAATGT
>ONLH01000066.1 GCA_900318645.1 uncultured Prevotellaceae bacterium
GCAGACGAAGCAGGAGTTCCTGACCCAGATAGGTGCCTGGCAGTGGTACGTCAAGGCCGCGCAGGCCGCACAGCAGGTGCGCTATCTGCTGGGCGAGCGCGCCAAGACCAAGGGCGAGTTCGTGAAGGGTGAGCTGAAGACCGCCCGCCGCCAGACCGACGTGGCCATCGCCGACCTCTACCGCACCATCATCGCCATGATGGACCTCATGCCGAGCGACGCCCTCACCGCCCTCTACACCCAGCTGAAGGGCTTCGAGCGCTACGCCCGCGAGTACTACCTGCCGAAGGGCAAGGGCGAGGACGACCCCGAACCCGAGCCGGAGCCCGAACCCGACGTGACGCCCGTGGAGCCGGAGGCATGAGCGGAGCGACCCGAAGACAGGATGTTATGATTAGGATTTCAGGAATTTTTGAGTTCATCGACCCAAACCACCTCGGATTTCAGGAATCCGAGGTCACTTTGCCGCAAGGTGAGGTCGGATTGCAGGAATCCGAGCAGGAAGCGGGCGCGGCGGGGACGGATTGCAGGAATCTGCACTTTCACCGCCCCTGTCGCAGCCCGTTTTTCTGGAATCCGGTGCCTCTCATGCTGAATTATATGATTAAATCGGTAAAAATGACTAAAAAAAGCATCTTCCGTGACCAATTTTCATGGAAAGTTCGTAACTTTGCACCTGCATTTCGAAAGGGATGCAGATCTTTTTGTTGCTCAATCTCTGACTCGAACTGCGACCTCGAACGAGATTTGATGAACAAAATCAATACTACATTGAAGCTGCGCTCCATAGCGCAGACTTCAACCATAGTAGTATTGGGGCTGTCGCAGGCCTGAGTCAGAGTATGGGACGGGGTCTGCGCTTTCTTTATGCCTTTGAGATAGTGCTTTCCCCACAGATTTGAGAGACGAAAGTAATAACAAAATAAGTAACCATAACAAAAAGACAATTAAAAATGAGAGTTATGATCAGGATTAAACGAACATTCAATCTCATCCTCACCCTCGCCCTCTGGCTCGTGGCGGCGCAAACGGCGACGGCACAGGAGGCAGCAGTTTATGACCTCGTCACCGATGTGCCTACCGTCGATGGCGGACAGGCGACGAACTGGGATCCAGCGTATGACTATGGTAATTTGGTGGACGGAAACACAAGCACGATTTACGGCATCAGCAATGCCAATCCCTGGGTGGAGTTCCATTACTCCCGTGCCTTCGTCCCCAAGAAGTATATCCTCTGGACGGGTGATTATTACTCCTTCGCCTACAATCCGGCATCGTGGACCATCAAGGCGAAACTGAACAAGACCGACGAGTGGACAACTCTTGCAACCGTTGACAACAGTAGCGGCAACCAACTGCCAGAGGATGACCATGCCTCAAAGGAATTCAGCATTGAGAGCAACACGAATGCCTACAAGTATTTCCGCTTCGAGGCAACAAGAAAAAACAACGGTACATTCCAGCTTGGCGAGTTGCAGTTCAAGGAGGCAACAGAAAAGATGGAAGTGACGTGGAAGATGTACGACGGCAGCGGCACAACTCGCACTGTATCCGGCAACAGTGCCGACTTTGCTAACAGCGAGGGTAATGTGATGCGCTACGTATGGACTGGTAGTCCCGTTAATTTATGGGGGACAAATGCATATCTTTTCTCACAAGTCATCGACAACCAGCTTCAAGTGAAGTTCCCCTACCTTACGGGAAAGGTGACCAAGGTAGAACTGAAAAACGTTCAATTCAGCGAACCCGGCATGACCCTTTCTATCGGCAACGGCACGGCGACGCTGAAGACAGGGAACAACAGCGAATACTTTGCTTCAACGGAAGCAGGAAGCTGGTATGACATCAGCTTTACAGGCGAGATAAACGTTGATGCCACCAATTATTTGAGATTCACGTTTGCTAAGGCAACAACGGGAACCATCGTCAATCAGAAGCTTTACTTTTATGGAACGAGTGCTGCTGTCAAGGTGACGTTGGAGAAAGCGAAGAAGGCTGATCTCGGCCACACGTTCACGACATCGTCCATCACCGCCAGCGGCAATGTGCTGACCGCCACCTGCACCAGCGACGATGCCGACCACGTGGCCCTGTATGGTGCCAACCATCGGTACACGCTGACGCTCAACGCCGCCGACGGCATGGCTGATTTTACACATGCCGTCAATGCATCGACTACCCCTGCAGTTGGCGACTTCAACGAGGACACGCAACTCGGAGCCACGTGCACCGTCGAGTACGCCCCGCAAGGCACCCCACAAAACAGCAGCAGTTGGACTACATCCGCACCCTACACCGCAGGCAACTACACCGCCCGCGCCACCGTCAGAATCAACAGCACGGACTATGTGCTGACCACGAATTTCAGCGTCATTGAGGGACACTATATTACCAACGACTACCCGCAGTTCAGCGTCAACAAGACAGGAGCCATGGCGGGCGAAAACATCACCGTCACCTTCACGCCGAAGATGGGCGAGAGCCTGACGACGCTGACTGTGACGGGCGACAACACGAACCTGAGCCTCGACAACGGCATCAGCGACAACGGCGACAATACCTACACCTTCGCCATGCCGAATGAGAACGTGACCCTCGGCGGCACGTTCACATTCCCGATGAATGCCGACAACTTCGCGCAGGACGGCGACACCTACACCATCAAGAACGCCGACGGGTGGGACTACTTCTGCCAGCGCATACAGTATGATGCTAACCTCGACGGCTTCAGCGGCAAGACCGTAGAACTCGCCGCCAACATCAGCGTGACGACTATGGCGGGCATGGTGCATCCGTTCAAGGGAACCTTCGACGGCAAGGGCAAGACGCTGACGTTCAACCGCACTGCCGATGCTATGTACACCGCCCCCTTCCAGAACACCAACGGCGCCACCATCAGCAACCTTCACGTGACGGGAGTGATTGAGGGCGGCACCAATTCCTACATAGGCGGCCTGGTGGGCAGTGCTAACGGCAACCTCACCATCCGCGACTGCCACGTGAGCACCCAAATCAGCACCACCTTCGACAGCAATACCCTCAGCGCGAACGTTGGAATCGGCGGATTCGTGGGCCTCCTGAGTTCGCAAT
>ONLH01000044.1 GCA_900318645.1 uncultured Prevotellaceae bacterium
GTTAAGCCTCACCACGCCGATGGTACTGCGAAAGTGGGAGAGTAGGTAACCGCCCCCTAAGAGGGAGTCACTGGTTAAACAGCGGCTCCCTCGTTTTTTTGTTGATGGGGTGTGCTGGGGAGTGATGAGGTATTATAAGGTGGAGTGGGATGAATGGGGATTTTGTTGAAAAAAAGAAAAATTTCTTTAAAGGCTTGTTTGCTCCGAAAAATAGTTATAACTTTGTAGATTGATTACGAGACGATGAAACGACTGTTGGTCATATTGTCACTTGTGCTAACGCTGGGGCTGAATAATGTGGCTCTGGCTGAGGTGCAGTGGCGTGAAACCAACCGTGAAGTTCAAGGCAGGACCTGGAATGATCCGCGCTCGAGCGATGGCATTGAGATTTATGGCCGCAATGGTACAATCACTATTGTGACTCCAAAACGCATCACGGTGCGCGTCTATACGATTCTGGGCCAGATTGTTTCTCAGGCAACGTTACAGCCAGGAACATCAGAACTGCGATTGGGAACGCGTGGCATTTACCTTGTGAGGATTGGTAACTTGACCCAGAAGGTTGCTATCTGACGACAATGTAGTTTCGTGGTCTTTTATAGTAAGAAATTGTTTTGACTAAGAACCATTTAATAACCTTAACTAACAAAGTATGACTAATTTAGAAAACATTGATTGGGCACATCTGCCTTTCGGTTACATGAAGACCGACTATAACGTGCGCTGCACGTTCAAGGACGGCAAGTGGGGTGAAATCGAAGTCACCCAGGACGAAACTATCACCCTGCACATGGCTGCTAGCTGTCTGCACTATGGTCAGGAAATCTTTGAGGGACTCAAGGCTTTCCGTGGCAAGGATGGTAAGATCCGTATGTTCCGTCCCGATGAGAATGCCAAGCGCCTGCAGAATAGTGCTAAGGGTATCAAGATGGAACCGCTGCCCGAGGACATCTTCCTGGAGATGTGCAAGAAGGTGGTTAAGCTCAATGAGCGTTTCATCCCGCCCTATGGCAGTGGCAGCTCGCTCTACCTGCGTCCCGTCGAGATCGGTATCTCACCCCGCGTTGGTGTGAACCCCGCCGATGAATATACTGTAATCATTTTTGTAACCCCTGTTGGCCCGTATTTCAAGGAGGGCTTCCACTGCACCAAGGTCGCTGTTTATCGCGAGTATGACCGTGCTGCTCCCTGTGGTACCGGTCGTTGGAAAGTCGGTGGTAACTATGCTGCCGGTATGGGTGCAACCGCCCGTGCCAAGGCTGCCGGTTTCAGCGCCGCCTTGTTCCTGGATCCCAAGGAGAAGAAATACCTCGACGAGTGCGGTCCCGCCAACTTCTTCATCATCAAGGGTAACAGCTATATTACTCCCAAGTCGGGTTCTATCCTTCCCTCAATCACCAATATGAGCCTCCAGCAGATTGCCCGTGACCTGGGTATGGAAGTTGAGGCTCGTCCCATCCCCCTGGAGGAACTGGCCGAGGCCGACGAGGCAGCTGAGTGCGGCACCGCAGCCGTTACCGCTCCCATCAGCGAGGTAGTTGATATGGACAAGGATGTACACTATGTCATCAGCAAGGACGGTGAGGTTGGTCCCAAGGTGACCGCTCTGTATAACCGCCTGCGTGCTATCCAGATGGGTGACTATCCCGATGAGCACAACTGGGTAGTGTTTGTTGACTAATATGCTTGATTGCCTATCCATTATTGAAAGATACTATACACCCGGTAATGATGATTACCGGGTGTTGGTTTCTCATAGCCGTCAGGTTGCCGATCTGGCAGTGGCATTGAGTCAGCGCCTCATTGACAAAGGTACGCCCATCGATATTGAGTTCGTTGAAGAAGCGGCGATGCTGCATGACATCGGCATGTGCCGTACCGATGCACCTGGTATCCATTGTTATGGCACCGAGCCTTACATCCTGCACGGTATTTTGGGGCGCAAAATGCTGGACGGAATGGGGCTGTTCCGCCATGGCAGGGTGTGTGAACGTCACACGGGTGCCGGGATCACCGCTGCCGAAATAATTGCACAGCACTTGCCCATTGACCCCCCGCGTGACTTGCTACCAGAGAGCCTGGAAGAGAAGGTTGTCTGCTATGCCGACAAATTCTTCTCCAAGAGCCGCATTGATGAGCCTCGCAAGACAATGGAACGCGCCCGCAAGTCGCTGGCCAAGTTCGGTGGCGATACCCTGCAGCGCTTCGATGAGCTGGTGGCATTGTTTGGAGATCCTGACGAGCTGTGATTTCTTTTACGAGCCAGTGGCTCGCACTACACGGCAAAGCAGGGCTACACGACAACTACACGGCAGCTTGACAACACTGGCCTTGATAGAAAAACAGAACACCGTCGCACTCTCGCAGTGCGGCGGTGTTTGATTGATGAGTTTTCTCGTCGTTGAGGATTACTTGCGGATACCGAGTTCCTTCTTGGCGATGAGAGCGCGGTAGCGGTTGATGTCTTTGCGCATCAGGTAATCGAGCACTATCTGGGCCTCGGGAGAACCAGTGTCAGTATTGCTTTTGCCGTAAGTGCCAAAGATCTCTTTCTTTTTCTCTGAATCTAAGTACATTACAAATAGTTATTAAAAAATTATTTTCAAAAAGCGGTGCAAAGATACAACAAGTTTTTGGAATAGCGATGGAAAATGAGGACTTTTTTTGCAATATTCTGAATATATCTGTTTACTCAGCCGTGTGGGTAGCTTAATCAGCCAGTTTCCAGTGGGCGAGAGGCTTGCCGTAGTCCTTGAAGATGCGGTAATCGACCTCGGTTAGATCAAGGGTGATGTCCGGGAGCTCCACTTGACTGATGATGTCCTGGAGCTTGTGCACGTTCATCCTTGGGTCTTGTACCCTGCCCAGGGTGACATGTAGCTTGAAATCAGATTGAATCTTGCAGCCCTTGCTGATAAAGTATTGCCTAATGTCCTTGACCAATGCCATGAAGTCGTCAGGAGCATCAGTAGTCGTGAGATGGATGACCTGCCTGTGATAGCCCGAGGCAAAGGCGTCAATCTTGTCGAATGTGATGACAGGAGCAAAGACATCGCCCAAGCGCTCGTTGAGTCCCGGCACCATGTTTACGCCGTCGGGGGCAAAGTCGAGGAAGGCAATCGTGATATGATAAAAATTGCGCTGCCAACGGATGTTGACACCATTCAATAGACTCCTCAACTGCCTGAACCACGAATCTTCGAAGCGGATGGGAACCTTCAGTTCCAGATAAGTCGTCATGCTCTTGTCAGCGGCGTTTCTTGGTGCCTTTCTTGGTAGCTGCTTTCTTTGCAGGAGCGGACTTGGCGTTGTCGAGGCCCACCTGGATGTTCTTGATCAGGGCTTCGCTGGTATAGGTGGCACCGGTGGCGATGTCGGGCTTGAGTTTCTTGGCCTCGGCGACGGTCTTACCGATGTACTGGGGCAGCACCTTGTCCTTGGCGCGCTTGAGGTAAGCGGGAGACTCCTGGTTGGGCAGTACCTCGATGTTCTCAATCACGCCGTTCTTGACGGTGATGTTAAGCGGAGTGGTGCCGTTGTAGCCGATTACCTTGCTGGCGATATCACCAGTATAGATGACTTGGGTGGTGGCGGCCTTCTTGGTGGCCGTCTTTTTCTTGGTGCGGGCGTCGAGTGACACGGTGCCTGCCACGAGCAGCATGATGGCTGCAATGATGATGGTCTTTTTCATATCTAGTTGTCAGTTGTCAGTTTTTAGTTTAGATGGATAAGACTGCCTGATGGTTTAATCAGCGCCTAACAATTCTTGGGCTTGAGCCAGCGTTTCAGGCTTGCCGATGTCAAGCCATTGGTAGTCGGTATCCGGGTGATAGCCGTGGATGAGGTGGTGCTTGCACTCGTTGACGTAGAAAGGCGTGATGGAGAATTTCTCGCCTTCTTGACGGCGGTAACGCTCCAGGTGGGGGAAGATGCGCGGTGAAATCACGTGCAGGCCACCGAAGGCCAATTCTCGCAGGTTGCGGCCCCTCAGTTTCTCGGGGTCGGGCTTATACTCGCCCGTCGCCTTGTTGGTCCATCCGCACAGGCGGTCGTTTTCGTCAAAGAGGAAATAACGCTGTGTCTTGCGTTCCTTGACGAGGATGGTCGCCAATGCATCGTGCTCCACGTGGTAGTCGTAGAATGCCTTCAAGTCCAATGTGCTGATGATGTCGGTATTGTGTACCAGGAATGGTTCATCGCCATCCAGCCACTGGCGTGCCTTGAGGATGCCGCCACCCGTATCGAGCAGCAGGCCGCGCTCGTCGCTAATGTGCAGGTTGAGCCCAAAGTTGTCATGCTTCTCCAGGAAATCGATGATCATCTGGCCATAGTGGTGGATGTTGATGGTGATGTCGTCAAAACCTGCACCCGCTACACGCTCAATGACGTGTTGCAGCATGGGTTTGCCGGCTATCTCGACCATCGCCTTGGGGCGGTCATCAGTCAATGGGCGCAGTCGTGTGCCAAGACCTGCCGCAAAAATCAGTGCTTTCATTGTTTGTCGATCGGATTAAGGGTGCGCTCGTGATCGGGCTGCTCACGGTGAGACAGCTCAACGCGAACGTTGAACTTATCGTGGATGTGCTCAGCGAGGTGCTCAGCAGCATAGACCGAGCGGTGCTGTCCGCCCGTGCAGCCGAAGCAAACCATCAGGTCGGTGAAACTACGCTTCACGTAGCGCTCTACCGATTCGTCAACCAGGGCATAGACATGCTCCAGCCACTTGTCGATGGTACTCTCCTTCTGCAGGAACTCGATGACGTTCTTGTCCAAGCCAGTGAAGGCCTTGTATTTGTCATACTTGCCAGGGTTGTTCAATGCGCGGCAGTCAAATACGAAACCGCCACCGTTGCCCGATGCGTCGTGAGGGATGCCTTTCTTGTAGGCGAAACTCATCACCCTTACGGTCAGACCCTTGTCTTCGCTGACAAAGTCCTTGAGGTTGACCAGCTCGTCAATGACGAGGCTCAGATAAGGATATTGCGTGAACGGTTTGTCGATGACCAGCTTACGCAGGTTGGCGACAGCGGGGACGATGCTGTTCTTCATGAAGTCGGGCTTCTTCTCGAAGTAGCCGCGGAAACCATAGGCGCCGAGCACCTGTAGGGTGCGGAAGAGCACGAACAAGCGCAGGTTGTCATAGAATTCCTTCTCGTCGAGTTGAGGAACATACTCCTTGAGTTTCTCCATGTAGGCCTTGACGAGGTCTTTCTTCAGATCATCGGGATACTTGGCACGTGCCTGCCATACAAAGGAGGCTACGTCATAGTAATACGGGCCCTTGCGGCCTCCCTGGAAGTCGATGTAGGCCAGCTTGCAGTCGGCAGGGTGGTCGGCATCGCCCACGAGCATCACGTTGCGCGACTGGAAGTCACGGTACATGAAGGTGTCGCTGGGTACTGCCAGCAGGTCGCGGGTCAATTTTTCAAAGTCATTTTCCAGCTTATCCTCGTTGAATACCACGCCGGTTGCCTTGAGGAAGCAGTACTTGAAGTAGTTCAAGTCCCACTTGATGGAACGCTCATCAAAGCACTTGGCGGGGTAGCAATTGTTGTAGTCAAATCCCTGTGCACCCTTGAACTGGATGTCCACCAGCCCGCGCATGGTGCGACGCAGCAGTTCCTTCTCACCGCTGGTGAAGGCATGTGTCAAGGCACTGCGGCGTATTTTGTTCCACAGGATGTTCTCGGGCTTCTTGCCCAAGTCTTCCTGAATATAGGCCATGTGGTCCTCGCTCACGCCAAAGACCTCGGGTACCGACAGCCCTTGCTGACGGAAGTGGCGGGCTATATAGATAAAGGCGTCGTTCTCCTCACGCGACTCACCGATGACACCCACGATAGAGCGCTCACCGTTCAGGCGATAATACTGGCGGTTGGAGCCCGCTTTATCCATGAGGACGACCTCGGTGGGTTCACTGCCCACATATTGTTTGTACAGTTTTCTCAATCTTTCCATTGCTGTCGTTTCAGTTTTTAGTTGTCAGTTCTCAGTTGACAGTAATTAGTGTTGTGTCTGATATTAGAATTCGCT
Source organism: uncultured Prevotellaceae bacterium (assembly GCA_900318645.1). Lineage (GTDB taxonomy): Bacteria > Bacteroidota > Bacteroidia > Bacteroidales > Muribaculaceae > Sodaliphilus. The sequence continues at coordinate 6,034 of ONLH01000044.1, forward strand.
TGTGAAGTGGAAGGTAATTTTCGGGAAGTCCTGTTGTGCCATCTGCAAGACGTAGTTGCTGTCGGCGAGGAACACGTCACGGCCCTCCAAGTCGAGTGCCATGAACTGGTGCTTGCGCTTCTTGAATGCCTCGAGTGCGTCATCATCGTCGCTCTCAATCCAGCACGCCTTGTACAGGTGGATGGGCTCCCAACGGCACTGTGCGCCATACTCGTGCAGCAGTCGGTATTGGATGACCTCAAACTGCAGTTGTCCCACGGTGCCGATGATTTTGCGGTTGTTGAACTGGTTGATGAACATCTGGGCCACGCCTTCATCCATCAACTGTTCAAGGCCCTTGTTGAGCTGCTTGGTCTTCATCGGGTCGGAGTTCTCGATGTACTTGAACATCTCGGGCGAGAAGCTGGGCAGGCCGCGGAAGTGGAGGTCCTCGCCCTCGGTGAGGGTGTCACCAATCTTGAAAATGCCATTGTCGGGCAGACCCACGATATCACCTGGATATACCTCGTCGATGATTTCCTTCTTCTGCGCCATGAAGGCTGTCGGGGCACTGAAGCGGTAACTCTTGCCGCTGCGCACGTGCTTGTAGTTGCCATTGCGCTGGAACACGCCAGAGCACACCTTGACAAAGGCGATGCAGCTGCGGTGGTTAGGATCCATATTTGCGTGGATCTTGAACACAAAGCCCGTGAACTTGTCCTCGCCAGGCTCCACGGTGCGCTCGATGGCACTCACGGGGCGGGGTGACGGGGCGATACGTACGAAGCAGTCCAGCAGCTCTTTGACACCAAAGGTATTCAGCGCTGAGCCAAAGAACACGGGAGCCACCTTGGCATCCAGATAGTCCAGCGTGTTGAAGTCGGGATAGACGCCATCGATGAGTTCTATATCGGCACGCAACTTCTCGGCATCGGCCTTGCCCACGGCCTGGTCGATGGCGGGATCGTTGATGTCGTTAATATCGACGCGGTCGGTAACGTGCTGCTTGTCGGGCTTGAACAGGCTGATGTTGTGCTCGTAGATGTTATAGACACCCTTGAAGTGAGCGCCGATGTTGATGGGCCAACTCAAGGGACGTACGTCAATCTTCAATTCCTGCTCCAGCTCGTCAAGGATGTCGAACGGGTCGCGGCCCTCGCGGTCGAGTTTGTTGACAAAGATGATAACCGGCGTGTTGCGCATGCGGCACACCTCCATCAGTTTGCGCGTCTGGGTCTCTACGCCTTTGGCGACATCGACCACGATGATAACGCTGTCAACCGCCGTCAGAGTGCGGTAGGTATCCTCGGCGAAATCCTGGTGGCCAGGGGTGTCGAGGATGTTGATCTTGTAATCGCCGTAGTTGAATCCCATTACTGAAGTGGCGACCGAGATACCACGCTGTTTCTCAATCTCCATCCAGTCGCTGGTAGCAGTCTTCTTGATCTTATTGGATTTCACGGCGCCAGCCACATGGATAGCTCCACCGAAGAGCAGTAGCTTCTCGGTCAAGGTAGTCTTGCCGGCATCAGGGTGACTGATGATGGCAAAAGTGCGGCGGCGGGTGATTTCAGTAGTCAGTGACATTTATTCTAGTTTATTGTTTTATAGTTTAAAGCTTAAAGAAGTTTGAGGGTTTCCTTGAGGCTGTCGAGCCAGTAAGGGACAGTCACGCCGAAGGTGGTCTTGAACTTGGTTTTGTCAAGCACGCTATAGGCGGGGCGGTGGGCCTTGGCAGGGAATTCGTCGCTGTGGCAGGGCTGCACGTCACAGGTGGTGATGCCTGCCAACAGGTGGATGCCCTTGGTGAAGTCATACCATGAGATAACGCCCTCGTTGCTGAAGTGGTAGATGCCGCCATGCCACTGCTCAGCACTCAAGACGGTGACGATGGCACGGGCGAGATCGTGTGCACAGGTGGGAGATCCTACCTGATCAAAAACGACCTTCAAAGCAGGCTTATCCTTGCCCAAGGAGAGCATCGTCTTCACGAAGTTCTTGCCGTAGGGCGAGTAGAGCCATGCGGTGCGCAGGATGACGGCATCGTCGCCTAGCGCATTGAGTAACTGTCGCTCACCGTCTAGTTTGGTGCGTCCGTAGGCCGATTGGGGACAAGTGGGCATTTCCTCGGTGTAGGGAATGCAACTTTGCCCGTCAAAGACATAGTCTGTCGAGATGTGTACCATGCGTGCACCGTGGCGCTTGGCGACGCGGGCAAGGATGCCGACAGCGTAGGCGTTGAGTCGAGCAGCCAGCGGTTCGTTGTCCTCGGCAGCATCAACGGCGGTGTAGGCAGCGCAGTTGACGATGATCTTGATGCTGTGGTTAGAGACCATTTGTTCAACGGCGGCCTCGTCGGTGATGTCAAGCATGACAATATTGTCGCCAGCTACATCGGTGAAGACGGCGTTGAAACGTTGGTCGTTGGCCAACACATTGTGCATCTCGTGGCCCAATTGGCCGTTAGCACCAGTGATGAGTATATTGGTTGCTTCCATCGTTAGCTGTCCATGTCATTTAAATCGTCGCCAAACAACGGCTTCTCCTCATCGCGCTTGTAATAGGCGGCAAGCATGCCGATGAAGTGGGAAATCTGGCTGATAGCGGCGGCTGTGTCCTGAGAAATCTCCTTGCCTTGGAGGTGCAGCATCATCACGCCATAGAGCGCATTGAAGCAGGTCTCCAGTTCGCTGGGACGCTCCTGCTCGGGCAGGGAGGCACGCAACTGCACGATGAAGGGCAACGTGCGGTAGTAGTCGGCATGGTATTCGGGAAAACGCCCTTGGTCAGCCAGTAATTGCTGATGCAGGTCGTTCAAGCGAATGAGCACGTTGTGGCACACGCGGATATGTCCCCGCTCACGCACGTTCTCCAGCTCCATCATCTTGATGAGCGACTCGTACCACTCACGGATGTCGTGACGGGTCTTCTCGTCCACGTCATAACGTGCGATGACGGCCTTGTCCACCGTGTTGATGTCCAAGTGGCAGGCACGCAACAAGTCCTCCACCTGCCAGAGGTAGAGAAGATATTCGGCGATATTTTCTTGGCGTTTTTGTTGGGCGATAATCATAGCGTCGTGTAGCGTTAGCCGAAGCGGCTGATGTTGCGCAACGTGGGTTCGTCAACGATGCGGATGCGGCGACCGTCAACGGTGATGATGCGTTCCTGAGCGAAGGTCGAGAGGGTGCGGATGGCATTGGCAGTGGTCATGTTCGACAGATTGGCGAGGTCCTCGCGGGCCATGTAGATCTTCAATGTCTTGCCATCGTCCTCGTAGCCGTAGTTGTCCACCAGCATGCACAGCGCCTCGGCCAGGCGGCCGCGGATGTGTTTCTGGGTCAACGTCACCACCTTGGAGTCGCTGCCGCCCAGGTGCTTGGACAGTTCGTGGATAAAGAACCATGCCAGTTTCATGTTGCCGTCGATGAGTCGCTTCACGACAGTCATGGGAAGACATCCCACCTGTGACGGCTCAATGGCCATCGTGCTGGCTACGTAAGGTTCCTTGGCGAACCAGGCGCGATAACCGAAGTACTGGATGGGACGGTAGAGGCGCAGGATCTGCTGCTTGCCGCCGATGCCGTTTTTGAATCGTTTCACCTTTCCCTTGATGAGGCACCATAGGAACTGCGGCTCGTCTTTTTCGGCATAGATGATCTGGCCTTTACGGAAGGTGTGGATGACGAAATTCTCGGCGATGAGATGCTTCTCCTCGCTGTTCAAGATAGACCAAATATCGGCCAAATCCTCCCGTATAATATCCTCTATTGTACTCTTTTTTACCATGCCAGTCTATTCGAAACCCAAATAAACAGGTTTAACGTGCAAAATTACAACATCTTTCCCACCCATCAAAATTAGTACCCCTAAAAATCACAAAAACAACATCCGGTAACAATAAAACCTAAATGTAAGAAAAAGCGTGAATGACAATAATTACATTTTTTAACGGCAATGATTTGTTTTCTTGTATTAATTCTTTGAAAATATCATAAATAATCCATTTTGTTTGTGCGGCAGATGCAATTATTACTATATTTGCAGTTATCATAGTGTAATGAAACGAGGTAGAGATGAAAAAGTTCCTGAAGATATATTGGTTGATTGTGAAGATCTTTGCGCTGCTGATTGCTGCTGATTTTCTCTTTACCGTAGCGCTCTGTACTTTCCATAATATGATTGAAACAGGCAATAATTCGAATTATCGATCGCCTAAACAGCCTTTCAAATACAATTATTGCCTTGAAGACACCGAGTATCTGTTGTATGGCATCACACAGGATGAGTTTGTCACTAGATTGGCCGAACTGCTAGCGCAGGATACAGTCGCCCACTATGGTATATCGTCTTTTAAACATCATGTGAAATCTGATGTCGATATGGTACCCGATCAGGGTCGAGTGCTTGTTGATACGGTTGTGGTAGAGAGGCAGCCCGTTGCCCAAAAGAACTCTCATCGTGAAGATCATCCCCTGTTTTTGGACTTCCCTGATGTGTTCATTGTTGACACGACTGTCCACCAATCCCGCGTGCCGAGTCTCGGGCTAAGGCAGTTTGATGGCATCGTTCCGTCATCGTTTGATGACAACGATATCGATACCTTGTCTGTTGGGACGTTCTTCTTCGTTGAGAATGAAACCGGCCCCTTGTGTTATTGTTTCAGTTTCTTTGTTCCGCAGGATAGTATTGGCTGTAGTCACTTCACGAGTCGTTATACCGATAGGGGAAACAAAAGCTATGAGGGCAAGGTGCTGATGTCGGTTGTTGTAGTCGATGAGCAACCGTTGAGGTTATTGCTTGAAAGGAATTATGAGGTACGGGCTCAGAATACAGCACCGGCAGATTATTTTGCCCGTCACTACCTTGACCCCATCTGTCAATATGACCGCCAGCGGTTTAAGAATGCCTGCTACTCATGGCTTAACTATTACACGCTCAGCGACAAGTCATTGGGCCATTTCTATTTTCTCATAATGTTGATACCTGTATTGATATTCTTCGTGTTGTTGGGAATCCCTGTCCAACTCCTCTATAACCACGAGCAACGTAACCAATGATTTCGGTTATTATAGGATTGACTTCAGCAGGTTGATTTCATCGTCAAGGCGACTGGTAAAGATATCGCCGCCCTCGTCAGCAGAGGTCTTGTTGCCGAGGAGTAGCAGGAAAGACGCCACAGGAAAGTTGTCCAGACCGTAATACCAGTTTTCGTTATAGCCCTGGATGCCGAATTCTTTTAGCATAGCGGTGGCTTCGGCTATGACAGCATTTCTCAAGTCCTTGTGCCTCACTTGGAAATGAAAGGTTTCTTCCGGGTTCTCCATTTCCTCAACGTCAAAATCAACACACAGTACGTCCTGGGATGTTTTCTTGATGGTGATGTTGTCGATGGTGCCGTCACTCTCGACAATGAATTGTATGGCTCCAGGCTCTTGATACCATTCCGTATGTCGTTTTATGGTCTCTTCTTCGTCCTCGGTGCTAGCATCAATCCTTGCCACGAGTGTGATGAGGGAAGACAGGGGGCAGTCACCAATATAGGAAGCAAGAAATCCAATCTCTGTTTCATCAAACGTGAGACTGATGGTCTGCCACCCGTTGCCCATCGCAATGACCTTGATTTTATATTGTTCACCAGTTCTGCCATATTGTTTTTATTCAAGTCGTCTTTTTGGGTTGAGTCGTTCAGTGGCGGAAGGGGTCTGGTATGCTAACAGGGCTGTTGGGGTTGAAGCCAGGTTGACTGCTGATGGCGTTGGGAACCGTAACGGGCCGGTATTTGGCATCGTCCCATTTGCTGCTGTTCTTGTCGTTGCCGAACATGTATTCCAGTACCTGGAAAATCAATGGGCCAGCATCAAAAGAAATGGGAGCCCCGAACAGGTTGAATGTGGGTTGTACGACGGGCAAGGTGCGCCATTGGCGTGTGTAGGGATCGTAGATGCGGCGAGCGCCCACGTCAAGGGAGAAATTATCGCTGGCTTTCCAGCCCAAGGTGCCGCCGTAGGAACTGCTACCTAGGAACGGCATCGCAGCTACTGAGTGGAATTGCTGATTGATATAGTATTGTCCGAATGCGTTGAGCGACAAGCGGTCGTTGAGACGGAATGAAGCATTGCCGAACACGCCATAGTCGTTCCATGCTACGCGGTCGAAGTGGTATTTGCTGCCCGTAACTCCTGCTGTGACTTGCAGGCGGTCGCCCATGGGCATGGTGAAGGCAACGCTGGCACTCGCCGTGTTACCCATGCCTGGATAGGTCGTGTGGCTGCCGCTGCCAGTCAAGTAACCGCCGCCCAAACGGGTGATGACACCGCCCGTTGACCAGTCGCGGGCATAGGGGTTGGTGTCATAGTGGAAGCGGGGCAGATCAGTCAACCGATGATTGTTCCAGTCTTGATGGTAAAAGGCCAGGGAGTCGGCCCATTGGTTATGGTAATCCATCTTGAGGTTGGCGGCAGTGGGGATGGTCGCGTTGAAGGTGGGCTTGATATTGGTCGTGGGTGAAATGGTCGCGGGCAGTTCGGGCATGGTGAACTGAGGACTGATCTTGCTTTGGTCAAAATGAAGATTAAGACCCTGATTCTCTTGTGCGACCCCAACGAGGACACACAACGCCATAACTATGGATAGTACCCATTTCATGACCGCAAAAATACAGTGTTGCGTCAATATGGGCAAACGGGAAAGGTTAAATAGTCTTATTGTTTGCCGGGCATATTGTCCCAAGCGGCACGCAGAGGGGCGACGATGTCGTCATAGTCCTGTCTGGTGAAAGGCTCGTCGCTGTTGGACAAGATGGTGAAAGTGATGTTGTTGTAGGTGCGGTGGGTACCCGTGTCTTTCATGCCGTTGCGCAGGTAGAAGGCGTAACGCCTTTGCCGCTGTTCGGGATTTGGTGCATCGGGTTGAAAGGGCGACTCGATATCCATGATATAGGGGTTGCCGTTGCGGTAGCTATTGACCATAGAGGTGAATATGATCTGACCATAGCCTTTGCCCCGCAACTCCTCGCGTACGGCGAAGTACCATACCCAATTATACTTGGGCAAGCGCAACACCATCGTCAGTCCCACAAACATCTCGCCGTCATAGTAGGCCGTATAGTCAATATCCATGACGTCAAGCAGATGAATGAGGTCGTCGTAGGGTATCTGCTCACCTTCAGGGAACGCTGTCTCATAGAGTCGCCTTAACTCCTCGTTGTTTGCGTTCTGGCTATGGACAACAACTGCTTTCAACATCTTATTGCTACTGGCAGAGGCTACGCCAAGGCGAGGCCCTACAATTTTAACTTTTTGCTTTCTCCAACTCTTCTCCTGCTGCTTCCCATTGGGCCATGACTTCTTCAAGTTCGCGGGAAATCTTGGAGTGGGTGTAGTAGATATCCAGATCCTCGGTGGAGGCAGTGGACAGTTTGTCCTCAATGTCAGCAAGTTGCTGTTCCAGCTCGGCGATGCGGGTTTCCAGGGTCTTCACCTTTTTCTCGGCCTGACGGATGAGGCGCTCACGTTCCTTTTGCCGCTGGTAATCCATCTTGCCTTGGCTAGCGGGAGACGCAAGATTTTGCGTCTCTATATTGTCAGTAGGAGTGGGGGCGTTCTTGATTTCTAACTGTTGCAGAGTATCCAGTTGCTTCTTCTGCAGGAAGTCGTAGATGCCGCCCAGGTGCTCACGCACGCGATGTTCGCCGAACTCATATACCTTGCTGACGATACCGTTCAGGAAGTCACGGTCATGGGATACGACAATCACCGTTCCGTCAAAGGCCTGTATGGCTTCTTTCAGCACGTCCTTGCTGGGCATATCCAGGTGGTTGGTCGGCTCATCAAGGATGAGCAGGTTAACAGGCTGCAAGAGTAGTCGTATCATTGCCAGTCGGCTTTTCTCGCCACCACTCAGCACTTTGACCTTCTTGTCGGCGTTCTTGCCACCGAACATAAAGGCACCCAGGATGTCGTTGATGCGGGTGCGGATATCTCCCACGGCGACATAGTCGATGGTATCATGCACCGTCAGCGTTTCGTCAAGCAGCTGTGCCTGGTTCTGGGCGAAGTAGCCGATCTTGACATTGTGTCCGATCTGCAGTTTTCCGTCAAAGGGGATTTCCCCCATGATGCACTTCACCAGAGTCGATTTACCCGCGCCGTTCTTACCGACAAAGGCGACTTTCTCGCCGCGTTTGATGGTAAATGTCACGTCATGGAAAACGTTCAAGTTGCCGTAGTCCTTACGCAGGTCCTCGGCAATGACGGGGTAGTCGCCGCTGCGGGGAGCGGGAGGAAATTTCAGTCTCATGCGTGAGCGGTCCACCTCATCGACCTCGATACGTTCCAACTTCTCCAGCATCTTGATGCGGCTTTGTACTTGAACTGCCTTTGTCGCTTTGTAGCGGAATCGCTCAATAAAGTCTTCGGTATCATGGATGAGCTTCTGCTGGTTCTCGTAGGCACGCATCTGCTGCTCCACGCGTTCCTTGCGCAGCTCTACAAACTGGCTGTAGCTCACCTTGTAGTCATAAATCTTGCCTAATGAAATCTCGATGGTACGGTTCGTCACGTTGTCGATAAAGGCGCGGTCGTGGGAGACGAGCAGCAAGGCGCCATTGCGATTTTTCAGGAAAGTCTCCAACCATTGGATAGACTCGATGTCCAGATGATTGGTCGGCTCATCGAGCAGCAGTACGTCAGGCCGGCGCAACAGCAGTTTTGCCAGTTCGATACGCATACGCCATCCGCCGCTGAACTCGCTGGTCGGGCGGTCAAAGTCACTGCGTTCAAATCCCAAGCCCAAGAGTGTCTTCTCTATCTCAGCTTCAATATTCTCACTCTGCATCAGCGAGCGCAGTTCGGTTTTCTCGGCCACACGCTCGATAAGTTCCTGATAGTCCTCACTATCATAGTCGGTGCGTGTGGCAAGTTCCTGGTTCATACGTTCGATGGCTGCATCCATCTGTTGCAGGTGTTCAAAGGCTCGCTGAGCCTCCTGCTTGACGGTGAGCTCATCCTTGAGCACCATCTGTTGCGGCAGGTAACCTATCGTGATGTCGGCCTGGCGCGCGACAGTGCCACTGGTGGGCATTTGCTCGCCGGTAATGATTTTCAGCATGGTGGTCTTGCCCGCGCCGTTCTTGCCCACCAACGCTATTTTGTCACGCTTGTTAACGACATAGCTGATGTTCTCGAACAGCACCTGGCTGCCAAATTCCACCTTAAGTCCTTGAATAGAAATCATGCAAGAATTGTAATTTTCAGGCTGCAAAATTACAAAAAAACCTAGATATACCAGATAATGTGGCCGTTCTAGATTTGTCGGAAACGCTAGAAGAGGCTGAGCGGTTTCACTTCAATGCTGGCGCGCGCCCGTTTCACATAGTCGGGGTTGATGTCGATGCCGATGCTGCGGCGGTTCATCTCGTAGGCGATTTTACATGCCGTACCGGTGCCGCAGTAGGGGTCGAGCACGATGCCGCCTTTGGGGCATGTGGCGACGATGGGCAAGCGGTAAAGCATGTCAGGGGCTACGCAGTAGTGGGCGATACCCGAACGCTGCACACCGATGGTCCATACGTCGCCAGGCACCATGCCGTGTTCGCTCTCGGGCTGCAGGTATTGATCCTTGACTTTGCCTGATTTTTTGCGTCCCTTGTCGTCGTTACGGACAATTCGGGCATAGGTGTGACGCAGTTCGTCATCATTATAATAGAAATCGTCGTTCTTGACCAGATGGAACATGAACTCATGCACCTTGCGCAAGTGGTCTTGGCTTCCTTGGGGAGAAGTGGTGGTCTTGTTCCACACGACTTCATTGACAAGTTGCCAGCCTTGACGGTCCATCATGGCGAGGACTATGCGCCAGGGAATACCTTGAACAAAGCCGTCGGTCGTGTCATCGCCCATGTTGAGCCACAATGATCCCTGTGGCTTGAGCACGCGCCATGCTTGTGACATGGTTTGTAGCAGCTGGTTGATGAACTCGTCGGCTGTGGTAGCCGTGATGCTTTCGGTGCCCTGGGTGCGACGTCGCCAATAGGGTGGGGTGGTAACGATGCAGTCAATGCTTTCGTTCTCGATGTGGTTCATTACGATGGCGGCATCGCCCTGCTCGATGTGGGGCATGACTGACCGTCCCATGCGGAATACGATATCACGGTCAGGAAGCTGTTGACTGCTCTTTGAGTTCTCAGTGTCTTCGGAGTCTTCAACGTCCTCGGTTCCCTCAAACATGCCCTTCAATAAAGTGGCGGCACGGTTTGCCATCTTGTCGTGAGCGATGCGGGAGTAGGCTTCGTCGGCAAGCCAGGCGGCAACCAGTTCGTCGGGGTCGGTCTTAAAGATGCGTGCGAGTCTGAGCACCTGCTCGCGTTTTGGCCGGCGCTCGCCGTGTTCATATCGGCTGTAGGCAGGCACATCGACACCGATGGCCTTGGCAAGGTCTTTCTGTAACTTGCCGCTGCTGATGCGCAGTTGTTTGATTTTCTCCGAGAACAGCATAATGACAGACGTATTTGTAAGAATTTGACAAAATTAGTGCAAGTCATGGACAGAACAAAATAAAAGACGTAGTTTTTTATTTTTTATGTCATGGCGCCGCCTGATTTATGGAAAATTAGTGCAAGTCATGGACAGAACAAAATAAAAGACGCAGTTTTTTATTTTTTATGTCATGACGCCGCCTGATTTATGGAAAATTTAGGCGATACTTTTCTGCAAAAGTATCGCCTAATCAGTGTATCGTTTAAAAAAGCGAGGTTTTGTTATTTCTTCTTGCGACGGTGCTGGTAACGCCAGTGATGCTGAATCGAGTGGTACAGGTAGTGGCGGAAGGGGTGCAGCAGCCAGAAGTGGTAGAAAGCGAATGCCAACAGCGCTCCAAAGGAAGCTGCATACACGTTGTTCAGGTCATAGTTGAAACCGAAACGATGCATCTTTGCGATTTCCATAATCAATGACAGCACACCTGTTGCCACAGCGATGCCGATTTCCTGGTTGATTTTACTATGATGGGGGAGACGGGCCTTGGCGTAGTCAAAAATAAACACCAGGCAGACGGTGAAATATAGTAAAAAATGTCCTAAATACTTTAGATATGGGATGGAGTGTAATGCGTTCAGCCCCAGTGGATTTCTGGCAAAAGTAAAATAAAAAACGGCCAATAACATTACAGCAGTTGGAACTCCTTTAGGTATTGATAAGATAAAACTTTTCATTACGTGATATTCTAATCTTTGGTTTTCAGCGTGCAAAGATACAGTTTTTTAACAAACATATTGACAATTTAATTGAAAAAAAAGGGGAATTATAGTTGATTTTGATTATCAACATATGCAAAATGATGAGTTTTTCTTATTTTTGCCGCTGTATTACTCTGTGGCAATGATGAAGAGGGATTTCTTTGAAATGACAAGGCATGAGCGCCGCGGGGCCATCGTGATCTTGGCCGTTATCGCTCTGCTGCTGGCGGTAACATGTGTTTCACGCTGCCATCGGCCAACCTATATTATGCATGAAACTGAAGAAGTCATGCAATTTGAGGCTGAGGTGGATTCTTCAACCGTAGAGGTTGCCAAGCCATCACCTAAGCAGCGCAAGGGAAAACGTCGCAAGTCCGCAGCCAAGCCCTCCAAACCTCCCAAGCCGGCTCCATCGCCTCGTCGCATGGATCCAGTACCCCAGTTTTGAAGGATGAATGAGTAATGGTATATTACGATTAAACATATTTTTGTTGTAATTGGGAAAATCAATGGGGATGTGTTGCCTGTGTCAGGGATTCTTCTTACTTTTGCGGTAACTCTTAAAAACAAACAATACCAATGGCAAAACGAGTAGGATTTGCGACACGCTTAGGTGCCATCGCTGCTGCGGTGGGCTCGGCAGTGGGTTTGGGAAACATCTGGCGTTTCCCCTATGAGGCAGGTGAAAATGGCGGTGGAGCTTTCATTCTGGTGTATATCATCTGTATTCTGGTGATGGGCATCCCCGTGATATTGAGCGAGTTCATCATCGGTCGCTCGACGCATAGCAACATGAAGGCGGCGCTGCGCAAGCTGTCGCCGGGCAAGAAGTATTATCTATTTACCTATGTGTGCATTTTAGGCAGCTTTGTGGTAATCGGCTTCTACAGTGTGGTGTGCGGATGGATTATCGAGTACCTGTATCAGGCCGCACTGGGCAACCTGAGCGGGCACACGCCGCAGGAGTATAGCGACATGTTCACCGCGTTGGTTGCCAATCCCTGGCGCTGCGTTGGCTGGACGGTAATCTTCCTTGTCCTCAACTTCCTGGTGATGAGCCGTGGCATTGCAAAGGGCATTGAGCGCGTGGCAAGCATCATGATGCCGTTGCTGTTTGTCATCCTTATCATCTTCTGTGTCAACTCTTTGCTGCTGCCCGGGGCTACCAAGGGTCTTCGCTTCATGTTCGAGCCTGATTTCTCCGAGTTGACGATGAAGGGTGTTCTCGCTGCCTTTGGTCAGGCCTTCTTGTCGCTCTCTATCGGTATCTCGTGTCTGGTGACCTATGCCTCCTATTATAAGGATGACATGTCGCTGGTCAAGGATGCGACGACAGTCGCTGTGCTTGATACGATGGTGGCTATCTTGGCGGGCGTGATGATTTTCCCGGCAGTGTTCTCCTTCGGCGTGGAGCCGACGGCAGGTCCCCGTCTCATTTTTGAGGTTTTGCCGGGCATTTTCCAGCAGATGGCGGGCGGCTATCTCTGGGCACTGCTGTTCTTCCTGTTGGTGTTCTTTGCCTCGTTGACTTCTACCATCTCGCTGAGCGAGATTCCCATTACCTTCATGATCGAGGAGCACAAGATGTCGCGTCCCCGCGCCATCGCATGGACGGCACTGTTCACATTTGCCCTTGCGGTTCTGGCAGCCCTGTCGTTCAATGTGCTGGACGACATCAAGTTGTGGGGCAAGAACATCTTCGACATGATGGACTATGCCGCCAGCAACATCTTCATGCTCATCGGCGGCATCTTTACGGCGTTGTATGTGGGATGGATTATGGACCGCAAGATCATTCACGAGCAGCTCACTAACGGCGGACGCCTCAAGGGAAGGTCGGAGCCCTATATGCTCTTCTGCATGCGCTACATCGCTCCCGTCTGCATCATCTTCATCTTCCTCTACCTCACCGGCATCATCTGATACCCGTTCACGACAATACCTAAAAGGAAGACAATAAGTACAATCAATACAATTCCATCCGGCATGCAATGTTCATGAGCGCGGATGCTTTAGTGTTTATTGTATTTATTTCTATGTTGCACACCAAGGGAATTAACATTTTTAACTTTCTGGCTTCATCAGTTCAAGTTTAGTTATTACCTTTGTGGTCAGAGAGTT